>CAZROY010000067.1:0-2977 GCA_964601885.1 uncultured Sulfurovum sp. | reverse complement strand
CAATTGGAGAGGGTACAGTTATTATGGCAGGTGTGATTATTAATCCATATAGTAATATTGGTAAAGGTGTTATATTAAATAGTTCATCTACTATAGAGCATGAGAGTGTCATAGAAGATTTTGTCCATATCTCACCAAATGCAGCATTAGCTGGAGCTGTAAAGATAAAAGAGAGTACCCATATAGGCATAGGCTCATCTATTATACAAGGAATTACCATTGGAGAGAGATGTATAGTAGGAGCTGGTTCAGTTGTTGTTAAAGATATTAAAGATAGGAGCATAGCTTATGGTAATCCATGCCAAGTTATAAGGGAAATAGATGACTAAAAGAATTTTTTTATCCCCACCACACATAGGTGGAAAGGAACAGAGATATATTGATGAGGTTTTTAAAAGTAACTATATTGCACCTGCAGGTGAATTTATTAATAGATTTGAAGAGAGTATAAAGCAATATACAAAATCCAAATACGCTTTAGCTCTATCTTCAGCTACTGCCGGATTACATCTAGCATTAAGGGTTTTAGGTGTTAGTAAGGGAGATTTTGTATTAACCTCATCTTTCACATTTATAGGTTCAATTAACTGCATACTCTATCAAGGGGCAGAACCCATATTTATTGATAGTGATAATAGTTGGAATATATCTCCAAAGCTTCTAAAAAAAGCAATAAGAGAACTACCTAAAAAACCCAAAGTTTTAATCATTACACATCTATATGGACAAGTTGCTAAATTAGATGAGATAATATCTATCTGTCGAGAAGAGAATATATATCTAGTAGAGGATAGTGCAGAGTCTTTAGGTGCTACATATAGAGGTAAACAGAGTGGCTCATTTGGAGATATGGGAGTATTCTCCTTTAATGGAAACAAAATTCTGACTACGGGAGGTGGTGGAGTTTTAATTAGCGATAATCAAGAGTGGATAGATAAAGCTAGATTTCTATCCACCCAAGCAAAAGAGCCATTTTTACATTATGAACATAGAGAGTATGGTTATAATTATCGTCTTAGTAATGTATTATCAGCCATTGGAACAGCCCAGATGGAGCTATTAAATCTTAGGATTAATCAGAAGAGAGATATATTTAATTTCTACAAAAAAGAGTTGGATTTTATTGATGAGATTGAGTTTATGCCTGAAATTCCAAATAGTAGAGGAAATAGATGGCTTACCACTCTTACTTTTAGAAATACAAATCCATTAAAAGTTATAAAAGAGTTGGAGAAAAGAGATATTGAAAGCCGTCCATTATGGAAACCAATGCACATACAACCACTATTTAAAAAGAGTATATCCTTTATAGATGGAACAAGTGAAGATTTATTTCAAAGAGGTATATGTCTGCCTTCCCCTACAGCTGTATCCTTTAATGATTTATATAGAGTTGTGGAGGTTATTCAAAATATATGTCAATAGATACCCTATTTCAACCAACCCAGCTAAAAAGACTCTTTTTTTTTATATTTTTTGATATTTTTATATCTATTGCCACAATAGCACTATCTTATCTTTTAAGATTTAATTTTCATATCCCTCCAAACTATATAGACTCTATGTTTAATATAATGTTCATCTTTATTCCAATAAAGATAACCCTATTTTTTATATTCAAAATATATTTTATAGCATGGCGTTATTTTGGACTGGCGGAGTATAGAAAAATAGTTTTTGCCCATATTATTGCCTATTTTATCTTTACTCTAATTTTGCTATTTTTTACAGACTACTTTTTTCCATTTCCAAGAAGTGTAATAGCTATTGACCTATTTCTATCTCTATTCTTTATAGGTCTTATAAGAATATCAAAAAGATTATATATTGAGAGTAATAACCACAATATTCAAAAAAGAACCCTAATTATTGGAGCAAATGATAGAGCAGTACAAGTTATAAAGAGTGCATGGGGTGGAGAGATACCATATCAACCAATAGCTTTAATCTCTCCAGATAAAGCTGTAATTGGTACATATTTTTCCAATTTAATTGTATATGATAAAAAATATCTACTAGATGTGGTAGAGGAGTTGGATATAGAGGCTGTAATTATTGCTAATAAGTTATCTCAAAAAGAGTTAGATAGGCTATTTACACAGCTTAATAGCGTTGGAATAAATGAGATAAAGATAGCTCAGATACTTCAAGATGATAAACCAACCCTCGCAGATATATCAATAGAGGATTTATTAGCTAGAAAGCCACAAGATTTAGATAAAAAGACTATAGCCAATTTTATAAATAAAAAAGTGGTTATGATTACAGGTGCAGGGGGCAGTATAGGAAGTGAGTTATCTCGTCAAGTAGAAATTTTTGGAGCCAAAAAGATAATTTTAGTTGATAATAGTGAGTTTAATCTCTATTCTATAAATGAGGAGATAGATAGTAATAAAAGTGTAGCTGTTATGCAAAATGTTAAAGAGCGGTCTATGTTAGAGCAGACATTTAAAAAATATAGACCTGATATTGTAATACATGCGGCCGCATATAAACATGTACCATTATGTGAAGCAAATATTAAGGAGGCGATTAATAATAATATAGTTGGAACTAAAAATGTCATTGACCTATCTATTGAGTATGGTGTTGCCAAAGTAGTTTTAATCTCAACAGATAAGGCTGTTCGACCCACAAATATTATGGGAACTACAAAACGGGTTTGTGAACTCTATGCACATGCAGTCCCATCAAAAAATACGGAAATAGTAGCCGTTAGATTTGGTAATGTACTTGGTAGTTCAGGCTCAGTTATACCCAAATTTAAGTCTCAAATAGCAAAAGGGGAAGATATAACAGTTACACATAGAGAGATAACAAGATATTTTATGCTTATTCCGGAAGCGTGTCAACTAGTTCTTCAAGCCGCTTCTATTGCAAAGGGTGGAGAGCTATTTATTTTAGATATGGGAGAACCTGTTAAGATATACGATTTGGCTAAAAAAATGATAGAACTTTCCGGTAGAGATGATATAGA
>CAZROY010000066.1:0-10378 GCA_964601885.1 uncultured Sulfurovum sp. | reverse complement strand
CTATCTGCATTAAGTTCTGCTACTTTATGTTCTCCTTCCGCTTTTAAAATTGCTGCTCTCTGCTCTCTTTCTGCTGCTATCTCTTTTTCCATAGAGTCAATAATAGCTTTTGGCTGTTTCATATTTTCAATTCTAACAGTCTCAATCTTAACACCCCATCTCTGCATACTCTCCTTTTGTGTATGCTCTTTTATCTCTTTTGTAATTGCATCAACATTTTTTTGTATCTCTTCTAAATTTTTATTACCCAAAGTGCTAAATACACTGGCTGAGATTGCACTCATAACAGCTTTTTTGTAATCTTTGACACTTTTTATAGCCTTCATTGAATCAATAACTCTAATTGAAGCTATTACATCAATAACTAGCTTAACATTATCACTTGTAATAATCTCTTGAGCTGGAGGGTCAATTTCCTCTTCTCTCATATCAACAATTGCCTCTCGCTTATCAAGAATAGGAATAAAACGGTTTACCCCCTCTTTTAGTACTCTATCTTTTCCTAAACGGTCAACAATCCACTCCGTTTCCGATTCAACTACAACAAATTGTGTATATACAAAGTATCCTATAATCAAAATTATTATAAAGACAACCAAAACGCTATATATAAATTCCATCTATATTCCTTTCTCTTTGCTTAAAGTTATGATAGTGTTATTATAGCAAATAAAGTGAAAAAATATGATTTAAAATGATATAATTATAAAAAATATTATTTAAAAAGATTTTAGTAAAATTATGTTAGAATAATGTTTTAAGTGTCTATTTAGATGTAAATTATAATAAGATAAAAAAAGGATATTTGTGTATAAGTCTAATAATGATAATGAGGAGATAAGTTTTGCTGATGCTTATAAATCTGAAATTCTTAATAGAGATGATGATGAAGATATAACTTCAAAAAACTTAATAATAATTTTAGCCCTCATAGCTATAATTTTGGGGCTTAGTATCTTTGGTTATATATATATATCACAAACAAATATTCAATCAACAAATAAAGCCGAAGATAGTGTAATAGAAGAGGAGATAGTTGAGCCTCCAAAATCTCACATGCTTAATAATATAGATGAATTACTTTTAGAAGATGAAGAAGGTGATGAGGTAAATGATATAAATAAGGATAAACAAAAATTAGAAGAGATAACCAAAAAAGAGGAAACATATTTAGAGCAATTGGCTGACTTAAGTCATGAAGTAGATGGAAAGAAGAGGTAATTATCTCTTCTCTCTTTTATATTTATAAAATATTAAGTTAAAATTTATATTTTGCATTAAGATATAGGTATCTACCAACCTCATTAATTAACATAGTATCTGTGCTATCTGTCATTAAGATTAAATCTTTATATGTGTTTGTAGTTGTATATTTTTCATCTAATATATTATCAACTCCAGCCGTTAATATTACTCCGCTATTAAATTCTCTTGTTGTTTTTAGATTTAAAATGGTATATCCATCTAACTTTTGTTCTCCATTGTCGCTATCAATATTGTTCCATTTTCCAGCCGAAATTACCGATAATTGGACAAATCCCTGCTCGTCATAATCATAATTTAAAGAGGCATTTAGTTTAATTGGTGAGATATTAGCTAACTCTTTATCTTTTTGTCCTATTGGCTGAGTATCTTTAGAACCTTTTTTATATGCTACTCCTGCATTAAAACTTAAAGTATCTGTTAATAAATAATCTCCATTTAACTCTGCTCCATAAATGTGAGCATCTATATTTTCAAAACTATTTGTCTTTTTACTACTATTATAATAGATATAATCCTTTAGTTTTGAATAGAAAGTTTTTATCTTTATTTTACCTTTTGGAAAGTATCTTTCAACTCCAAAATCTACTTCATAATTTTTTGTATCTTTTAGATTAGGATTGCCATTTAAAATCCTTTTCATTGTTCCATTACTCTGTTTTGAGTATTTTGTATTGTATAGCTCTCTAGCATCTGGAACTCTATTTGATTTACCAACGCCTCCAAAAATATCTGTATCCTTGTCCAGTTTATATGTAGCAAATATATTACCAGATAGAGAATTGTAATTGCGATTTCGTTCTGTTGATGATTTAGTATCTATTGTAGTATCATCATATCTTGCACCCCATGCAACATCAATAGCTCCAAAATTATGTTTAGATTTTAAAAAAAAGCCTAAATTTTCTGTATCTACATCATCAATACTTTTTCCTATCTGCTTTATAGCTCCATTGGTAACTTTTGTTGTATAGTACTCTCCGTCCCAATTTCGTTTACTACTATCAACTCCATAAGTAATCTCTCTATTTAATATGTCAACACTATTTTTTAACTTTATACCTCTCATTTGAGTTGTTAACTTATGAGTCATATATACATCTTTTCCAACACTACGATACTGTGTACTCATTGGGTGTTCTACTTCAGATGTGTAAAATTGAAAATTTAATTTTTTAGATAATTTTCCTAAATTTTCTGCACTATACTCTAAATTTGCTATATCACTATTATCATATATTGCGTCCATTTTGCTTGATGGATATAGAACATCATCACTTCTATTTGCTGTATAACTTAATTTTAACTCTTGATTATCATTAATATCAATAAACAATTTACCCATCACTACACTCTTTTCAAAGGCGTCCATATCCCTATATTTTGGAGCATAATTATATAAGGATACTCCTCCTCTATCTCTTGTATAGTTTTCTAATTGTGTGGCCAACTTATCTCCATTACCATCTTCATACTGTTCACTCTTCTCCGTTGAACCTGTTAATAACAATCTAACCTTATCTGTTCCACCACTTACTGTACCTGAAAATTTTTGATAACCAAATGAGCCAATATTGGTCTCAACTTCCCCTCCAATTCTTTTGGTAGGTTTTTTAGTTGTTACTTTAATAGCTCCACTCAAAGTTCCAAAATCTTCTACATCAAAAGGACCTTCTGTTACTTGAACCTCATCTACAATATGGGTTACCACATGTGAGGTTGGTGGGTCCATTCTATTAACACAACCGCCATATATTTTAGAACCGTCAACAATAACATTAATATTATCTCTACTTTGACCTCTTAAAATAATATCATTTGCAATTCCACTTCTTCTAATAATAGATATGCTAGGAATATTTCTCTCTAACGCATCAGCTAAATCTGCACTCTGTATCTCTTCACTACTTACATTCTCAACAACTTCACTTGTAGCTTCGCCCACTATATCAATACTCTCTAACTGTTCAGCCCCATTTAAAAATCCAATACAGACTATTGATAGATATATACTATTTCGCATTATCAACTACTCCTTTTATATTAATCATAAGCCTATAATATAAAAGTAGTGTTAAATTAGTGTTAATTTGTAATCTAGCTTTACTCTTTGGGATGAGGTAGTAGAGATTTGATGATTTCTTTGTAACTATTCAAAATAGAAATATATATTAATATTTTGTAGTATTTTTGTTAAAAAAGTATTTTTGTACATCTTTTTTTGTAGAAAATGGTGATAGTTTTAAAACCTCATCACCTACATTTATAGCATATACTTTATGAATTGAACTTTTTGCGTATGTAATAGCTATTTTGGCACCCAAGATTTTATCACTCTTGTTAGCACTTTTGTCAATAAGTGAAAATGGTCCGGCAATTGGCAGAGTAATATCTATATATTTATTACTATTGATACTCTGTAATCCTATATTATCTTCATGGTTTCTACCAACTACCAATTTAGCACCATTTGGTAATCTAAAATGTCGTCCAAATTTTAATAAATCAATATCAGATACTTCAAAATTATCATATTTTATAAACTCTTGAATTCTATTTGAGTAGTGGGCTTCTGTTAAAAGGCAACCACCACCCGGTGATTGATATTCCTTCCACCCATACTTTTTAGCCAAGAGTATCTGCTTTTCCCTACTTCGTCCTGAAATATCTAAAAGTTTATCTCGATTAACCCAACCATTTATTTCGGGAGTAGTTGGCTGTAGTAGTTTTGCAGATAATGGTCTAAGAATTAATTTATCCTCTTTATCTTCAGCCAATTGACTAACCTGCTTTAGTGCATCTGCTCTTTGACTCATTGGTCTCTGTCCTATAACTTCACCTGTTATTACAAATGAGGCACCAAGCTCCTTCATAATACCTTTTGCCACTTTAAACATATATCCATGACAATCTATACATGGATTAAAATTTTTTCCATATCCATATTTTGGGTTAAAAAGTATTTTTTGTATATACTCCTCTTTTACATCTATAATCTTAAAGGTAGCTCCTGCTATTTTTGCTCTCTGTTCTAAAATATCTGTTATATCTTTTGTTGCACTAAATCCTGTTTTTATATAAACTGCTACTACCTTAATGCCTTGGTCTGCTATTAGCTTAATAGCTATCATACTATCAAGCCCTCCACTAAATAAAGAAACTGCTACCATATTATTATACTATCTCTTTCTATTTTAATAGTGATATTATATCTATTTTTGTAGCTATTTTAATAAAAAGTAATTTATCTATTGTATTCAATGCTCTTTTTATCTCTACTTTTAAATAATTTTACCTTACTAACAATAGTTTTATATTACAATTAGTATTGACTTAATATTTATTTAATTTAAAGGATATAATATGTTTTATAAAGAAATACTAAAAAAATCTATCCGATATTATGATACACTATTAATTTCGACTATTTTATCTATTATAACAATGCCTTCTCTTTGGTATCTATCTAATGGTAATATAGCGTGGGTTATCTCTTGTACTATACTTTGGGCAATAGGTATATTTACCATTTTCCAACCAGCTATCCGTTACATATTTCCTTATATGTTAACTCAAATAGGTACTATTGCATTAATTTTTATTATTGCTTCCCTTTCTATATTTGTGAACATTATATTAATTGGCTCTTTTGTATCCAATGATGATATAGATGCTATTATTAATATGGCGATTTTTAGTAGTTCTATTAATAATATATTCCTATTTGCATGGTTTTATATAATAGTGGCTACTACTCTACTGCTTAATTTGGATTTTAAAATAGATAAAATTTCAAATATCTTATCTCTCCAATCTTTAGAGTATTTTATAGAGATGGTATTTATTTTTATTTTACCTATTACTTTTCTATTTTGGACAGATATTACTTATAGTTTTAGGGTTTTATTAGGTGTTATATCTGTGGTCATTGGGCTTAGTATATTTGTTCAAAATATGGTAGTAGATAATGGATTGCAAAAAGTATTTGCTACTATTGTTTATGCTGTTGTTATTTTTATTATTAATACTACTATTGTAAACAGTTTTGGAATAGATAAAATACCAGCTACTACTATAAAAGCTAGGATAGGAGAAGATAAAATACTTTTAAATATGGAGGCTAAAAATATAGAAAATCCACTTTTTCAGTTAAGTAATAATCCTCAAAATAGTAAAACAATGGTCTATAAAATAGTAGCTTCAATTCCATTTTTAGGTCTTAACTTGGGTTATAAAGTGGCTACAATTCCAAATAGAGAACTTAAGATAAAGAGGATTAATAATGCTCAATATACAGTATATGACCAATATAACAATCAAGAGCTTTTAGAATTAAGTAAATAAAGTAAACCAGTTAAAGATTATAGGAATTTTTGCTAAGAGTTATTAAAAATATCTTCATATGGTTTTGCTTTATCAAAATAGTAACCTTGACCATACTCAATATCAAAACCTTTTAGAATATTGAGTATCTCTTCATTTTCAATAAATTCGGCAATAACTTTAATACCATTTTGTTTACAAAATGTGGAGAGTGCAGATATTAATGCGTGTGCTTTTTTATCTTTATATATATTTTTAATAATAGAACCATCTATTTTTAAATAATCTATAGAAAGATTTAAAAGATGGCTTAAATTGGAGTAGCCTGAACCATAATCATCAATACATATTTTATATCCAAATATCTTGAGTTTTTGTATAGCATTTTCAACCTCAATATAGTTTACATTTTTGGTTTCTAGTATCTCTATCAATACTCTATATGCAATATCTGAATTTTTGATTAAAAGATTAAATATTGCATCATTTAAAATATCATCAGAGCTTAAATTAATGCTAATTGTAAAGTTACTATTCTCCCTTAATTTTTTAACATTATATTCTATAACTTTCATACTAATTCTACTATAGAAATAGCTATCTTCAAGTTCTGGAAGTATTGCATCTGGATATATGATTTTATCCCCGTCTTGAAGTCTTAAAAGTGCTTCATAGTGATGATATGTTAAATCCTTAAGAGATACTATTGGCTGATAAAAACATATTAACTTATCACTCTCTATCATATCTTTTAATTTCTCACGATATAATATTTTATTTTTTGATATATCAAAATATGATATTCTATTTCTACCATTGTGTTTACTCTCATATAGTGCAGAGTCTGCTTTATGAATAGCATCTTGAAGAGATGATGAAGTTTCTGTTTGTATATATCCACCTATTGAGATAGTAATTTTTACTATATCCTGTTTAATTCTAATATTTAGTCTCTCAACTGTTCTTTTAATCTCCTTTAATTTTTCTCTAAACTCTTTTGTGGTTTTATTCTTTTTGGATATAAAAAGTAAAAACTCCTCTCCTCCATATTGAACAAATATATCTTCTTTATCCAAAGTGGTAAATATTTTTTTTATTATTGCATTTAAAACTTTATCTCCAATAGTTTGACCATATATATCGTTAATTCTTTTAAAAAAATCTATATCAGCTAATGCCATATAATAGTTAGAAAAGTTTATTTTTTCATAATTATCTGTTAAGTAACTTCTATAGAAAGTTCCTGTATTTGGATTTATATACATGCGGTGTCTAATATATATATTTCTAATAAAATATAATATAAAAATAGTAAGTAGAATTACGACTAAAATTAAAAATATCATAATAATCTTTACACTTAAACTAAGTAATGAGAAGAGGGAATTATATGTTCTTTGTGTATAATCAATTACTAAAAAAGTATCTCTTTTATCTTTTGTTACTATTGGTTTAATAAGCGTAAAGCCTAAATCTTTTATATTTGTTTGAATATAAATCTGTTTTTGTTTACTACTCATTGCTCTATTTAAGGAGTCAATATCAATATCTTCCAACATAAAAAGAGGAATATCATTATCTTTACTATCACTATCCAAGAGGATAAAATATTTATCATCACAGGAAAATAGAAGATATATTGAGGATATATTTCTATTTAAAAACTCTTGAAGATAGATTTCATTTTTTTTTCTTAAATTAATATCTTTAATATTGTCTCTTAAAAAATTTGGATTATTATCTACTATTTTTTCAATAAGTTTATCAGAAGCCGCATCTATACCATCAATAGATTGACTCAGAAGGGTAATTCTTAATTTATTTTCATAGTTTGGAATGTTTTTGTATAAATATATCAAAAGGCAACATATAATAAAATAAATCACTATACTATAGTAGTAAAACCTATTAATCTTAGAAAAAATCCTGCTATATAACAAACATCACCCTTATTTTTGACTATAAGAGCCATTCTAACATAAAATAGTGCATTATTGTGAAGATGTAATATCTAATAATTTCTTAAATTGAGTTTAATAATAAAAAAATATAATTTTTCACATTCTACTTTTTCACCCCAATTTTATGTTATAATTGATGCTTTAAATATAAAGGAGATTAAAATGTTTAATTTTATTAAAAAAATTATATTGGCTTTGACATTATTGTTATTTAGTTGTGAATATATAATGGCTAGACCACCAAAACCGGGTCCAAATTTTATATGGGTTGAAAAATACACCACACCATTAGGAATTACTATACCTGCTCATTGGAAATATAAAGGAAAGAAAAAACATAAAAGAAGGATACATAAAAGAAAGCGTAAAATATATCCCCCACAAGGATTTAGGGGAAAACATAAATAAAACTATTCCCCTAGTTTTTTGCCAAAAATTAGAATAGAAAAAAATCTAAATCCCCATAAACCAAATAGTACAAGCCAGACTGTAACTGTTATATCAAACCAAAATAAGAAATTCCACCCAAATGAGAATATAATAGATGTAATAAGTCGGCTAATTACAACTACTTGAGTCCAATAAAACAGTATTGTTGTCCATTTATCAGCTATCAATGGATTTCCAGAGTGTCCAAGTGTTACACGAGTGCCAAATCCGATTAGAATAGTTAATATAAATCCTAAGACTAAGATATGAATATCTAAAAAGAGAAAATTCACGCCACTAAATAGTGCTATTAAATTTGAAAATCCAGAAAAGAGAAAGGCAATGGGTATCCAAAATAGAGCTAAATGGAGTATCCATAGTAGTGGATTTTCATTTGGAAATGGAAGTTCCCAATTTAGTAACTCTTTCCCAATAAGATATATTAATATAAAATCAACCACAAAAGATAGATGAGAAATGATACTCTCTAGTAGTACATGTACTATTAATAAAATGGCAATAACCTTTAACAGCTCCCTATCTTTTTCGCCTGTTGCATGTGAAAAAAAGGGAACCATTCGCTGTGCAACGGAGAATGTAACCATAAAGAGATAGAGATATATGGCTATCTCTATCGCAAAATTAATAATAAATGGTGTATCAGAGATATAACCTATTATAAATAATAGATGAGATACCCCTCCAGCACCCATTGATACCAAAATCCAAAACATATCTCTATTGTCCTCCATTACAGAACTATTATAGACTTTACGGAGAATATTAATTGCCAAAAGGTGACCAATTAAGAGTATTATCATTGCAGTAGATACTAAAAATGATGATAAAATTGCACCAAAAATAAAGAAAAGACTCCCAATAACAAAAGGAATTACGATTGTCATATAGACTATCTTTTCTATTGGTAAAGTCCCCGAAAATCTAGGAAAAGTCGTAAATAAAAATGCTAAAAATGCTGGAGTAAACAACAGATATATTAATGAATAGGCATGATAGTTTGGTATAGGAATGACTGAAGTTATTATGCCTTTTGAAAAAAGAGCAAATATCAGCATAGATACCATAGCATTGATAAACGCCAACACAAAAAATGGTTGGTGAGGTTGTGAAAGAAAATAGTGATTTTTCATAGAAACCCTTAAATAAATTATCATCAATAGGATAACTTAAAATATCTAAAATTAAAGAGTGTTCTATGAAAATATAATTAAAATTGTTTCTCTAAAAATGGGATAATCTGTTTTTTACGACTCATTATCTTTGGAAGCCAGATTTCATTATCTTTTAGAGTAATATCAAAAGCCTTTTCTATTTTATCCATATTATCACTTATAACTAAAAGTTGTGAGCCTTCTTGGATTATGTCTGTAAGTAGTAGTATAATTGAATTTCTATCTCCCTCCTCTTTAATCTCCCTCATCGCATTAAAAAGTTCATCTTTCATATTATTAAATACATTCAAATCAACAACTTCAAGCTGACCTACTCCAATTTTATAACCACCCATATTAAAATCTTTAAAATCTCGTAACACCAACTCTCTTTTAGTAGCATTTAGCACATTTGATTTTACTATAAACATCTCCATACCCAATGATTTATAATCATCAATATGTGCAATAGATGCCAACTCTTTACAAGCTTTTGTATCCTCTTTTGTGCATGTTGGAGATTTAAAAATCACAGTATCACTCAAAATTGCACATGCCATCATTCCGGCTAAATTTTTTGGAATTTCAATATTGTAGTAGTCAAACATCTGCTTGACAATAGTATTAGAACACCCAACAGGTCTAACCCACATCTCTAAAGGTGAGGTTGTTTGCAAATCTCCCAATTTATGGTGGTCAACTATACCTAAAATAGTAGCATCATCAATATCTTGAGGACTCTGTGACCTCTCCATAAAATCTATAAGATATACACTTTCTCCTGCATACTCCGTTTTAAGTTTTGGCTTTTTGTAACCAAATCTATTTAATATAAACTCGGTTTCTGGATTAATTTCCCCTTGTCTTGTTGGAATAGTATCTTCCCCCAATTGATTTTTTAAATAAGATAGTGCAATTGCTCCAATAATAGAATCACTATCTGGTGTAGAGTGACCAAATACAAAAATTGACATATATATAAATCCTTAATATTTAATTTGGGAAATTATAACATATATTAAGTCAACAATACTCTTGAGAAAGCGGTTAGATAATTCTAACCAAAAAAACATAAAGTAACTATAGCAATTTCAATACAACTCTTGTGTCGGTTCAATGAGGTAATAATAAAACAGGAGAATATAAATTGCTTGTATTTCAATACAACTCTTGTGTCGGTTCAATAAGAAATATAAATTTAAAAGATTTATACACTAGAGGATTTCAATA
>CAZROY010000065.1:0-4379 GCA_964601885.1 uncultured Sulfurovum sp. | reverse complement strand
CAAAAGTGCCTCTTTACTCATCTTTTGGGTCAACATACGCTGTTTCCCTGCCAGATTAATAACAGTTTTTCCCTGCTCTGTGGTGGGGGTATTAGCAGAGAGAGCAATGGTTGAGATTAATAAGAATCCCAAAATTAGTCTGTAAATTATCATAAATTTGCCTTTGTTTAATTTATTTAAATAGTTGGTATTATATCGTTCTTTTTAATTAAAATCTTATTATTTTTACAAAAACTTTTATCTTAGTTACTACATTTTAGACAAATCTAATCCAAATTTCAGTCAGCAATTCTAGTTATGAAAAACCAAAAGTACTATAAAGCCCTAAATATAGGGTTTTTAAACATTTTTAAGAATTATTACAAAAAGTAATCATTTAACGAATTCAAGGATATTTTAAAAAAATAATTTAGCTAAAGTCATATATTTAGGGCTTTAAATCAATATCAAATCTTAAGGTTTTTAAATTAGATAGAAAATTAACTATAAGAAAAAATCATAGTTAGAATTGCTGATATTATAGATTGAGAACAATAAAATAAGTTTAATTATGTTAAAATTACAAAGTTCGAGGTTTTCTATCTAATGGAGGTTTTATGAAGTTAATGTATATAGTTATAGTTTATATGATTTTTTTTACGGGATGTAGTATCAGAGAGTACACACTTTTTCAAAATGATGACCCAACCCTTATTCAACCACCACAAGAGTTAAATGTAACTTTTGAGAATAAAATTGTACCTGATGATATTCTAAATATTGATATCTACAATATGAATCAGAAATCTAACCTTTTTAAAAGCCAGAGCCTTATATCTTCATTAAGCTATGCTGACAGAAACAAATATACCGTTGAGAGTGATGGAACAATATATCTCCCACTACTTAAAGACATATCCGTTCAAGGCTTAACCACACAAGAGTTAAATAAAAAATTAACTACCAGATATGCTAGATATCTAAGAATGCCTTATGTAAAAACAAGCATCAAAAATCATAGAATTTATGTTCTAGGAGAGGTTAATAAGCAAGGTCTTATCCCTATTGAGGGGAACAGAATATCGCTTATAGAAGCCATCTCTAAATCAGGTGGATTAACCGATGATGCACTTTTGGATAGAGTAAGAATTATTAGTAAAATTAATGGAAAGAATATGATGAGAACACTGAACTTTACCAAACTTAGCACCTTAAATATAGACAATCTAATGTTGGCAAATAACAGTATCGTCTATATTCAGCCAAAAAGTTCAAAAGCCACAAGAATTGGAATATCAGATTATCTTCCTATCATTAGTGCAATTTCTGGGATAACAGGTTCACTGTTAAATATTGATACACTTGATAATAACTGGAGATAGAATATGAATCAAAATCAAAATCAAATGATAGAAGAGGATGAGATAGACCTTAGTGAACTGTTTAGTACGATAAAAGAGAATATTTTTACTATTTTATTTATAACAATTTTATCTATTTTTATGGCATTTGCTTATATATATTGGGGAAAAAGTACATACAGTTCAACGGTTATTATCTCACTGGACAGTAAGGAAAAAAACAATAACTTGGGTCAGATACTAGGTGGAGCAATGTTAGGAAATTTAGGTATAGATATGACTACAGGTGACAATACTATTGAATTGGCTAAAATAACACTTAAATCAAAAAAATATTTTAATACTATTATTGATAAACTTGATAATGGTAAAGAGTTTTATATTAAACGAAATTTTAGAAAAATAGAGCTTGATAACTTCTCTAACTTAAAAATTGATATAACATATAAAGAGGAAAATCTATATGAAGAATATTTTAAAATAATACCTATTGATGACAAGAAATATCTATTAAAAATAGAAGCTATTGATTACAATGCGATACAATATTATGGTAAAAAAATTAAAAATCAGTACTTTACACTTATTGTTCAAAAAACCAATGGTATTGACCCTTATAATGAGATTAAAAAGAAAGATAATAGCCTTAGTTTATGGGTTCGAGAGTTCAGTATAAAACATAAATTAAATAAATTAGATAAAGTTTATATCTTTAGAACTTTAAGTAAAGATACACGAGTAGAGAATCTTATTGATAATATTAACGTTAATAATGAAGGGAATAGTGATATATTTAAGATTACGTATAAAAATACACTATCTAAAAAAGCAAAAGATATCATTACTGCTCTTTCAAAGAATTTTATAGAGTATAATCTAGATAATAGAGAAGAGGAGTATGAACGTAATTTAAGGATTATAAACAGTCAACTCCAAAAGATTAATGTTAAACGAAAGAATAAAATTAAAGAGTTAACGGAGTATCAGCAAGAGAGTGCCATGACCTTGATGTTGAGTAAAGGAGAGTCAGATATTCCTGGAAAGATGGAGAAAAGAGAGCAACAAATAGAGCATATCTTATTGCAAATTGAAGAGATTAAAAACTTCAAAAACAGTTTAGAACAAAATATATTGAGTAGCATAGCACTTATTACTGCGGGGATTAATACTACTTCTATTCAACCACTTATGAATACGCTTTTAAAAGATAACGAGGCGATTAGAGAGCTTGAACTTCAACACAGTAATATCAATAGTTCAGTTACCTCAAATATGTTGATTTCTTCTCTCATACAGGAGTTAAAAGATAAACAAAATACACTTCAAATGCTATTATCAGACTTTACAGAGCATCACCCTCAGGTTATACAACAGCAAAAAGAGGTAGCTGATTTAACTGATAGTATTCGCAGTAATATCACTCTTAACTTAGATAAACTTAGACAAAATAGAGATATTGTAAAATCAACTATTTTAACCAATATGTCTATGGTAGAGAGTAGTTTATCTCAGAAATTAGACGTTATAAAGAGTAATATTAAAGAGAAGAAAAGCGTGTTAAACACGATACCTTCAAAACAGATGACTCAGGCACAGTTAATGAAAGATTTCCAATTTGATGAAAAAATATATACGGTTTTACTACAGAAAAAAGTAGAGACAGAAATTTCTAAATCGACAATAATTGCCAATACTAAGGTAATAGAAAATGCCTATATTGCAAAAAAAGCAGACTCTCCAAAAGTTTTATTAATATTGGTTGTTAGTGCAATCACAGGTATGATTTTTGGTATATTTTTTGTATTTTTCAGAAGTTTTTTAAATAAAAAGATACGAAAAGAGAGTGATATTGAGAATATAACCGATACACCTATTGTTGGAACAATTTCATCAATCGCAAATCAGGAAGCTTTTCAAAAGGAGCTTAAAAATATTGGAACAAGTTTGTATTTCAATAAATCTCCAAATAGTTGCAGTAGAGTTTTAATCTCATCCATGAAATCTGGAGAAGGAAAAACCATAATATCAGCAGAGTTAGCTAAGATTATGGCTAAAACAGGAAAAAAGGTCTTGATAATAGATTTGAACTTAAGAAAACCTACCCTACATAAAGAGTTTAAACAAAAAAATAGGATTGGCATTAGTGATTATTTATCTGAAACTGTGGAACTTTATGATATTGTATTCAAAGTTAATAACTATCTTGATTTTATACCAGCAGGTTCTATTTCTTCCGATGTCTATCTATTTTTAATGAGTGATAGGTTTAAAAACCTTATAAAAAAGTTAGAGCAGAAATATGATTTTATTATATTTGATACCAAAGCGATAGATGTTGCCTCAGATACAAAAGTACTTTTGCATTATAGTAATATGGTATTATTGGTTGTCATGGCAAATGTATCTGAGGAAAAAGATATTATTACTTTTGATAAAATTAGAAGAGATAGTGGGGTTGAGTCAGTGGGAATTATTTTAAATGAGGTGTAAATTAAATAAGATACCATATTACCCTTAGCCCATTCCAAACCAAACCTTCATCTCTATGATGAGTCCTCTGTTAATGCGATAAAATTTATCAAATATATGCAAAACCAATTCTCCTACTCCATCGCACAGATTAAAGCGATATTTTCGGAGAATAGATTTGATTTTAACAGTGATTTTTCGATGCTCCTAAAATCTCTACAGATGATGTCAGGAGAGTTTGGAGCTTAGTGAACTTAGTATCAAGGAGCTTGAGGAGTATCTAAAAAGAGGTTGGCTACTAAAACAAGGTCGGGGCTTTTCTACACAGGAACTAAAGCTAGTACAGCTCTTTAAAGATGCTCTCTCTGTGGGGCTGGACAATAGACTTTTTGATGCCTATGTAAAATCAGCCAGAACATTGGCAAAAAATGAGTATGAGATAGGGGCGATAATGCTAGAGAAGAAAGAGTGTGAAAACAGTGAACACTACAAGGTACTATTTGACTCTATCCTCATACTAAAACCCTACCTTTTTAATATGCATACCATCAAAGAGCATCAACAGCAAAT
>CAZROY010000064.1:0-11079 GCA_964601885.1 uncultured Sulfurovum sp. | reverse complement strand
TATCAATTCATCTCGTTATCAAAATGCCCTTATTAAGTTGGGGTATAAAAATATTACAGCAATTCAGACGGGATTATTTGTACCTTTAGTTGAGGAGGGAATTTTTGATGGAGATATCTTAAATGCCACTATGAAATACTATTTTCATAATATCTCTACACCAAAAGCAATAATATTAGGTTGTACCCATTTTCCACTTATTAGTAGTTCATTAAAAGAGTATTTTCATAACAAACCAACTTTAATACATTCAGGTGAGGCGATAGTTGAGTATCTAAAAATATACCATAATTTAAAACAGAATGCTCAACAGAGCAGATTAAAAATCTTTGCATCTGATAATGTAGCAGGATTAAGAGATATTGCTACAAAATGGTTAAATCACTCAACCGCAAGAGTTTAAAATTCCTATACTATCGTATAACTATCAATTATAAGGATTGGATTTATGGATATATATCAAATAGGTGATATAAAGAATAGAAAAAAATTTCTTAAAGATTTGAAAGTTCATGGCAGAGGTGTATCTATTATGGCAAATAAGATGGAGCTTCTCTTTTTTTTAATTAAGGATTTAGAAACTCCTGCTGTAAATATTTTAAAACAAGATGCCTTAAGTATAGGTGCTGACTTGGCTGTTCCATCTGGTGTAATTACTTTTGAAGAGGAGTATTATGATTGTCTTTTAATCGGAACAAAAAAACATATAGAAATACTTTCATATAAAGAGTTAGCACAACCCTTTGGACTCAGACAGATAGCCCAAAAGCTTAGAGAGTATTTAAAAAAAATAAATTATCCTATAGAGATTATGGGTATAATTAATGCAAATAGTGATAGTTTTTTTAAAGGTAGCAGATTTCAAAAGAGTGATGCCATTGATAAAATAGAGCAGATGATAAAAGATGGGGCTTCTATTATTGATATTGGTGGAGTATCTAGCAGACCAAATGCACAAGAGGTTAGTAGCAAAGAGGAATTAAAGAGAGTTCAACCAATTTGTAATATTATAAAAAAGAGAAAAATGTATAAAAAAGCCTCTTTTAGTATCGACTCCTACTCTCCTGAAGTTATAGAGTATGCTCTAAAGAGTGGATTTAAAATCATAAATGATATAACAGGTGCAAGTGATAATAGAGTAATAGAGTTAGCTATTAAATATAAAGCTAAATTATCAATTATGCACAAAAAAGGTACACCTCAAACAATGCAAAATAATCCAACCTATGATGATGTTATGGTTGAGATAAGTCAATTTTTTGAAGATAGAATAGATAAATCTATCTCAATGGGTATGAAAATAGAGGACATTATCTTAGATGTGGGGATTGGATTTGGTAAGACCTTAGAGCATAATTTAACTCTTATAAATAATATGACACACTTTAAAAAATTTAGATGTCCTATTTTAATAGGTGCTAGTAGAAAATCTCTAATAGATAATATTATCCCAACACCTATAGAAGACAGATTAGCTGGAACTTTAGCCATTCATCTAAAGGCGATTGAAAATGGGGCTAATATTATTAGATGTCATGATGTAAAAGAACATAAACAAGCCATAAGTGTCTGGTCTGCTATGTCACCCTCATATCCAATATAAAAATTGAACCTACATTTTTTTAGAAATATTAACTTTATAATCTTTAAAAGTTTTAATGAAACTTAAAATTTCATCTTTTAAGAAAGGACTTTTTAATAAATTGTGTCCTATATTCGGAAGAAGTACTACTTTAGCATGGGTAAATTTAAAAAGTGCATTTCCACAATGTCCTTCATTATTATAACTATTATTCCAACTGTTCTGCTTTCCAAAATATTGGTCATCTCGACCTATAATATTCAAAAATGGGTCATCTCTTTTTGCCCCAACTTTTGGATAATCTGTATAATATCCGGGTTCACAACTCCACCCTAATACAATTCTACCCACAAATTCATCTCCAGAATATCTAGCAGATGCCAATGCACCCTCTGAATACCCCATTAAAAACATTCTTTTTCTATCTATAAATGGTAACTCTTTTACTCTCTTTATAAAAAGGTCAATCTCTGCTTGACGATAGGCATGAACCTCTTCATAAATATCTTTTGGTACAGGTGAACTATATGTAGGTCTATCTTTACTTGTATGGGTGTTTGGTGCAAAAAAGATATAACCTGCATCTGTAATCCATTCTCTAAATACTTTACCACTATTAAAACTGTGTGACCCTTGCATATAGACAATAGTTGGTAATTTTTTTGTATAGTTTTTGAGGTTTGGTATCTTGATTAATGCCTCTTTATATGAGCCATAAAATGGTTGGGATATACCCAAAACACCCTTTGGAATACCAATAAAGGCTTTATTAAAAGAGTCGTAAAAACCTTTATATCTTTTTGCCGTTATATTGCAATCTACCTTTCCTAAATTTACCTCACCAGCTATAAGCGTTGAAAACAGTATAAATATCACATACAATATTTTTAAATATCTCTTCATAAATATTTACTCCAAATAATTGATTTAAAAAATTATATTATAAAATAGGTTCTAATCATAAGCAATCTACAAAAAAAATTACTTATAATAACACTAATTATTAAAATGGAGCAGAAACTTTTGGAAAATCAAGTAAATAAACAGGCAAAACAGGACAGAATAGTTAATATGTTTGATAATATAGCATCAACTTATGATTTAGCAAATAGAGTTTTAAGTATGGGTATAGATAAACAGTGGAGAAAAAAAGGGTGTAATATAGCTTATGAGATATTGGGGAAAAAAGAGATAGAGCAGATTACAGATGTTGCGTGTGGAACCGGTGATTTACTTATATTTTGGAAGGAGTATGCCAATAAACGGGATATTAAGGTTAAAAAATTTATAGGTATTGACCCATCTCTTAAAATGTTGGAAGTGGCAAAAGAGAAAATAGATTTTGCACAATTTTTAGAGGGTAAAGCACAAGAGTTACCAATAGATAATAAGACAACAGAGATAATCTCAATATCTTATGGAATTAGAAATGTTGTAGATAGAGTAGAGGCATTAGAGGAGTTTTATAGAGCTTTAAAAGATGGTGGAATAGTTGTTATTTTGGAGTTTACAAAACAGAATAGAAGTGGGTTTATAGATAAAATTGTTGATTTTGGAATGAAAAATATTCTACCTAGAGTTGGAGGATTAATATCTAAAAATTATGAAGCTTACAAGTACCTACCAAATTCAATAGAAGAGTTTTTAACAACAGAGATGTTAGAAAAGGAGTTAGAGAGTGTAGGTTTTAAGATGAGATATACAAAATCATTTTCTATGGGAATTTCTACACTTCTAATTGCACAAAAATAGATAAATTAATATCTCAAATTATAATATCCACCAGAACCTATCTCTCTCTCTTCAAGATGTTCAGGGTGCATAACTCTATTTTTTGGGTGTGTACTAAAAACTGGATAGTAATATCCATCTCCTCTATCACTCTCTTCATATACTCTAATGTGTTTTACATCTGTACTAAAATAGCCTCTTCTATATAGTCTATCTTCATATCTGTATCTATCATTATAAGGGTAGTATATATCATTGCAATAGTATCCATTTCTATCAAAATATCCAAAATCATCACCATAGCGGTTGCGGTAGTGAACCTGTTTCTTATCAATAGAACTTTTTTTTGTGGTAGGCTCTTCTATAACAGATGTCTTTTTGGGTGGAATACTATTTACTTTCAAAGTAGATGTATTGGCACACCCCACTATGAATATAGATATGAGTATTAAAAAAATATTTATCATCTTATTTTATCAATTAAAGAGGTCTTTTAAACTTCTAATTGCTCCTACACCATCTTTAATGGCATTTGAAGTTGAACTAACTGCTGATGCCCCCTCTTCTATACTATCTGTAGTCTGTCTTCTTTTCATATTCTCTAAACGAATTTCATCAGCGGTTAATGCTTGTTGTCTATGGTACTGCTCTGCTTCTGCTTGACTAATTTGAGCTCCCGCTGCTCCACGATTTGCATTTAAATAGGCACTATCTTGACCGGCAGTTTTTGGAGTACACCCAACAAATATAACCATAAAGATAGTAGTTGCAAAAAATAGTACTATTTGTTTCATAATAAAATCCTTTTTAAAAATCTATTGTTAATTATAACTATTTTAGTTTTAAATTATGATAAGAGTCAATAATTTTTATCTCTTGAATAATTTTAGATAAAGACTCTTTTAAAAATTTACTATTATTTTTATCACTATAGTTTGGAAAATTGGCAATATATCCACGGTCAACTACTCCATTTGCTGTTTTTTTTATAAAATTGTTATAATCCTCTTCTACCTTTTTTTTGTCTATTTTGGTCTCTAATATCTCCTCTAAGGTTAGATTATTACGATATTTTATAACTCCTTGAAACTCTTGATACCAAGTTTGCCCAAATATAACAGATGGTTTTTGAGCCAATAGAGCCTCCCACCCAGCAGTGCCTGTAACGGTGGCTACAAATTGACAATTATCAATTAAATCAAAGCTATTTACCTCTTTGGAGATATATTTAGCTTTTTTTATTAGTGATAGTCGTTTAAAAAAAAACTCCCCTCTATGGGCTTCTAACTGTTTTGGGTTCTCCTTTACATATATAATCCAATCATTAGGAATGATATTGGAAATCTTCTCTATGGCTAAGAGTTGGTCGGTATATACTCCACCTAAAGTGGAGGTTGTCATTTCTGGTTGCATCTGAAGAGGAAAATAGACAGATTGTTTTGAGGTATCAATTTTATTATCTTTTAATCTATTATAGTTATATTTGAACTTTAAGCAATCAATATAACTCTTAATTAAACCTAAAAATGTCATTCTCCCTACACTTCTAAATATATATCTTCTTAGTTTTATAAGTAGTGTATAGTTACAACTTCGATATTTTAATTTTATATTTTTCATATAGAATTGAACTTTTTTTGCTCCAAATTCAATCTTCTGATATGGATAGTCAAACTCTACAATGGAGCTATTAAATTTACCATAATCCTCCAATGAGGTGACATACTGAAAGCGATTTGGAATTAGAGACTGATACATTAGAACCATTTTAATATTTTTATATTTAGCAATTACACTCAATAGATAATCACTGCCAAAATGGGGAAACATATAAAATAGCATAAGCTCAATTTTTTCTCTCTTCAATAGATTAGAGAAGTAATCAAAAAAGTAGTTATATAGATTAATCGCCTCTTGATGAGTAATAGCATATTGAGATGGATTTCTCCATAACATATCTAAAAATGTGGGAAATGCTTCCTTATAAACCTCATCATAAATATCACTATTTACTCCACTGTATGGTTTTTTTTCTATCTTTACTCGTCTTAGTTTGCCTATATTTATACTATTTTTTCTATTTTTCCCTATCCAAACCTTTACATCTATTAAACCTTCACTCTCTAACTTTTTAATAGCTTTAGTTTGACTTTTCCAATGCATTCCATATATTAGTGTATTCATCTCTTATCTTATTATAGTTTTAAAAGGTATTCTATTTTCAGATACAACACCTATCTTGTTAAGTAGCTCTATCTCATTTTGTTTAAATAGAAATTTTCTATACTCATCTTTTAATTTGCCACTATTATATTTAGAGACCAATACTCTATAGTGGTCACCCATTTTAACATCTGGAAAACTCTCTAACACCTCTTTTCTTGTAATAACTCTCTTCTCAAACTGCTTATAGCTTCTAATTGGATAGTGGTAATTTTTTATATTTTTACTATCTTTTTTATTCCAAAATGCTATATGTTCAGCTGAGTGGTTACCTGAATTTATTTTAATTAATCCATAAGGGTTGACTATTATCTTTCTACTAGCTTGACCTAAAAGAATAGATATATCTTCTCTCTCTGCTACCCTATAGTTAATCTGATTAGATACTTCATAAATAGAGTCAAAAAATATATCTTCTTTTTCTATAGAGTCGCATGGAGGTATCATATTAAACCTCTCTATTCGTAAAACTCCGCCTTTGAATTTTAGATACTCTTTTATACCATTATCATTATTTGGTATCCAAAACTCATCTGCATCACTATTAATAATCCAATCAGGTTTATATATCTTTTTTGCTAAGAATGCCAATTTAGTCATAAATTTTTTCTGTTGATAGTATTCATTTTCATCAATAATAGTTATTTCAAACTCACTTTTTAGATTAGATAAAATCTCTCTAGTTCCATCGCTTGAACCATTATCCATAATAACAAAAGCATCAACCCCCAATTTAGCATGAGTTCTAATATTTGCCTCTATAATATCAGCCTCATTTTTAACTAAAATAGTCATAACTAAAGTAATCTCATTAGGGTTAAACTTATGTGTAAAATAATCCAACATATATAGTCCATCTTTAAAATTAGACAACCATTTTACAGAGACTATTTGTAATTTTTACTTAATGGTTTAACTTTTTTTGCTATAATCACACTAAATTATAGGGAGTCATTATGATAGGAATTGTAGATTACAATATGGGAAACTTAGCATCAGTTATTAATGCTTTTAAAAAAGTGGGTGCAGATATTGCTATAGAGAGTGACCCCGATAGATTAAAAGAGTATAATAGGCTTATTTTACCGGGCGTGGGAGCTTTTGGTGATGCTATGAAGCATTTAGAATTGGGTGGAATGGGAGATGCAATAAAAGAGTATGCTAAGAGTGGAAGACCGCTATTAGGAATATGTCTTGGAATGCAGTTACTATTTGAAACAGGTCAAGAGTTTGGAACACATAAAGGTTTAGGAGTTATTGAGGGTAGTGTAGTAGCATTTGATAGAGATAAATTTGACCAAAAATTAAAAGTTCCACATATGGGTTGGAATGAGTTATTTAAGAGAGATAATCCACTTTTTAATGGATTACCTAATGAGTTTTATCTCTATTTTGTCCACTCATTTCATGTAGAGTGTAGCAATAAGTATGTTATTGGTAAAACATATTACGGTTATGAGTTTATAAGTGCAGTAAATAGGGATAATATATATGGCATTCAACCACACCCTGAAAAAAGCCATAAAAATGGATTACAAATTATCCAAAATTTTGTAAATTTATAACAGTTATATGAAAAAATTACTAGAAAAATAGATTAATAGAGTTATTTAAGGGAATAAAATGACAATACTACCAGCAATAGACCTAAAAGATGGCAAAGCAGTAAGACTTAGCAAAGGCTTAATGGAGACAGCTAAAATATACAGTGATGAACCGTGGCAGGTGGCTAAACGGTTTGAAAAGTTAGGAAGTGAATGGGTACATCTAGTTGACCTAAATGGAGCATTTGCAGGAGAGCCAAAGAACTTAGAGCAGATTAAAAAGATTAGAGAAAATTGTAATCTGAAATTAGAACTTGGTGGTGGAATTAGAGATGAGCAGACTATTAAAATGTATCTTAAACTTGGAATTAATAGAGTTATTTTAGGTTCAATTGCTGTTAAAAATCCACAGTTTGTAAAAGATATGGCAAAAAAGTACCCAATTGTAGTTGGAATTGATGCAATTAATGGTATTGTAGCAGTTGAAGGTTGGGGTCGAGTTAGCAATATAAAAGCTACTACCCTAGCTAAAGAGTTTGCCGATGCAGGGGTTGAAGCAATAATATCTACCGATGTTGGACGAGATGGAATGCTTAGTGGAGTCAATATTGATTTCACTTTAGATATAGCCAAAGCATCAGGTGTCGAGACAATTGCAAGTGGTGGATTAAGAGATATTGAAGATATTAAAAGGTTAATAGATGCAGGAGTTGATGGAACTATTGTTGGAAAAGCCTTTTATGAGGGAACTTTAAATTTAGAAGAGGCATTTAAATTAGCAAAGGAGAGCAGATGAAGGATAAATATTATGAATTAACAGTAAGCTTAAAAAATGATTTTGTAGAGTTTATAGCCGATTTTATAGCAAATATTGCTGGTGATGGGTTAGAGATAGGAGAGGGTAAAATCATAGTTAGAAGCGAAAATAGTGTTAATTATATTAAAGATGCGGTTAATTCGTTAGTGAAAACTCTTGGTACTCCTATAGATATAGAGTACAAAATAGAGCTAAAAGATAATCAGGATTGGATAAAAAATTACCAAAACTCCATAGAGCCAATAGAGGTTGGAAAATTTTATATATATCCAAGTTGGCATTTACCAAAAGATGGTAAAATCAATATTAAAATTGACCCAGCTTTAGCCTTTGGTTCAGGTCATCATGCAACAACCCACTCTTGCTTAGAAGCTATTGAAGCATTTGTGCATAAAGATAATAGAGTCTTAGATGTTGGTTGTGGTTCTGGTATTTTAGGGTTAGCTTGTAGAAAGTTAGGTGCTAAGGTAGAGCTTTGTGATACTGACCCTATATCTGTTGATAGTTGTGAAAAAAACTTCTCATTAAATAATGTCGAGTATGAGGAGCTTTGGGAAGGTTCAGCAAATCAAGCAAGAGGTCAATATGATGTTGTAATAGCTAATATTGTTGCTGATGTGCTTAAATCCATCTCTAAAGAGTTAAAAAAGGTTATCAAAAAGAATGGTATTTTAATACTTTCAGGTATCTTAAATAAAAAAGAGAAAGATATTATAGAGGTTTATAATGACTTAAAGTTGCTTAAAAAAAGAGAGAGAGATGAGTGGATAACGCTTATATATACAAATTAATAAGGATAATAGAAGAAGAGTATGAATAATCAAAACGACAATAGAGATAACAACAATAATAATAACTTTTTTAATGATAATCCACTATTGGCATTTGCCATTTTTTCAGTAGTTATTATTATTCTTTTTAAAGCATTTATAAATGAAGGTGAGAGTGATTTTAGTGATTTAATAGGTAATCCACAAATAAGACAGACTAGACATGTAAAATATTCTGATATAAAAACATATATCAAAGAGGATAAAGTAAGTTCTGTAAAAATTACCAATAGTACTATTGAAGCTATTGATAAAAGTGGAACTATAAAGTATGTAGCCGGAAATGTTCCCGCTTTTGATGAAAAACTTATTCCAATGCTTGAGGAGAGAAATATAACTTATGAGGGTCGCATAGGAGATGGAATAGTATCTCAATTAATTAGTATGCTTCTACCCATATTTATATTTTTTGCTATTTGGTTATTTATTGCCAAAAAGATGAGTAAGGGAATGGGTGGAATCCTTGGTGCTGGAAAATCAGATAAACTTATTAATTCAGAGAGACCTAATGTAAAATTTGATGATGTTCAGGGTGTTCAAGAGGCAAAAGATGAGGTTGTAGAGATAGTTGATTTCCTAAAATATCCAGAAAGATATATTGAACTTGGAGCAAAAATTCCAAAAGGGTTACTTCTAGTAGGACCTCCGGGTACAGGTAAAACTCTATTGGCTAAAGCTGTAGCAGGTGAGGCTGAAGTTCCATTTTTTTCTGTTAGTGGCTCAGGTTTTATAGAGATGTTTGTAGGAGTTGGTGCTAGTCGTGTAAGAGACCTATTTGAACAAGCAAAAAGAAATGCTCCATCTATTATATTTATTGATGAGATTGATGCTATTGGTAAAAGTAGAGCATCAGGTGGTCAGATGGGTGGAAATGATGAGAGAGAACAGACTTTAAATCAACTATTAGCAGAGATGGACGGCTTTGGAACAGATACTCCAGTTATTGTTTTAGCCGCAACCAATAGACCAGAAACCCTTGATGCCGCACTGATGAGAGCTGGACGATTTGATAGACAGGTTTTAGTAGATAAACCTGATTTTGCAGGACGACTTGCAATCTTAAAGGTACACTCAAAAGGGGTAAAACTTGATGAATCTGTTGATTTGGAGGTTGTAGCTAAACAGACAGCAGGACTTGCAGGTGCAGATTTAGCTAATATTATAAATGAGTCTGCCCTTTTGGCAGGTAGAGCCAATAAAAAGAGTATAGAGCAAGATGATTTATTAGAGGCGATTGAAAGAGCATTTGTTGGATTGGAGAAGAAAAATAGAAAAGTATCAGATGTAGAAAAAAGAATTGTAGCTTATCATGAGAGTGGTCATGCACTTATGGCAGAATTAACTGAAGGGGCTACAAAGGTCACTAAGGTTTCTATTATACCAAGGGGACTTGGGGCATTGGGATATACTCTACATCTTCCAGATGATGAGGACAGATTTTTAAAACAGAAACATGAATTAATTGCTGAAATTGATGTTCTTCTTGGTGGAAGAGCAGCCGAAGAGGTATTTTTAGGAGAGATTTCTACAGGTGCAGGAAATGACCTTGACCGTGCAACCGCAATAATTAAAGATATGATTTCTGTATATGGAATGAGTGATGTGGCAGGGCTTATGGTTCTCTCCAGAACTCAAAACTCATTTTTAGGCGGAGGAATGGTATCTAATGATTATAGTGAGAAGTTGGCAGAGCAGATAGATGAACATATTAAGAATACTTTAAATGATAGATATAAATTTGTTAAAGAGACTTTAGAAATCTATCGTGGAGCTATAGAAAAAATGAGTGCTATTTTACTTGATGTTGAAGTTATTGAGGGTACAACAGTACAAGAGATAATAAAGGAGTATGAAGAAAAAAATAATATCAAGAGTAATTATTCAGTTCCATCAGCAATAAAAGAAGGATAAAATAAAAGTTATTATTATTACCTGACACATTTTAAGGTTAACAATTCGTTCCTATTATTAACCCCAATAGTTTAAATATTTTTTATATCTCCAGATGTGTCAACCACTCAAAAAGATTAAAAATAAACAACTCAGTTGCTTATTTTTTTAATCTCATCTACACTTAATCCTGTAATTAGAGCTATAGTAGCTATGTCTATATTTTGTTTTAAAGATGTTTTTGCTATTTCGATTTTAGCTCTCTTTTCCCCTTTTTCAATGCCTTCTTTTATTCCCTCTTTTCTACCTTCTTCTCTACCTTCTTTTCTACTTTTCTCTTTCATTTTTGTTAAATACTCTTCATCTGAAAACTCTTGTATCATTTTAGCTCTCTCTTGTGGAGTGATACTATCGGTTTCTATAATGCTAATAATATCTTGAATAACCTCTTTTCCATAATTA
>CAZROY010000063.1:0-4213 GCA_964601885.1 uncultured Sulfurovum sp. | reverse complement strand
ATTGTAATATGTGATGTTTATGATATTTATAAAAATGAACTGTATGCTAAGTGTCCACGAAGTATTGCCAAAAAAACACTACAGTATATGAAAGAGAGTGGAATTGGTGATGAAGCATTTTTTGGACCTGAAAATGAGTTTTTTATCTTTGATGATGTAAAGATTTGGGCTGGTGTAAATCAATCTGGATATAAAGTTGATAGTGAAGAAGGAGCATGGAACCGCTCTAAAGATTATGGTGAAGTTGGAAATATGGGACATAGAAGTGGACTAAAGGGCGGATATTTCCCAACAATGCCAATTGATACTATGGTTGACCTTAGAGCTGAAATGATGCAAGTTCTTGAGAATGTTGGTTTAGAGGTAGTTTTGGGTCATCATGAAGTGGCACAAGCACAAGGTGAAATTGGTGTTAAATTTGATAGTTTAATTGAGGCTGCTGATAATGTTCAAAAGTATAAATATGTAGTCAAGATGGTAGCCCATTTAAATGGTAAGAGTGCTACATTTATGCCTAAACCTCTATTTGGAGATAATGGTAACGGTATGCATGTTCATCAATCAATCTGGAAAAATGGTAAAAATCTATTTTATAAAGAGGGAGCTTATGCAAATTTAAGTGATACAGCTCTGCATTATCTTGGTGGTATTTTTAAACACTCTAAAGCGGTTGCAGCGTTTACAAACCCTAGTACAAACTCATATAAAAGATTAATTCCGGGATTTGAAGCACCAAGTATTTTAACTTACTCTAGTCAAAATAGAAGTGCCGCTTGTAGAATTCCTTATGGAGCTGGTGAGATGGCAACTAGAATTGAAACAAGATTTCCAGACTCTTCATCTTGTCCATATCTATGTTTTTCTGTACTTATATTGGCAGGTCTTGATGGCATTAAGAATGGATATAAACCTATTGGTCCTATGGACATTGATTTATTTGAACTTACACTAGATGAAATTAGAGAGAAAAAGATACCTCAAATGCCTCACACTTTAAGAGAATCTTTAGAGGGATTAATAGCAGATAATGATTTCCTTAAACCTGTTATGACAGATGAGTTTATTGACACATATCAACATTATATGTTTGAAAGACAAGTTTGGCCTGATGAGGCAAGACCTACTGCATTTGAGTTTAAATCAACCTATTCATGTTAATTCTCTCCACTCTCTTTCCAAAAAGTTACCCTCTTACTATAAGAGGGGATAAATTAAAAAAAAATTATAAATCTCTTTTGAGTTATTGCCACTATTTGTAATTTCAGTCACATTATAGTACAATCCGTCTGGAATTATAACACTAAGCCTTTAACTCTTGAGCTAAAGGTGGTTCAAGCTAGGATAAAAGAGTGATTACACTAAAAGAAGCATTAACAAAAGATAAAGATGAACTTAAAGAGTTAAAAGTTCAAATAAAAAATTTAGCCCAAAAGAGTGGGCTAAATGCCTATATTGATTTCTCTTCCAATGGAGATGGAGTTCCAATCTTAATCAAGGATAATATTCAAGTTGAGGGGTGGTCTGTTACATGTGGCTCTGAAATCCTGCAAGGATATATTGCTCCATATAGTGCAACAGTTATTCATAATTTAAAGGCAAAAGGATTTGCACCATTTGGACGAGCCAATATGGATGAATTTGCAATGGGTTCGACTACAGAGACATCATTTTATGGAGTCACAAAAAATCCGCATGACAGTAGTAGAGTGGCAGGTGGAAGCTCAGGAGGAAGTGCCTCAGCTGTGGCAGGAGGCATTGCTATTGCCGCACTCGGTTCTGATACAGGTGGCTCAATTAGACAACCAGCATCATATTGTGGATGTGTTGGTATGAAACCAACCTATGGTAGAGTTAGCCGTTTTGGATTGGCATCTTATGCTTCAAGTCTTGACCAAATTGGAACTCTTACACAAAATGTCGAAGATAGTGCAATTTTATATGATGCAATTGCCTCCTATGACCCAAAAGACTCCACAAGTTCAAATTTGGAGTTAATCTCTATTGCCCAAAATTTAAACCCTAATAGAAAATTGACTATTGCTGTAATTGATAACTATATTGAGGAGGCAGATAGTGATATTAAAAAAGGGTATAATAAAGCTATAAAGGTTTTGGAAGATGCAGGACATACTATTATTCATAAAAGTATGACAAATACTAAATATGATATTGCAACCTATTATATAATAGCAACAGCAGAAGCAACCACAAACTTAGCTAGATATGATGGTATTCGTTATGGAAACCGTCAAGAGGGTGAAAATTTAGCACAAACATATCTAAAAACAAGAGAGCTATTTGGAGATGAGGTAAAAAGAAGGGTTTTACTTGGAAATTTTGTACTATCATCTGGATATTATGATGCTTATTATTTAAAGGCTCAAAAGGTCAGACATCTAATTAGAGATGAGTTTAAAAGGATTTTTAAAGAGGCAGATTTAATTTTATCTCCTGTTACCCCATCAGTAGCTCCTAAAATTGGCTCATTCCGTGACCCATTAGAAATGTATAAACATGATATGTTTACTATTGCCATAAATTTAGCTGGGCTTCCTGCTATTTCTCTACCAATAGATAAAAATAGTGAAGGTATGCCTATTGGACTTCAATTAATAGGCAAACCATTTGATGAACAGACTCTGTTTGATGGAGCATTAAGTTTGGAAAATCTGACTCCTCAATCTTAAAAAACTCTTTTTTAATAACTAAATAGCTATTGTGAAATAAACACAATCATTATTAAATATAAATATGTTATTATATTAATTGTTATTTATTTTAAAATACAAGGTTTTTTAATATGAGAAATATAATAATAAATTTGACATTATCTATATTTATAATAGTAAATATATTTACCTTAAATGGTTGTGGAACTACAGACGAGAACCAGACCTATGGAGATGAAAGTGGTTATAAACCCCATATCACTCTATATGGCGATACAAATGTAACTATACCTTTAGGTGCTAGAAGTATTGAAGGAAATCAGTATGGATATGAGGCAATAGACCCACAAGATGGTGATATAACGGATAAGGTTAAAATCACTAATAATATAGACTTTTCAAGAGTAGGACAATATACAGTAACATATTCAGTTGTTGATAGCGATGGATATGAAGATGTGCAGTACAGATATATTAATATTGTTGATAATTCATCTGATAATTATAGTGGAGACCCATATTATGGAGGTCAAACCTATACAACAGGTTCTGTGCCTATTATTACAATTACAGATGGAGATATATTATATTTACCAATTGGACAACAATTTACACCAAAGGCTACTGCTACAGATTTTGAAGATGGTGATTTATCTTCACAAATTGAGACAAGTGGAGACTTAGTTGATAGTAATAAGGAGGGTACATATCTTATTACATACACAGTCACAGATAGTGATGGCAATACTGTTTCTAAAAATCAGACTATTTTCGTCGGTAATTACGACTCAACAAGTGACTATAGTTATACAACTACAAACAATTTAGATGATTTCAAGGTATGGTATAAAGAGACATGTGGAGCATCATTTAACGATAGTCTTTATAATGCAAATACCGGGTATTATGGAGGTGAGATAGAGTGTTCAAGAAAAGGTTTATATAATATTGACCTAAGTTACTTGAGTATATTCTCTACTATTAAAAGTTTAAATCTTAGTCATAATAATTTAAGTGAGATTGACTTTACACCTTTAACAAAGACTAAAGTTATCGAAAAGATAGATTTAAGTTACAATAATTTTAGCTATATCGACTTTTCACCTCTATATAATTTAAAAAATATTAATGAATTATGGATTAATAATAATAATCTAAATTATACAAGAAGTGAAAGAGAAGAGTTATATAGAGGTTTTAATAATAGGAGTTTTACGATATATTTTTAAAAATTCAGAACTTTAAAATAGTGATATTTATATGGATAGAAGTCAAAGTTTAATAATACTCTGAAGCAATAATAAATATGATTTAAAGTATAATTATTCAACTAAATTTTTATTATTTAATAAGAATTTAGTAATTCTTTATGGACGGTCAATATTTGAATAGTCAACTACCTTACCCTAAAGGATAAGGCTTGAAGATTTTTAAGCGACTAAGTCGTTTAATTTTAATCTTGGTGGATGGCTGACGCACCCATTATTAGAATTGAAACAAGTTGCAAAATTATCTAAACCCATATCAATTGATAAGTAATTATT
>CAZROY010000062.1:0-2977 GCA_964601885.1 uncultured Sulfurovum sp. | reverse complement strand
TTTCACTATAATGGTGGTGGAGTTCCAAGATTTGATAAAATTAGATATTTCTATAATAATATTTTAAATAGGGAAATATCCCATGATATGGTAAACCATTTAGCCAAACGGTTCTCTGATATTATTAAAAAAAATCTATTTAAAAGAGATAATTTAATCTTAGATAGTGTTACATTTATAGAGCAGAACTATAAAAGGTTCTATTTTCATATAGTGTCAGGTGCAGAGCATAATGAATTAAATGCTATATGTAAAGAGTTTAATTTAGATAAATTTTTTATAACTATTAATGGTAGTCCAACAAGAAAAGATATTTTAATTAAGACCATTTTAGAGCAATATAACTATAAAAAAGATGAGAGTATATTAATTGGAGACTCTATAACTGATTATTATGCAAGTGCCAAAAATGGCATAGAGTTTTATGGATATAATAATCAGGAATTAAAGCGATTTAAATATATAGAGAGTTTTAAAAAGTTTAATATATGAGAGAACTATTTTTAGACTATATAACAGATATAAAAAAAAAGGCACAACGAGATATATTTTCAGTTATAAATGTAACATTAATTAGTAATCCATATATTACCTCTTTTCCAAAAAAATTTATATTAAAAGAGAAACCAACTAAAAAGAGTTTATCTCTACATTTTATAAAAAATACTCTAAAGTTTTATATAAAAGAGTTATATCTATTTATCTCCTATCTTATAGCCTTTATTATCTATAAAATATTTTATACAAAAGGTAAACCCAAAATAGATAATGAGACTATTTTAATAGATATTTTCTTTTTAACGGATAAAATTATAAGGGAGAAGCAGTTTAATGAAAACTACTTTAAGGGACTATATGAAGTATTGAATAGATATAACAAAAGATATATTTTTCTACCTAGAGTTTATGGTGCAAATAGAAACCCATTTAAATTAATTGAATTTTTTAAAATTATCTCAAAAGAGAAAGGAGAGTTTCTATTTGAGTTTGAACTCATATCCTTTATAGATTTTATTAAAATTGCCAATCTAATAATTAAATATCCATTTAAAAGTTTAAATTTAATTCAAAAAGGGGAGAGGCTTTTTAATATTGAACTTATAGAAGATATACCAAAACAGAGTTTTGATGCTTTTAGTAGATATATCTATGGAGCAAATATTGCAAAAATATTTAATGGGAAAATATATTCATGGAGTGAATTTCAGGTAGTTGAGAGAGCCTTTAACTATGGTATTAGAGTTAATAATCCAAATATAGAGCTAAATGGGTGCCAATTTTATTTAACCTATGATACCTACTTTAATACATATATTGACGATATAGATTTTGATATGCTCTCCTCTTTTCATACAGTTTTGGTCAATGGAGAATATTATATATTGGATAGGGAGAAGGTAAAATATCAAAGAGGTGTATCTTTAAGATATGATAGAGTATTTAAATTCAAAAGAGAAAAGATAGGCGATAGTATAGTTCTACTTGGTTCTTATATAGAAAAAGATACAAAATATATGCTAGATGCCCTAAAGGGGTTTGAGAATGTAATCTTTAAAAATCATCCAGCTGTTGATATTAAAAAGTTTGGCAAGATAGAGCCAAATATAAAAGTGGTTGAAGAGAATATATATAGTCTCTTTCAAGATGCTAATATTGTAGTATCAACAGCATCGGGAACAGCAGTTGAAGCTGTAGCATGTGGGGTATCTGTTATTATTATGTCAAGTAGAGAGAACTTAACTTCAAACCCTTTAATAGAAGTAGGAAAAGGTAAAATTTGGGATTTGGTCGTAAGTTCTAATGAGATAAAAAGAGTATATAATAGACTTTTACAATATAAAAAGAGAAATATTCAAGAGATAGAAGAGATTGCCCTTTGGTATAGAGATAATTTTTTTATAGAGCCAACAGAAGAGAATATAATAAAAGCATTTAAATTGGAGAAATAGATATGAAAGTGGTACTACTTGCTGGTGGATTTGGCACAAGACTTAGTGAAGAGACAGATATTAGACCTAAACCTATGGTTGAGATTGGTGGAAAGCCTATTCTTTGGCACATTATGAAGATATATTCACACTATGGATTTAATGATTTTGTGGTACTTTTAGGATATAAGGGGTATTATATAAAAGAGTATTTTGCTAACTACTTTTTACACCAAAGCGATATAACAATCGATTTGCAAAATAACCGAATGGAGGTTTTAAATAGCTCAAGTGAAGCTTGGAGAGTAACTCTGCTTGATACAGGACTTCACACTATGACAGGTGGTCGAATAAAAAAAGCTCAAAAAGTTATAGGTAATGAGTCATTTATGTTAACTTATGGTGATGGAGTAGCCAATATTGATATAAAACGGTTAATAGAGTTTCATAAATTGCATAAAAAAAGTGTAACTATGACATCTACCCAACCAGAGGGCAGATTTGGAGCTTTAAATATTGATGAGAAATCCCAAGTTAGAGTTTTTAAAGAGAAGCCAAAAGGTGATGGTGCTTGGATAAATGGCGGTTTTTTTGTATGTGAGCCAAAGGTTTTTGACTACATTCCTAATGATGATAGTATAATGTTTGAACAAGAACCTCTACAAAATCTAGCATTAGATGGGGAACTTATGGCATTTAAACATAATGGATTTTGGAAGCCTATGGATAGTTTAAAAGATAAAAATGATTTAAATGATTTATGGAATAGAAATTTAGCACCTTGGAAGATTTGGAGTAGTTAATGTTTAAGAATATATATAGAGATAAAAAGGTTCTAATTACGGGAAATACAGGATTTAAGGGTAGCTGGTTAACCGTTTGGTTACTTAAATTGGGAGCTAAGGTTATTGGAATTTCAAAAGATATACCAACCTCTCCATCTATGTTTGAGGAGTTAAAATTAGCAAAACAGATAGAGCATTATTTTATAGATATAAGAGATTTAAAGGCTCTACAAAAGGTTATAGATAACTCCAGACCAGATTTTA
>CAZROY010000061.1:0-12245 GCA_964601885.1 uncultured Sulfurovum sp. | reverse complement strand
GCTAAAACTCCATTTTATAGTGATATTAATTGCAACTGTAGTATCCATATCAGCTTATAAAGTATATAGTTTCTATAATATGCAATATGAGATACGAGAGAGTTTTATTGAATTGGCTGGACTATTAATATTTATGGAACTAATAGAGAAAAGAGAGATTTAAATCTCTCTATCTATAATATATCTTGGTCTGCCTTTGCTTTGTTGAAAAACTCTACCAATATATTCACCAATTATACCTATACTCATAACCTGTATTCCACCCATAAAATATATGGAAATCATAACAGATGACCACCCTTGGATAGTTGTACCCAAAAAGAACTTTTCAAATAAAATCCATAAAATAATCATAAAAGATAGAACAAAAATTATAAATCCAATAAAGGTGATAACTCTAAGTGGAACAATAGAGAAAGATGCTATACCATCTAAAGCAAAAAATAGCATTTTTTTTAATGGATATTTGCTCTCCCCTGCAAATCTTTCACCTCTAGTGTAATATACACTACATGAACGAAATCCAATAAGTGGAATAATACCTCGAATAAAAAGATTAACCTCTTTAAACTCTGCTAGTGCATTTAATGCTTTTTGGCTAAGAAGTCTATAATCTGCATGATTTGATATGCTCTCTATTCCCATAAAACTTTGAAATTTATAGAATGCTTCTGCTGTAGCCCTTTTAAATTTGCTATCTCTACTTCTATCCTTTCTAACTCCATAAACCACCTCATACCCCTCTTTATACCTCGATACAAAGCTTTTTATGACCGATATATCATCTTGTAAATCTGCATCCATAGAGATTAGTGCATCAGCACTATCTTTAAGTTGCATAAGTCCAGCAATAAGTGCATTTTGGTGTCCAAAATTTCTTGATAGTTTTATACCTTTAAAATGTGGATTACTGTTTGCAAATCTCTCTATTATCTCCCATGTTCTATCTCTGCTACCATCATCAACAAAACAGATAAAACTATCTGCTGAGATTTCATTTAAATCTATCATCTCTTTTAAAAGCTTTTCTATAGATTTTTTTGTCTCTTGTAAAACCTCTTCTTCATTATAGCACGGTATTATAATACCAAGTTTCATTGGTTAAATCTCCTTTTTGTATCATTTATAACCACCAACCTTTAAACCAGACCAGATATTCATCAACATACCATTTTGCCACCTCATAACCACTTAATACAGGATAATAGATTAAAAATAGTACTACTACTATAACCATATAGATATATAAAATGGTCTCTTTGGTTATTAAGTTTTGAAATAGATATATAATAGAGAGTATTAAAAATGGAACGGCATAGTAGAAATGGTATATAAACATCAATCTGCCCACAAATATATATGGTAGATATAATCCTAAAAAAGCAAATAGAATAAAAATAGCCTCTATTTTTCTATATACTATAGAACTATAGATTAGATATAAGATTGCTAAAACTCCAATCCAAAAGATTGCTGGGTTTCCAAAAACGGTAATAGAGCTAAATCTATCTCCTACAATTTCTCTATAGTAACACATTGGTCGATAATCTATAATCCAACTCCACCATTTTGAACTATATGGGTGGGTAGCTTGAAGTGCGGAGTGGTAATTATACATATCTATTTGATAGTTAATAATATCATGAAATGAGTTATTTTCCATATAGATATAAAAAGTTAAATAATATACTCCAACACCAACTACTATATAGCTTAGTAACCCATATAAGATTAATCTATATCCTTTAAATTTTTGCTCTAAAGAGTATTGTGAAAAAATCAAATAGAGAGCAATTGCTAAAAATCCTAAAGATGCAAAAACAGCAGACCACTTAATAGCACTAGCCAATCCAAAAAATATGCCACTGATTATAAGCCAATGGAGTTTCTGTTTTAGTATAAATTGGTATAAGAAGTAGTAAGAGAAGATGACAAAAGAGACACCAAATGTATCAATAATAGATATTCTAACCTGTGTTAAGTGCATAAAGCTATATGTAATAAGGGTGGCTGATGATATAGCATATAGATGATTTTGAAATATTAAAAGAGCTAAATAGTAGATAATAATTATCATTAATGTACCAAATAATACATTTACAAACCTCCAACCAAATGGTGTCATTCCAAATATCTTAATACCTTGAGAGATTAGAGCTTTTCCTAAAAATGGGTGAGTTGTCTCATATATTTTCAGTTTATGTAGTATCTCATAGGCAGTTCTTCCAAAATATATCTCATCAAAAAACATACCGCCATAATATGTGGTATCTATTTTTATATCATTCTCATCATTTACTTTTGGTAGCTGTTTGGTTGTAAATGGAACTATATGATTACTATTCATAAATCTTATCTCTCCAAGTGTGGCATTACCTTTTGAGACTAAAATACCTATTTTTGAAGTTGTAAGATTTACCTTTTCACAGTTCCACCGAAAAGAGAATGGAAAACTTTTGTCATAACTATAGAATTTTTGCCAACTACTTTTATTAAAATATCCCAATCTAAACTTGATATTTCTATCAATACCTATATAGTAACAAAATTTATCAATATGTTGCTCTTTGCCAAAATCAAAAATAACCCCTTTCATATTTGTATTTACATCTATTTGTTCAAAAGTTTGAGGTGCTTTAGTGCTTCCTAAATTTAAAAAGGAGTAGAACAGAAAGCTTATAATTAATATTAATAATAGTGGAGGTTTAACTATAGACTTTGCAAATATATTATATATTAAAAGTATTGTTAATATTATAGGAATAAGCCAATAGATAATTGATATATTATTGGCATATATTAATGTAAAAAGTAGTAATGGGGCTGTTAGAATGGTTTGTAAAATCAGTAGTTGTTTCCTATTCATCTCTTATGCTTTCTATAAAAATATGGTATTTTAACAAAATAATCTTGATTTTTGTTCAAACTCTCTTCTCCATAAATACAATTTTAATATTTTTAATATTATCTTCTTTTACTACTCGATTTAGATTTACTATATCACTCTTTTTACTATACTCTGCTCGAAATACAACTAGATTAATATCGCTAAATTTCATAATATATTTTGTATCTTGAATAAATCCAAAAGGGGTACTATTTATAATAATGTAATCATACTCTTTTTTTAATCTCTCTATTAGAATGGAGAGAAGGTTAGATAAAATAAGTTCAGATGGATTATTAGAGACTGCTCCAACAGGAATAACATCAACATTATCATATTTAGAATGATATATAATATCTTCAAAAGAGTCTCTACCTAAAAGATAACTAGCTAAACCCCCTTTGACATCTCCATAAAATCCGAATATCTTATCTAAACTTGGATTTCTAATATCTAAATCAATAACTATAGTTTTATAACTAGCCATTCCAAATACTGCACCTAAGTTTGCCGTTACAATATTAGCTCTTTCCCCCTTTACTGTAGAGGTTATTAATATAACTTTATTATCCTCTTGTAAGCCAAGTTGTAATGTAGTTCTTAAGTTTCTGTAACTCTCTGTTAAATATGAACTTAAATTATCATATACGCGAATTCGTAAATCCTCATTTTTTGTGGAGGGTACAACGCCATATATCGATATAGGTGTCTCATTTTCAATATCCTCTTTATCTATTATCTTATCACTTATTGCACTACGAATAAAAGCAAATATAATACCTGTAATTACTCCTAAAATTGTAAAAGCTATTAAAATTAATTTATAGTTTGGACTAATAGGGTCTAATTTGCTATAAGCTTTATCTATTATTTTATAATCCGATAGTGTAGCCACTCTGGCCATCTCATTTTCAGCTTTTTTTTGTAATAAAAAGTTATACATTTTGGAACTTACCTCATAATCTCTTTTTATATTAACAACTCTCCTCTCTTTAGTTGGAAGTCTCTTAATTCTACTCTCATAGCTGTTTTTTAGCTTTTTTAAATTATTATTGGTATCTTTGATGCTTTTTTTGAGATTTTTAATATTTGATGATATTTTACTCTTTGTTGTATCTATTTTTCTCTGAAGTGCTTTTATAGTTGGGTGTTTATATGTAAATTCAGATAAGAGTTCATCTCTTTTTAGTTGAGTATCTTGTAAAACCTCTATAAGTTTTAGAGTTGCGTTATCGTTAAGTGCCATAAGTAGGGGAGAGATAGCATCTAGGTTATACTCCTTTTGTAAAATATTATCAATATTTTGGATAATCTTCTCTTTTAACATGTTCTCTGAGAGTTTAATATCAATATTTGCCAACTCACTAATAAATGTAGAGGTCTGAACAGATGGCTGAATTACATCATTTTTGATACGATACTGCTCCAATTTTGTCTCAGATTTCGATAGTTTCCCTTTTATTTTATTTAGCTCTTGAATAATAAAATTTAATACTTTATTATTTTGTTCATTTTTATTTTTTATGCTCTCTTTAATAAGACTATCGGTTAAAGAATTAATATATAGTAACCCTCTTGATTGGATATTATCTTTATATGAGATTTTAATTAAAGATATATCATCTTCTAGTTGAGTTACTTTTAGATTATCTTTGATAATATTTTCATATATATATCTGTTTTCTTGATTAATTTTAACATCTATAGCCTTTGCATAGTTTGCCAATCGAATAACTTTTATTTTAAAATAAGGAGTTGATATTATAGTATTATAGGCAAAAGGCTCTTTTTGTTTAATCTGTTTTAGTGAACGGTTAAAGAGTTTCGCTTTTAATTTTTCTAAAATAGAGTGTTTAATTTTGATTATATAGCCGTTATCTTTTTGAATAATAGTTAATTTACGACCTAAAAATTTTTTATCTAATATCTCTATATCAGTCACTTTTATCGGTATTAACTTGGTTATCTCTACACTTTTGTTATGTCTATTTTCATAATACTGAACTGTATAGTTCACTCTACCCAATTTTAATGCTTGGTCATTAATATAAAAAGTTTTTATTAACGCCATATCCTCTTTAACATTTGCTGTATCTGGACCTGATATAGGATTTAAGATATTATTATTAATGTTTTTTGTACTCTCTTTTGTTTTCACTTTTATAATTGCATAAGAGCTATATATTGGCTGTTGAAAATATAGATATATAGATGCAGTTATAATAGAAATTATAGTTATAACTACAATTGACCATTTATAGTTATTTAGCGTTCTGAATATCTCTTTCACATCAATATCATCATTTTGAGTATATATGTCTTGTTCACTCATAAAAACTCCTTCTAATTGCATAATTTTATCAATTTTTAAATTAAAATATGTTTTAAAATATTAAAAAATCAACATCTTTTAATCAAAAAAAGTATATAATGTTGTTTATAAAATAAAAGGAGATTTTATAATGAAAGTAAAAACCGTGCTATCTATAATGGTTTTAAGTTTAAGCTTTATCTATGGTGATGCTGTTTTATTAAATGAGTATAATGCGGTTGCCTATGACCAACAGCTTAAAAATGATGGATATGATACCTATTTTGGAGATATAGATGGAAATGGTGGTTCATGGATTGAACTTGTTGTAACAGAGGACTATTTGGATATTAGAGGTGCAACACTGGATATTGAGAGGAGTGGTGGAGTAGATGTTTTAACAGCAACTTTTCCAGACCTATTGGAGTTTGCATATCTTAGAAAGGGTACAATTCTTACAATATCTAATGAACCAACAGACCTATCTTATTCACCATTAGATAGTGATAATCCAGATTGGACAATCAATTTAAATGCAGAGGATTTAACTAATAAAAATGGAACTTTTGAAATATCAGATAGGACCATGGACATATCTATAACCTCTACATCAGATAGTGCAATAATGAGAAATTCAGGCGAAATTATTAAAGGTTGGGGGATTGATAATAAAGAGGTGTTTAAGTTAAAAAAGGAACCATCCTCATCTATTGAACCAGATGATATAGCCTATGGAGATGATTATAGTGGAAAGCAGATAATTAGTACCTTTAGCTCTCCGAATAGATGGGTTGAGATAAATGATACAGTCTCAATGCAGACATTTTTACAGTTGAGGGATATGACTTTAGAAAATAGTATTGATAAGAGAGTTCTTTTAAATGGATATAGTAGTGGCAATCACAAGAGTATAGAGTTGGTTATTTTAAAAGATAAGACAGATTTAAGAAAAGCCACTTTAAAAATTACCGATAGTAACTCAAATATCTATATTGGAAAGTTACCAAATATAGATATTTTATCAAAAGTAAGAAGTGGAACGGTTCTCACTATCTCAGAAGAGCCAACAGATTTAAGCTATAACCCCTTTGATACATGTAGTGCTGATTGGACTTTAAATCTAAATAAAGATGATTTAACAACTATTGAAGGGACTTTTTTTACAAGTGATGATAATTTAGTTGTGTCTATGGTATCTGGTAGTGGAGATATAACTATTATGTCGGATAGTATAACAACAGTATCAAAAAAAGGACGGCGATTAAAGTCTAAAAAACATAGAATAAAGCGTCGATGTCGATATAGTAAGTTAACAGAAGATGATTTTAAAGATTTACGAGTAGTGGCTTTAAAAGATAATTTTAAACAGCATAAAAGTTCACTTCTATTAAATGAGTATAATGGAGTCTCATCAGATGAATTTTTAAAAGATGGTGGATATGATACCTATTTTGGAACAGTTTTAGGCAATGGTGGTTCATGGTTGGAGTTGGTTGTAACACGAGACTATCTCAATCTGCAAAATGCAAAATTAACTATTAAAGAGAATTGTAGTGAGGTGTTTTCAGCTCAAATTCCATCGCTGTTACCTTTAGCATATCTTAGAAAAGGTACAGTTGTGACAATATCAAATAAACCAACAGATATGGCATATTTTCCATTTGCCCCTCATAGTCCAGATTGGAAACTTAATATTAATGTAGATGATTTAATAAATAAAGTTGGCAATTTTACTACAAGTAGTAAAGATATAATCGTTTCTATTTCAGATGAAAATGGAAGTAGTATTATTTTATCAGAGAGTGGTGAAGGCGTTTGGGGAGACCATTTAATTGATACAAAAGAGGTATATAAGTTAAAAGCAGAGCCTAATAAAGATGTAACCCCTTATGATAGTAGTTATGGAGATGATAATGATACTTTAGCAATAAGCAGTTTTTCAGATGCAAATGAGTGGGATAATGGAGGTTCAATATTTGCTAAACAGCAGTTTACTATTAGAGAGGACAAAGATTTAAATGAGACAGATGGAATAGTATTGTCCAATGTTGTTGGTTTGGAAGAGTTAAGAGATGCAGAGTCTCTACAATTCGTTCCTATAAATAATAGTTTATGGATAACTGATGATGACTCTCACCATGTATATGAGATGGATTTAACCACTCATCAGATAAAAAGTGTTTTTGATGATGTTGATTTAGGAACATTTACAAATGGTGATATACAAGACCATTGTGAAAATTATCTAGGGGCATGTGATATAGAATCTGTTGCATATAATCAAAATAGTGATACTTTATATATTTTTACAGGAAAAGCACCGGGTGACCCTGTAATATTTAAGTTAACAAGACCAGACAGCAATAGTTCATTTACTTTAAGTGATTATAGAAAATTGGGAACAGTTGAGTATCCTGCCACTATTTTTATAGATAATGATTTTATTGTAGCCAATTTATATAGTCTATATAGTTATAATTTTGATTTAAATCAGACAAGTACTACTCCGCTATATACTACTCCAGCAGGAAAAATTGTTGGGTTAGCTTATAATTCTAATAGTTCAACTTTATGGGTTACTACATCTAATTTTGAACTACTAAAAGTTAATTGGTTAACAAAAGAGACAGAGGCTGTATATCAGATGAGAGATAATGGAGTATATGACCCAAGAGGTATAGAGCTTATTAATAATAGACTCTATATTTTAGAGGGAATAAATAATAGAGCAAAAGGAGATGAGGCAATAGCTCCAATTGGTCACCCTCTTAAAAATGCAATTCATATCTATTCCGTTATTTAGGAGACATCGCCATTTATGGCGGTGAGGAGAAATAATCAGTCTTACTGAAAATCAGTTCCTCTTGTTAATATGTAAATTTTAATCCTCCATAGAAACCGTTGCTAAATATGTAGTTTGTATCTGTTGGATAACCTGTAACGATATTTCTATATCCTGCATATATTTTTACACTCTCTATCATTTCAATATCGCCCGATACTCTAAATTCACTATAACTATCACTATCACCAAATGATAAAGCACCCGGTGCATATAGAACTTTCCCTTCCAATGCTATTGGAGGAATATTAAACATTAAAGGTGGAAATGAGTATCTAACCATAGCAGTAAGAGGCATTGCCGAGAACCACTTATCAATATCTTTTTTATTATCTTCTGTATGACTTAATATAAATTTTGCACCAAAGGTTAATTCAACTCCATCAACTCCCTCTAATTTATTAGTGGCCCCTAAACCGGCACCCACTAGTGTTGCCTTTTTGTTGTCATCTTCAATATTTATTAAATTAAAATCTCCTAAAAAGATGGTGCTACTTGTCTGTAACATTGCCAAATTCCTAGAATCTAATGTACCCTCTATCTCTAAATCATCTTTATTTACATTTATACCAGCAGCACTTTGAGCAAAAACCGCATAAGATGTAATTAGTGAACCTATAAGTATCTTTTTTAACATTTCTATTCTCCTTTGTTTTTTTATTATATTATAGCATATTTTAAGATGATAGTTTTTTAATTAATTTAGCAGTGAATAGCAATATTCACTACTATAAAATTAGTCTCGTTTGCAAGATGGACATGTTTTATATAGAAGTTCTTTTGTAAATTTTTGTGAACTGAGTGTTATTTTAAATTTTGCCATACAGTTCCTACACTCTGCTGTATAGACTGCTGTTCTAACTTTTACACCTGTGGGTCTATTGGTGTTGTTCTGTTGACTTTGAGTATCTGCACAACCTATTAATATAAGTAATAGAGATATAGAAGCTATCCGTTTGATTTTCATAATGTTTCTCCTATTGAAAGTTGATAACCTATTTGTTATCAACTAATTATAACAGAAAAATCAAAAAAAGTTATCTTTTTTCAATATTTCCTCAATATGATATAATTTTATCTTTCAGATTGATAAAAATCAATAAATTCACAATTTTTTGTAAATATTTCATAACATACTCACATAACTTTTGATACTATTTATCAAAAGAATAAAGGAATTATAAAAAATAATGAGATTTTTATTAACTATTTCACTTGTATTAATGTTTTTAAGGGCTGGTATATTATTACCCAATAACTTTAAGAGTAATTTTACTCAAACTATTACAAATAGTAAAGGTAAAGTTATTAAGTATGCAGGAGATGTCAATTTCAAACAAGAAAGACAAGTTTTTATAAATGAACTCAATCAAACAGAAGAGATAAGTAGTAAACTCTTTAAATGGAGTTATCGAACTCCTACAAAAAAAGAGGTGTGTAGTGATGGTGTTCAACTTCTTGTCATTGACCATGATTTAGAGCAAGTATCAAAATATTTAATAGATGATGGCTTGGATTTAGAAGAGGTTTTAAAGGTTGCACAAAAATTAACTGCAACAGATTATAAAGCATTATATAGAGATGTCGAGTATCTAATTACAGTGGATACTCAAAATAAATTAAAAAAGATTTTCTATGTTGACAATCTTGACAATAGAGTTAAAATTGTTTTTATAAATATGCAATATAATAGTAAATCTTTTACTAATGATAGTTTAGAGTGTCCTATAAATCCAAATTATGATATTATAGAGGGGTAAAAGTAATGAGTACAATATTTTCAAATTTTCATATTAATACAGAGTTTTATATTTTAGTAGGACTCTTTTTTACATTAACTTTTTTAATAACTATTATTATAGTTATTTTTGTAACAAAGATAAAAAGTCTAAAAAGTATATTAGAACAAGCTAAAGAGATAGATGAGGCAAAGATAGCAAAAATAAAAAAATTAGAGGAGGAGTTAGAAATTCAAACTAAAAAAACTCAAGAGTTAAGTAGAGAGTTAAAATTTCTTCCAAAAAATAAACAAAGATTAGATGAAGCTTTAGAGTATATTGATAAATTAAAAGAGCAAATGGAAACAGAGCATAGAGAGTATATAAAGAAACTTAATAAACAGAAACTAGACTATGAACAACTTAGTGTACACTATGAGTTGCTTAATAAAAGTTATATAAAATTAGGAGAGAGATATAAAAGAGTAAAAGATAGAAATGAAGAGTTAATAGAGGAGAACAACAACTTCTATTCAAGATTAAGAGAAATGGAAATAATGGTTAGGGAGCAAATTAAACGGAGCTAAGTAATAAATTGTAAAGTCAACAAATACTAACAGTGTTTATTGACTTAATGTCATAATTTTTTTTATCTTTATCTATCTGTAGATGCTTGTTCGTTTATCAAACCTTCACAAACTGAAGTTTCGGCTAGAGGTATATCCTCTCCATTATATGGACACAATTCTGCTACATCTTCACAATCTGGACATTTTTCAATATTTGGTTTATAACATCCTTCTTGAACAGCAGGTTTACTTACTTTTTGAACAACAACTCTATCTGGTCTAATATCCCCTCCAGCAAACAAAGTCGCACCTACAATCATAAGAGCTAATAATATTTTCATTGAATTTCCTTATTTTGATATTTGTAATTTTAACATAATTAATATCAATAGAAAATATTAAAGTATATCTAATATTAAAATTAAATATTAAATTAAAAATTATAATGTGATATAATATCACACTTTAGCACTCTAAAATATATTAATCTTTAACTTCATACTGCTCTCTACCCATCTGATATAGGTCATTGCCATAAGTATCATTTATTACAGTTACGGGAAAATCTTTAACTGTAATCTTTCGTACAGCCTCAGGACCTAACTCAGGATATGCAATTACCTCTGCACTTGTAATTTTTTTACCAAGTAAAGCACCAGCTCCACCTGTTGCTCCAAAGTAGATACCATTATAAGCTACACAAGCATCTTTTACAGCTTGATTTCGTTTCCCTTTGCCTATCATACCTTTTGACCCATATTTTAACATAGTAGGAGAGAAACTATCCATTCTATAACTTGTAGTAGGTCCTGCACTTCCTATTGGGTCACCCGGTTTTGGTGGAGTAGGTCCTACAAAATAGATTACACTACCTTCTAAATCAAAAGGTAACTCTTCATTATTTTCTATTAATTTTACAAGTCTGCTATGTGCTGCGTCTCTTGCGGTATAGAGAGTACCATTAAGTAAAACGGTATCTCCAGCTTTAAGTTTTTTTGTATCTTCAGCTGTAAGAGGTGTTGTTAGGGTATATTGTGCCATTTTTTCTCCTTTATTTTATATAGTAATATGTGTGTGTCTTGATGAGTGACATTGAACATTAACAGATACCGGTAGAGAGGCTATATGACAAGGGTTTGCTTCAATATGAACAGCTAGAGCCGTTTGAGTACCACCCATACCCATTGCACCAATTCCTAACTTATTTATCTCTTTTAAAATTGTCTGCTCCAATTCATCTAATTCTGGGTCGGGATTTCTACTACCAATATCTCTAAATAGTGCATGTTTAGAGCTAATAGTTGCCTTTTCAAATGTTCCACCAATACCAACGCCTACAGTAATTGGTGGACATGGATTACCACCAGCGTCAGAGATAACCTCTTTGACATAGTTTATAATTCCCTCTTTACCAACAGCAGGTGGAAAAACTTTTGCACGACTTACATTTTCAGAACCGCCCCCTTTGGCAGCATACTCAATATCTATCTTATCACCTGCCACTATATCAAAATGGATAATAGCTGGTAGATTATATCCTATTTTCTCTTTTAAGTTTGCTCTACTAAAAGGCTCACAAGTTGAAGCTCTTAGATAGGCATCTTGGTACCCTTGCTCTGTTCCTTGATTAATAGCATCTCTTAATAGACCACCCTTAATCTTTACCTCATCTCCAACTTTGACAAAAAAGACAGCTAAACCTGTATCTTGACATAGAGGTCTCTTTTCATCTTTTGCTATATCTGCATTTTCCAATATTTGACGAATAACCTCTCTACTTACTGGAGATTTTTCATTTTGCATCGCCTCTTTTAGTGCGTCATAAGTATCTTGTGGTAAATCTGTTCCACAATGGACTATAATATCTCTAATGGCTTTGACTATAATATCAAATTCTATCTCTCTCATAAAGTCTCCT
>CAZROY010000060.1:0-13598 GCA_964601885.1 uncultured Sulfurovum sp. | reverse complement strand
AATTAGTAATGAACTAAAAGCCAAAGATTTAAAATTAAAAGAGTTAGAACTTCTTTCTAAAAGCTATGAAGAGTTAAAAATAAATTTGACAAATGAAAGAAAGTCTAAAAAAGAGCTAAATAGTACTATTATATCATTAGAAGATAATCTAACTAATTTAAAAAATAATCTATCAGCGGAGTTAGAAAAAGAGAAAGCTTTGATAGATGAAAAAGCTAAATTGGAAGCTATGGTTCAATCACTAGAGGAAAATTTAACCAATTTAAAAAATAATCTATCGGCTAAATTGGAGAAAGAGAAAGCCTTAACAAATGAAAAAGCTAAATTGGAGGCTATGGTTCAATCATTAGAAGAGAATTTAACCAATTTCAAAAATAATCTATCAGCAGAGTTAGAAAAAAAGAAAGCCTTGGCAGATGAAAAAGTCAAACTGGAAGCTATAGTTCAATCACTAGAGGAAAATTTAACTGCAAATATATCTAAAGCTAAAGAGCTTGAAGATACTCTTGCTAAAAAAGATAGTAAAATTAAAGAGTTAACTGCACTATCTGTAAATTATGCAAATTTAAAAAATAATCTATCAGTGGAGTTAGAAAAAGAGAAAGCCTTGACAGATGAAAAAGCTAAATTGGAGACTATGGTTCAATCATTAGAGGAAAATTTAACTAAAAAAATAGAAAACGAAAAACTTCTTAAACAGAAGTTAAAGAAAATAGAAGAGTTACAAACAATATTAAATAATGAATTGGCTAATAAGAAACAGTTAGAAGAAGAAAAAGCAGAAATTATAAATAAGGTTCTCCAGTTAGAAAATCGTATTAAAGAGAAAGAGAGTAATGAAATTAAAAATTTAGAACAGATTGACATATTGAATAAAGAAAAAGCTCAATTAGAAACGACTCTAAAGGAGAAAGAGGAACAGTTAAAAGTATATCAGGAAAAAGAGAATAAAATTATTCAAGAGCAAAAAGCAAAAGAGAGCTTATCAAAGGCATTTTCTCTTACAAATGTTAAATTTAAAAGGGGAAGTGGTCATTTAACTGAGGAAAGTAAAATAAGATTAGATAAAACAGCAGAAATCATTAAAAAGTATAGCAAGTTTAACTTCAGATATGCTATTCATGGACACACTGATAATCAAGGGCAAGAGATATTTAATATTAAACTTAGTGCTAAAAGAGCAAAGGCAGTAAAAGAGTATCTTGTCTCTAAAGGTGTACCAGCTGATATACTACAAACAAAAGGTATAGGTTCAGCAGAGCCTATTGCAGATAATAATACACCGGAGGGAAGAAGTAAAAATCGTCGAGTTGAATTTATTATTGTAAATCACCCAATTAGTCGCTAAAGACGATTGGGTTTTTTATTAGAGAGATAGTTAAACATAAAAAAGGGGATATGTTATCTTAGTTCATATATGTTGTGCTGTTGATAGTCACTATTTTTTAAAAAGACTACAGTTGGATTATCCAGATGAGAAATTAATAGGATTTTTTTATGACCCAAATATACACCCATATAGCGAATATTACTTAAGACTACTTGATGTAAGGCGTTCGTGTAGAATATTAAATATAGAGTTAATAGAGGGAGAGTATGATACTCAGGGGTGGTTAAAAGCGGTCAGAGGTTTAGAGCATGAGAAAGAAAAGGGTGCTAGATGTACTATCTGTTTTAATAATAGATTTGAAATAACCGCTAAAAAGGTTAATGAATTGGGAGAAAAAAGTTTTACTTCAACTCTCCTTATGAGTCCAAAAAAATCTATAAAACAGCTTACTATTGCGGGTAATTTGTTGGCTAAGAAATATGGTATTACATTTATAGCTCCCAATTATAAAAAAGCATCTGGAACACAAGAACAGAATATTTTGGCAAAAAAAGATAAATTATATCGTCAAGATTATTGTGGTTGTATATATGGTTTAAGTATGCAAAGAGAGGAGCAGAAAAGATTGGCATATGAACTCTTTTCTCCAATATCCAGACAGATACAACCAAAATCAATTGAAGCAAAAATTAAACTTTATGAAGAGAGATTGGAGTATGAAAAAAGGGGTATAGAGTATAAAATTATAAAACAGAGATTTTTAAATTGGAGATTAGAATTTGGATATTTAAAGGTTAAAAAGAGAGTAGTCCCAGCCCACTTTTTACCATATTCAACTCTAAAAAAGGGCTATACAAGAGGTAGAGTTGAATACTCTATAGGTGACATTTTCTATCTGAATAGAGATGAGGTTAAATTTATATCCATAGAGACATATAACAAATTAACAAAGACAAATTATGGAAGTGTGAACTCCTTAATATTTAATCCTCCACCATTTCAAAAAGAGTTGAAAATCAGAGAGCATTTAATAAAAAATCATTATGATTTAAGTTTAATATTAATTGTGAACGAAATTCCCACAAATAACATTGAAATTATATGTAAGAGTTATATTTATGAAGATGTAAAAGAGGAACTTATTAAAGTTTGACACAATTTTTAGCTTAATTTGGATAAAATCTATTAAATTTTTATCCAAAGGCTAAAATAGTGACATTTAATGTAGTTGAAATTCAAAAAATATTACCTCATAGGTATCCATTTTTACTTCTTGATAGAGTTATAACACTCGAACAAGGAAAATATATAGAAGGTTATAAAAATGTATCTATATCAGAACCTGTTTTTCAAGGACACTTTCCAGACCATCCAATCTATCCGGGGGTTATGATTATTGAAGGTATGGCACAAGCTGGTGGGGTATTGGCATTTCAAAGTTTTAATGATAAAGAGCAAAAAGATATAGAGAATAAAGTTGTTTATTTTATGAGTATCGATAAAGCTAAATTTCGTCTGCCTGTAACACCGGGTGATAGATTAGTGTATAAATTATCCGTTTTAAAACATAGAGGGGCAATTTGGCAACTTGATGGAAAAGCTTTCGTTGATGATAGGCTTGTAGCAGAAGCTCAACTAAAAGCTATGATTGTTGATAAATAAGTGAGAACTCAGATGTCAAATATTCACTCAACAGCTGTGATTGAAAATGGTGCAAAGATTGGAAAAAATGTTAAGATTGGTGCATTTGTCACCATATCTTCAAAAGCAACTATTGGTGATAATTGTATAATAGATGCTCATGCTGTTATAGAGGGTAATACAACAATTGGAAAAGCTACTCACATATTCTCTCATGCTGTAGTTGGTTCTATTCCACAGGATTTAAAATATATGGGGGAAGATGTAGAGCTTATTATTGGAGAAAATAATAAGATTAGGGAATTTACTTTATTAAACCCGGGTACTAAAGGTGGAGGTAGAGTTACTCGAATTGGTAATAATAATCTTTTAATGGGGTATGTTCATGTAGGACATGATGTAATAATAGGAGATAACTGTATATTGGCAAATGGAGCAACACTTGCTGGACATGTTGAATTGGGTAATAGGGTCGTAATTGGGGGTTTGACACCTGTCCATCAATTCGTTCATATTGGAGATTATGCTATGATTGCAGGTGCATCAGCTTTAAGTCAAGACATTCCTCCCTACTGCTTAGCAGAGGGGAATAGAGCAACATTAAGGGGGCTAAATCTAACAGGACTTAGAAGATATATAGATAGAAAAGATATAGATGAATTGAAAATAGTATATAGGGAACTTTTTGAAAAGGGAGAGCCTCTTCAAGAGAGTGCTAAAAGATTATTAAAAAATAATAATTCAAAAGAGGTAAAAAAATTACTGGAGTTTGTCACGGCATCAAAACGGGGCATTCCATTTAGAAGGAAAAAAATTAATGGCTAGAAAAAAATGTAGTTTTTGTAACACTACAGAGAAGAGTAAAAATCCATTTATTGCGGGAAATGGTGTTTATATATGTTCAAATTGTGTAACTTCTGCATATAAAATACTATTTGGGGAAGATGAAAAGCAACCATCAAATAAAACAGAAACTGTAACACTTTTAATCCCAAAAGAGATACATAGAATATTAGATGACTATGTAATAGGTCAAGAGATGGCTAAAAAGACACTATCTGTTGCAGTCTATAACCACTATAAAAGAATATTTAAGAGTGATTTTAAAGATAATACAACAATAGATAAATCTAATATACTGCTTATTGGACCTACTGGTTCTGGAAAAACCCTTTTAGCTCAAACCATTGCTAGATTTTTAGATGTACCAATTGCTATCTCAGATGCTACAAATTTAACAGAAGCTGGTTATGTGGGTGAAGATGTTGAGAATATATTAACTAAACTACTCCAAGCCGCAGACGGCGATGTATCAAAGGCAGAAAGAGGTATTATTTTTATTGATGAGATGGATAAAATTGCTAGAATGGGAGAGAACCGTTCTATTACAAGAGATGTCTCGGGAGAGGGTGTTCAACAGGCACTTTTAAAGATTATAGAGGGTTCAGTTGTAAATATTCCACCAAAGGGAGGTAGAAAACATCCAAATCAAGATTTTCTTCAGATTAATACAGAAAATATACTATTTATATGTGGGGGAGCATTTGATGGTATTGAAGAGATTATACAGAGAAGATTAGGTGCCAATCAGTTAGGATTTGGTCAAACAAAAAGGAGTAATATTGAAAATGAGAGTGTAATGCACTTGATAGAATCTAGTGATTTAGTCCACTTTGGAATTATTCCAGAACTAATTGGACGACTTCATATTACAGCTACACTTGAACCCATTACTCTTGAAGATATGGTTAGAATATTACTTGAACCTAAAAATTCAATTGTAAAACAGTATCAAAAACTATTTGAAATAGATAATGTGATATTATCCTTTGAAGAGGAGGCTCTAAAAGCTATTGCTCAAAAAGCTATAAATAGAAAGACAGGTGCAAGAGGTCTTCGTTCAATTATGGAGGAGTCACTCATTGACATTATGTATGAACTGCCAGAGCTTGGAGGGTATGAGGTTATTATTACAGAAGATGTTATAAATAGTAGTTTAAAACCAATATATATTAAAAATTCAAAATCAGCGTAGAGTAAGGAAAGAGTAAGATGTTTAAAAAAGTTTTAGGTATGTTTTCTAATGATTTAGCAATAGATTTAGGAACTGCAAATACATTAGTATTAGTCAAAGGTCAAGGGATTAGTATAAATGAACCATCAGTTGAAGCAATACAGTATGATAAACATGGGAGGGAAAAGATATTAGCTGTAGGAATTGAAGCTAAAGAGATGATAGGAAAAACTCCCGGAAATATTAAAGCTATTCGTCCAATGAAAGATGGAGTTATTGCTGATTTTAATGTTACAGAGATGATGATTAGATATTTTATAGAGAAAGTTCATAATAGAAAAGGTTTATTTTCTCCCAGAATAATTATCTGTGTTCCTTATGGTTTAACTCAAGTTGAACGAAAAGCTGTTAAAGAGTCTGCAATGAGTGCAGGTGCAAGAGAGGTTTATTTAATAGAAGAACCAATGGCGGCTGCAATTGGAGCAGGAATTCCTGTAAAAGAGCCAAATGGAAATTTAGTAGTTGATATTGGAGGAGGTACTACAGAAATTGGTGTAACCTCTCTTGGTGGATTGGTTCAGAGTAAATCAATAAGAGTAGCAGGGGATATGTTGGATAGGAATATTATTGATTATATGAAAAAGAACTTTAATCTACTAATTGGAGATAGAGTAGCTGAAGATATGAAAATTAGTATTGGAACTGCCATTCAATTAGAAGAGGAGCTTAGTATGACTGTAAAAGGGAGAGACCAAGTTACAGGACTTTTAACATCTATTGAGATAAATTCTGAACACATGCGAGAGGCAATGAAAATACCTTTAAAAGAGATTGGTGAAGCTCTAAAGCAGGTATTAGAAGATACACCACCCGACCTAGCCGGTGATATTGTGGAAAATGGTATAGTTTTAACAGGAGGAGGAGCATTGATTAGAGGTCTTGATAAGTATCTTGCCAATATTGTTAAACTTCCTGTTTTTGTGTGTGAAGACCCACTTTTAGCTGTTGCTCACGGTACGGGTAAAGCACTTGAAGAGATAGACCTATTACAACATACAGCCTATGATGAATAAAAAACTGATTTTTGTTATTCTTATCTCTTTAGCTTCTCTTCTTCTGTTTCAAAAAGAAGAGAGATTTCAAGAGAATTTTGCATTTATATCAATTCCTATTAAAAGGGCATATTTAAATATAACTAATTCTATAAGTAATAATATAGAGAGGTATATATCTCAATCTAATGCTATCGAGAATTTAAAACAAGAGAATATCATCTTAAGAAAATATCTCTATAATCAACAAATGATAATAAACCAACTTGAGGATTATAGTAAATCTAAGGTGAAAAAATATGATAAAAATGAGAATATAGCACACATTCAAACTCTATCATATAAGAAGTTAAATGATTTCTCATATATATATTTAACAAATCTTGATAATATAAAGCTTAGTGAAGATAAGATATATGGTTTAATTCAAAAAAATGTAGTTGCAGGAATAGCCATAAAAAAAGATAATAGATTAGAGGGAATTCTCTTATCAAATGAAAAGTGTCAGTTCTCAACATTCATAGGTAAAAAAAAGATGCCGGGTATTGCTAAAGGTATAGATGAGAAAAGAATGGAGATAAATTTTATACCAAAATGGTCAAAGATAGCAGTAGGAGATAAAGTGGTGACAAGTGGATTAGATAATATATTTTTAGCTAATATTCCTGTGGGTGTTGTGTCTAAAGTGTTAACTAGAAGTACATATAAAACAGCAATAATTAACACCTATGCAGATATTTTACACCCAAATTACTTTTATTTAGTAAAAAAAGTTCCCATTCAAATTAACGATATTAATGAAACTTTATTAAAAGAGAGCAATATAACCTCACATTAATTTTAGATTATAAAATTTTATGATATTATATAATTAAAAAATGCGAGTAACATAATGCAAAATAACCACTCTTCCACACCATGTATTTTAAACTATATAGTCATCGCTCTACTTCCTACGCTTTTTCTATTAGGAATAATATTGGGTTATTACCATATTATTCAACTGAAGGTTGATATACACTCTGTAGTAATTATATCTATAATATATCTGATATATTTGCTTTTTATTCAACATAATGCCAATTTTGTTATCTGTAATATGCGTAAAAGATATAATAATTTACAAAAAGAGTTACAAAGGGCAATTCAAGAAAACTCTTTAACTATTGCTGATAAAACAAAATCTACTATCAATATAGAAGATTATATTAAAGAGTACTACAAGGGATTTCGTAATGACAACTTTGCTTCAGTCGCCCCATCTTTTTTTCCGATGTTAGGGATACTTGGTACATTTACAGCAATTGCTATATCTATGCCTGATTTTTCAATAAAAGATACAAATGGATTAGATACACAAATCTCTATTCTTTTAAGTGGAATAGGAACAGCTTTTTACGCCTCTATTTTTGGTATTTTTCTCTCTATTTTATGGAACTATTTTGAAAAAAGAGGACTCTCCAAAGGAGATAGTGATAGTCGCTATTTAGAAAATCTCTATAGAGAGTTTATATGGAGTGATAGTGAGCTTAAAAAGCATGAACACACTCAACATGACCTGAGAGATGAAAAGATGATAAATGCTCTAAAAGATACATTTAATTTAGAGTTTATTCAAACTTTAAATGAAAAACATCTTGAAAATTTCAAAACCATTATAAATGAGACAAATAGAAATTTTACAAATGTGGCAACACACATGAAATTGGTCTCAAGCGATTTAAAAGATACACTCTCACAAATACATCAATCTCACAATGCTATTGATGCAAGTGCTAAAATAGAGAGAAATATTCATAAGTTTATAGATGTAACCCAAAATTTACAATACTCTATAGATAGATTTGATAGCTCACTAGAGACCTCTTTAAATAGTACTTTTCATAGAATAGATGAAGAGTTGGGTGAGGTTATAAGTAAACTTGGTAATTTTGCTTCAATTATAGGTGAACAGAATAGATTGCTACAAAATGCAATCTTAAAACACAACAATATGTATAGTGAATAGATATGTTTAAGAAAAAAAATAGTGGTGAAAATAGTAATTTTTGGATTTCGTATGCCGATTTAATGGCAGGATTGCTATTTGTATTTATTTTACTTATTGGTGCTATTATTGTAAAATCAACTCTTTTAAAAAATTCTCTAAGAGATAAAGAGTCAACTCTGGAGTCACAATCTGAAGTATTAGAGAAACAATCAGAAGATATAAATAAAAAATCAAGAGAGATTAAAATTAGAGATGAAGAGATTAATAAACTTAAAAATCTTCTTGCACAACGAGAACAATATATTTATGATAGCAATAAAAGACTTATAATATCAGAAAATACTCTTAAGCTAAAAGAGGAGGAGATTTCAAAATTAAACCAAATTCTACTAGCTCAAAATACTAAAATAGATAAATATACAGATAAAATAATGATTTTGCAAAATTTAAGTAGTGATTATAATCAAACAATCAAAAATCAGAAAACTATTATTGATGATTATAAAAATAGAGTCTTAATTATGTCGGATAGATTATCAAAAAGTACCCAAAAATTAAAATTAACAGATGAAAAACTTTTAAAACTTTTACAAACTTTAGATAATAAACAGACAAAATATGATGAACTTTTAGCGAAATTACAAGCTCAAAAGGCAAAGATTAAATCTTTAACTGGAATAAAAGTAAAAGTAATTGCTGAATTAAAATCTGCTCTTGGTAATAAGATAAATATAGATAAAAATAGTGGAAGTTTAAGACTATCTTCCAATATTCTATTTGATAAAGGCTCTGCTATATTAAAAGATGGAGCAAAGGAAGAGCTTAAATCTAGTTTTATAGAGTATGTCAATACACTTATATCAAATTCAAATATATCAGAACATATTGACAAGATAATAATAGAGGGTCACACAGATAGTGATGGTGGATATTTATATAATTTGGGTCTATCTCAAAAACGAGCTTATGCTGTTATGAACTATCTTTTAACCTTAGATTATATAAAAAAACATAATATTCAAACTAAACTTGTAGCTAGTGGTAGGTCATATCTTGACCCAATTAAAGTAAATGGGATTGAAGATAAAGATGCTTCAAGAAGAATTGAAATTAAATTTAGACTTAAAAATGAAGATGCAATGTATGAGATAGAAAGGATTTTAGATGCAGATTAAATTTACACCTTTACAGATAAAACTTTCTAAAAGATATATAGAAAACCTTATTCAAGATGAAAAGAATTATACGAAAGAGATAAAAAAGAGATTAAATCCCTCTTTTTTGAAAAGAGGATTAGGTTTATTTAGTAACATTTTTAAATATTTTGCAATAAAATAAGCAAACTTTTAAATTTTTTTTAATAAAATAATATAATATAATATTTATATACTGTAAAAGAGAAGGATTACATTATGATATATAGACCAATTGCTATAGATGAAGAAATAAAATTTAGTAAAAAGAAATTTATAGTAAGTAAAACAGATTTAAAAGGAAAGATTACATTTGTAAATAAAAACTTCTGTGATATTTCAGGTTATAGTGAAGATGAGTTAATAGGTTCTCCTCATAATATAATAAGACACCCAGATATGCCAAGGGCAGTATTTTATCTTATTTGGAAAGCACTCTTATCAGGTAGAGCAATATCTGGAGTAGTTAAAAATCTAGCTAAAAGTGGAAAATACTATTGGGTTATAGCAGATTTAGAGCCAAAATTTGACAAAGATGGTAATATTATATCGTTAACAGCTTTTAGACGAGCTGCACCTCAAAGTGTAATTTATACCGTAGAAGAACTATATCATATAATGTTAAATATAGAGAAGAAGCATGGTATGGAAAAATCAATAGCATACCTTGAGGGGTATCTGGAAGAACATAATGTAACCTATGATACATTTATTGCTGAACTTATTAGACCAAAAGGCATTTTAGCAACCCTACTTGATGCATTTAAAAGAGTATTTGGATAAAAAATTACCAAATTTCGTCGTAAGACCCTTGCCTTTTGGCGAGGGTAGTTATGGGAGTGGTATTATGAGTTTTGTTCCTATAATAACCTCTAAATTAGAGCTAATTCTATCTTTATTGGCTTTATATATTCTATAGTATTTATTTCTGTCATTATAATATGCTTGTGCATAACTGGATAGACTCTCTCCTTTTTGAACCTCTATAACAAGATGGTCATCATAAGTCTCTAACACCTTAATCTCTTTTGGAATATATTTTGATTTTCTCTTTTTTATATTCTTTTTAACGATATTCTCTATTCCCTCTTTAACTCTATTTTTCTTTTCAATACCAGATTTCTTTTTAGTAATGACCTCTATAAGAGAACTTAATTTTGCTATAATCTTTTTATCCTGCTCTCTATCTTTTTTTAACTGTTCAAGCTCTTCCATTACAATACGAAGTTGGTTTTTTATTTTCTCTATATCCTTTTCAGTTTCAAAATCTGTTTGGTCTATTTGAGAACTTGTTGGTAATTTACTAAGAATAATCTCTTCAGGTTCTTTAGAACAGGTCAACTCTTTTTTATTAACATGGTCATTACAACCTACAATGTGTGTCTGCTTAAGCTTTGATTTTTCAGAATCGTCTATTAATTTAATAGTATCTAAATCATCTGAGGCAACAGCGGTGTAACTTGTTCCTAAAGATAATAATAAAATAGTACCTACAATTGATATAATTTTTTTCATTCTATTTGCCCTTTATGGTTAAAATTAACTTTAATATAACATATTAAAGGTATAAAATTCATTAATTTGATTAAATCAATTTTTTGAGATATACTTCAGTAGTCAACCATCTCACCCTAAATGGTTAAATAGTTGATAAAAAGAGTTATATAGAAATCAAATTAAAATATCAAGAAAAATTTTTAGAAAGAAGGAAAGCTTTTAGAGCTTAAATTAACAATGAAAAGTTTATATATTTATCCAACATCACGAGCAATTAGAAAAAAACGAAAAGAGTTCCAAGAGTATAATGCTCTCTTGCCGACACTTATTCGTATTGATGAGTTTGAGCAAAGAGCCACTATTTTACCAAATTTAACAATGGTTGACAGATTGGAAAGAGTACTTATTTTGCAAAAAGCCTCAAAATTTAAAACCTTTAATAATCTAAAGATAGATAGAGAGTTGGTTAAATTTTTTACCAAAAGTGATACTATTTTAAAGTTTTTTGAGGAGTTAAGTCATGAAGAAGTATCTTTTGATGATTTAATTGATGGAGACTCTTTTGTAGAATTTACAGAACAGATAGATATACTCAAAGAACTTCTAAATAACTATCAAACACTTCTATATGAAAAAGGGCTGACCGATAGAGTATTTTTACCTCAAATCTATAAATTAAATAAAGGATTTATTGATGAGTATAACAGATATGAACTATTTTTAGAGGGGTATATGAGTAGATATGAACTCTCTTTAATAGAAAAAATAGCAGAAAAAAAAGAGTTTATTGTACATCTACAAACGAGCAAATTTAATCAAAAAGTACAAAGCAGATTTATGGAGATGGGGGTAGAAAAGTTACCTATGGATAGTTTTGTATCTTTTAATCTACAAACAAAAAAAATTATAAAAGTAGAGAAAAATAACAAAAAAATTGACGCCAAAGTGTTTAGTGTAGAGGAGAGATTAGCACAAATTCCAATCTTATTGGAATCTGTGCAAAAGATGGTTAATAGTGGTATTTCGCCAGAAGATATAGTTGTGATTTTACCTGATGAAAGCTTTAAAGATATACTAAAACTATATGACTCATTTAATAACTTCAACTTCTCTATGGGATTTGATTATAATAAAAGTAGAACCTATAAACTATTAGATGCGATATATAGATATTGGGCAAACTTTTCAAATGAAAATATCACCCTACTTACAAGATATAATATAGATAAAGAGAGATTAAATAGCATATCTCCCTCTACAGTGGTATCTGTAGAGGAGTTTTTTCAATCTATAAACTTTATAGAACTTGACTTAACAAGCGATACCATTCAATCAAGCTATATAAATTTTAAATCTCTTTTTAAAAAAGAGAAAATGAGTATTAAAAGTTTTCTGTTTCTTTGGCTTAAGGTTTTAAGTAAAATAACTATTAATGATGTAAGAGGCGGAAAGGTTACTGTTATGGGTGCATTAGAGACTAGAGGTGTATCATTTAAAGGGGTTATTATAGTTGATTTTAATGATGGTATAGTCCCTGCAATCCCTGCAAAAGACAATTTTTTAAACTCCACTGTAAGAAAAAATGCAAACTTACCAACAAAAAATGATAGAGAGGCTCTTCAGAAACAGATATACAAAAGAGTCTTAGAGGAGGCAAAAGAGGCAGTAATTATATATAGCCAAAGTAATAATAAATCTCCCGCCTCTTATCTATATGAATTGGGCTTAGGATTGGGAAAAGAGGTAGAGCCAAATTTAAAGCTTTTATATAATCAACCATCTCAAATAGTTCAAAACCGTGACCCTATTATTGAAGATTTTAATGCTACCGATATTATGTGGTCTCCAACAAGATTAAAAATATTTTTAAGTTGCAAACGAGAATATTACTATATTTATGAGAAAAAACTTAAACCAAAAGAGAGTGAGGAGTTAAATGAGGGGGCATTTTTACATAAACTATTAGAGCATCTATTTAAAGATAGAAGCCATTTTAACAACTTTGAAGAGATGCAAAATAGTATCAATGCACTCTTAGATAGACTCTTAGAAACATCATCTGCTAAAATAGCATACAGTAAACTTCTATGGAAAAAAAGAATTGTCAAATTTATATCAAATCAAATAGACCACTTTAAAATGGGCTGGAGAGTTGTAGAAACAGAGAAGAAAATTCAGGGTAATATTGGTGGTATAAAATTTAAGGGTGTTATAGACCGTATCGACAGAAATGGTACTCGCATACAAATTATAGATTATAAAACAGGCTCTATTGCAAATGCAAATCGTATAAAGGATTTAAATAAATTAACAGATTTTCAGATGAGTATATATAGTCAAATTTTAAAAACTAGTTACTCTGATATAGACTTAGTATTTATCGAGTTATTTAATGGTCAAATAACACCTATTACAAAATTGGAGGCTAAAACAGAAATCTTGTATAAAATTATAGATGAACTGAAGGAGCTAAAAGAGATTAAAGCTACTCGTTGTGAAGATATGAGTAGATGTCAATATTGTAATTATACACTTTTATGTCAAAGAGGAGATTATTTATCAAACCTCACTTGAGTTTATCTATCAAATTGTTATATAGTTATTCAAGAATTTCATAAAATAGTGACTTTTGCGGGACTAAAGTTCCTGCTCCTAAGGCACTGCTAGAGTTTATTTCCTATAATTTAAAATATTTCCCAAAGCCTTTTTATCCAATTCATCTTTAATCTCTTGTAAATCCTTATCATATTTTAATTTGCCTTGAAAATAGAGTTGCATCATTTTCTGTTCATATTTTAGTTTATCTCTAATCTTGTCACCTTGTCTTGCTATCATTCGTTTTATCTGCTCTGCTACTAGCTGTTTCTCTTCACCTTTTAAT
>CAZROY010000059.1:0-2899 GCA_964601885.1 uncultured Sulfurovum sp. | reverse complement strand
GATTTTTCTAGCCTTTGGCATTTGAGGCATACCTGTATATTTGTGGGGATTAATTTTATAATCTTTGATAGCTTTAAAATAGTTATTGAAATCTTTTTTAAATCGTCTTAAGACCATAACTAAATTGTGATTTTTTAGATTTTTTCCAACCTCTAATAGGTTTTTGTATAGTTTGTTATCTTTATACTCATTTTTAATATAATTAATCTTCTCTTGTTTTTTGATGCTTCCTGCCGTATCACTTATACAAGCTCTAACTATTTCATAATCCAAAAAATATCTATAATCAGAACTATTTTTTTTGAATAGGTCTGTTACCATGATAGTGATAATATTTTGCCAATGTTTATACTTATAAATGTAGTTAAACAGATAAGTTTTGTCGTCATTATTGTTTATTCTTATCTCAAAAATTCCCTTAATTTCAGGCTTTAGTTTTGCTATAAGTGGATTAGTCTGTTGACTCACTTTTTAACTTTTCCATTATTTTTTTGTTTATATGGCTTCTTTTTCCATTTATTTTACAGCTAAAAACATGAATGATATTTAAAATATCGTCTATCATCTCTTGCTCATCTGTTTTCACTTCACTTTGATTGATAACTTCAATTTTTACATCATGAATTTCACATATTTTTTCTATCAGTTCATATCCAAATCCAACCAATCTATCTTTATGGACAATATATAGTCTATTAACCTGATTGGTAGATATTAAAGTTAATAGTTCAGACAAACCCTTTTTTTTATAATTAATACCACTTCCAATGTCTGAAATTATCTTAAAACTCTTACCTTGTTGTGCTAGAAAAAGTTCCATCACCTGATATTGTCTCTGTAAATCATCTTTTTGATGTTTTGCCGAGACTCTAATATATCCAATATTTATTCTATTCTCTTTTTTCACATCTAATTTTGGTATAAGCTCTTTTAGTTGCTCTTCACTATAATATCTATGACCACCTTTGCTAACATATTCCGGTTTCAATTTATTTTTTTTATCCCAAACTCTTAGTGTATGAACAGTTATTCCAAGTTTTTTTGCAAATTCACCTATTGTGTACATTTTATCTTTTTTTGAAAGAATTATATATTAAAAAAACAAATTTGTCAATAGCTATATATATATTTATATAGTTTTTAGGTTAACAGTTCGTTGCCCTTTTAAAAATTTCTTCTCAAACTGCTCTATCTCCTAAATATCGTTTATATAACTCCAATGCTGGTTGATTATCCAACTCATACAATATATTTTCAAAGGATGAAGTGACCTTTCTTTTAACTCCCAATGTATCCCAACCACTTTTTGAACTATATCCCACATATAAATTATCACCATAAAATCCAATAGCTGTAACATATTTTGATTGTGGCTTTTTATCTGCAAGTACCCAAGTCTCCTTAAACTTGCCATCATCACCAGCTAATCCGCCTGTAACAATAACACTATTTAAAAATATACTAGATATTCCTCTTGTAAGCTGAGAACCATTAATATTTAAACTATCACTTAAAATAAAAACTGATTTTAGTTGACTCTTATTTATGGTTTTGTAATATAAGAGATATTTGGTGAGGCAAAAATAAGAATAAGTGTATTTTTATCATCTAATGAGTTATCTATTCTACTGCTCCACCCTCTATCTGTATAAATATATTGTTCCAATTTAATAATGAATTAGCCCCAACTTTAATTAATTAATTAATAAACTTTATGATATTTTAATAGCCGTTATAAAAAGCTTAATATCTTGAAATATAATTATATAGATAGGTAAAATCCATAATTGTGAACTACCAAACTGCTAAAAATGATTGGGATTTCAGCTATTTGGTGATTAAAAAATTATTGTTCTATTTCCATTAATAAAGACTCTATCATTAAGAACCAAATTTAAAGCACGAGATAGAACTATCTTCTCTACATCTCTACCAGCCTTCTGCATATCTCTCCACTCTAATCGATGATTTACAGGAATGACATCTTGAGCAATTATTGGACCCTCATCTAACTCATCTGTAACAAAATGAGCTGTTGCTCCTATTATTTTTACTCCCCGTTCATGAGCCTGTTTATAAGGGTTTGCCCCTATAAATGCAGGAAGAAATGAGTGATGAATGTTTATGATTTTTCTACTATAAGATGAGACAAAATTTGGTGTCAAAATTCTCATATATTTAGCCAAAACTATATAATCAAATTTAAATCCATTTAATACCTGTACCACTCTCTCCTCATGCTCATCTCTACTTAAACCATCTGCACTTATATGGAAAAAAGGTATATCAAAACGGTTAACCAAACACTCCAATGTTGCATGATTAGCAATAACCGCCTCTATATTCGCATCAAGCTCTCCTGCTTCATGACGAATAAGAATATCTCCCAAAGCATGAGACTCTTTAGTAGCAAAAATTATAATCTTTTTTTTTCTTGGCTCAATTACTTTTAAATTTGCAGAAATAGGAATAACTCTTTTAATAGCGTCTTTCAATTCAGCTATATCAAAATCACCTATAACAATACTTCTCATAAAAAAACGGTTCTGTTCTTTATCTACAAATTCACGATTATTTTCAATATTTAAATCTCTATCATAAAAAACTTTAGAAATCTGATAAACCAGTCCTTTACTATCTTGACAATCTATTAAAACTCTTGCTCTCTGTTCCATTTTCTTCCTATATTAATTATATAAGCAGAATTATACCATGTAGAAATATCAAAAAAGTAAAATGAATAGAATAGATAAGAAACAGTAGAAATTCAAAGAGGCAACGACCTACATTCCCAATCCAGACAGGATAAGTATTATCGGCGATGAGAGGCTTAACTTCTAGGTTCGGAATGGAACTAGGTGTGACCCTCCCTCTAAAGCCACCTCTAAGAGAGGTAAAT
>CAZROY010000058.1:0-6478 GCA_964601885.1 uncultured Sulfurovum sp. | reverse complement strand
ACCATCAGCCAACATTTTTTCATACTCTGGGCCAGTTTCACCAAGAACAAGCTTTGTTCCATCAATTCTAAATGGAGGAATATCTAAACCTCTTGGTGGTGGAGCTTTTGTGACTTCTGCAGTAGAATCATACATACCTCCGTGACAAGCACATAAAAAACTTTTATCTGATGGGTCATAACTTGGAATACATCCTAAATGTGTACATAGACCAACACAGACTAAATAGTAGCCACCATTAACCTCTATTAGTCTCTTTTTATCTTTAGGACTAATTTTAGCCATCATCTCTTTTGATTGTTTTAAAATAAAGATTGGTTTTCCTCTCCATTTCTCTGTAACAATCACATTTTCTTTATAATCCTTTAAATCTAAGGTCGTAAAACCAGCAGATTTGACACTTGGAAGTGGGTCCCAAGTTTTTTTCATAGCGTATAATGCACCGATACCACCTAAGGCAGTAAAACCACCTAGAGCCATACCCATGAAATCTCTTCTATTACTCATACCTTTCCTTTTAAATTAATTTGCGTTCCAATTATTACAGAATAAAGATTAATTACAACTATGAAATTAACTTATTGTGGAGAGTTAAAGTAATAATGTCACTTTTTTACTGATTAAGTTACACTCATTAATTTCATTTAACATAATATGTTTATATTATTTTATGTTAGACTATTCAATTTGCAAAATTTAAAAATGATTTAAATTGAATAATTTATTAGTAGATAATCTTTAATAAAAATCAATATACTATAGGATAAAATTCTATTATATTATTAAATAGAGAGAACAATAATGAACTACTTAAAAGATTTAGAGAAAATTTGTAAAATAAACTCATTTACAAAAAATAAACAAGGGGTAGATAAGGTAGGGGAGCAGATGAGAGAGTGGCTTGAACCTCTTGGCTTTAAAACTGAGATACATAAGCGAATATCTATTGGAAATCATCTGTTATTTCTATCGCCAAAAGTAGAGGGAGAAAAGATACTTCTCTTAGGACATAATGATACTGTTTTTCCCAAAGGGGAGTTTGAAGAGTATAGAGAGGATAAAGATTGGGTGTATGGTGCAGGTGTTTGTGATATGAAAGGTGGAAATATTGTAGCACTTGAAGCTCTACGAGAAATATATAGAAAAAATGGGAAAATAGAGAATATTGATATTCTATTGGTTAGTGATGAGGAGAGTGGAAGTGATGACTCCAAGTTCCTCACATTTAAAATTGCAAAAAATTATAATTACTGTTTTGTATTTGAAGCGTCAGGGGAGAACTTAGAGGTGGTAACTGGACGAAAAGGTGTTGGCACATTTACTATATATATAGAGGGAAAAGCATCTCATGCAGGAACAAGTTATACAAAGGGAATTAATGCAAATTTAGAGGCTAGTTATAAACTTATAGAGCTTACAAAATTGACAAATTTAGAGTTGGGAACAACTGTTAATGTGGGTAAAATTGAAGGAGGAATTGGAGCAAATACTATTAGTCCAAGTTGTAAACTTATTGTTGAGATAAGATATAAAACCAATAGTCAAAGAGACATTCTATTAAAAGCATTAAATGATATTACCAATAAATCTTTTGTAAAAGGGACAATATCCAAATTAGATGGATTAATACAAAGAGATGTAATGGAGCCATCTAGTAAACAGTTAGAGTTAATATCTAAACTGGAAAAGATAACAGGTAAAAAAATCCCCACAGAGCAGAGAGGAGGAGTTAGCGATGCAAATCTAGTAGCATCTTGTGGAGTAGTAACCCTTGACGGCTTTGGACCTTTTGGAGATGGTGACCATACTATTAAAGAGAGAGCATTAAAGAGTAGCTTCAGAGAGAGAATAGAGATGATGAGTAGGATTTTAGAGTATCATCAAAACAACAAAACCTTATTTAAAAAGTAAACTATCCGCCATAAATGGCGGAACATCTTGGATTAGAAATTTTAAACTACCGTTTAAATATTAAAGCTGATACACTTGTTGACCAATCTCTTTATATCTACTATAATATTTCTCAACAAATGCTGAGACCTCTTTATTTTTAGGAAGATATATACCATTAACTTTATGAATATACTTAAGGAGATAAAAGTTTGCGTCTATTTTATCTATATAACTTTGAGCCAAGTTTCTGTAGGCGGTTGTGTATATCTTTTTCATCTCATGATAATATCTATAGTCTATTTTTATACCTTTATTATATGAGATCACTCCTGACCTAAAGAGAATATCTAAATGGATTAATCCTTCACAATAATAAGGTAACACTTCACCTATCCCCTGCCAAGCAATTAAACCAATAGAGCGACTTACCAAATCATCTATAATATACTGTTTTAGATTATCTTTTTCATTGTTAAAAAAGGCCATTAACCCACCAACCGTAGCTTTAAACTCCTCTATATTTTTAAATTGACCACCACTATTCATAAGCATCTCTGTATCTTCATCTATCCATAAGATGTGTCCAAATTCATGACCAATTGTTAATATATCATATATCTCTTGCCAGATAGTAGGCTGATTTTCAATTAGGTTTTTCTGTTTATGTATAAAATCTAAACCAAATGTCTCAACACTCAATCTCATAATAGGTTTTGCTTTTTTACTCTCCATTACAAAATCGGCATAAGCAAAAATTTTTTTACCAAACTCTTTTGATACCTGCTCATCATTTGGCACAACTTGTGCTGAAAATAGACCATTAAACTCTGCACCATAATATAGCATAGGTTTACCGATATATAATTGTGTCTTATTAATCTCTGTTAAATTTTTTCCAATAATATTCTCTACATCTCCTTTTAACTCTTTAGATAGTTGTAAAGCTAGATTTATTATATTTTCTCTTGTTTTTGATGAGGTATTAAGTTGTGGATTTATCACTCTTAAATCCCACTCTAAAGCTACAGCTTTTCTAAAGTGGTCCTCATAATACTCCAATGGGTGACCAATCTGCAAAGGTGTTTTAATTTTCATCCATGCTCTATCTACATTTGCCCAATATCCTATTAATTTTTTTGGTTCTGTTGCAGAAAATGCCTTTTTAAGAGCGACAAAATACTCTATCCAAGCCTCTTTTTGGTTAAACACCTCATCACTCTCAAAACTTAAATTTTCTATACAATCTTCTATCACAGATACCACTTCGCCTACCTCTTTTGGAAAGGCATTTGAGTATGCCACACTTCTATATCTACCATTTTTATCTTTTTGTAGAATAGAGTAACATCTATCCCCTACAGCTCCATTTGGGTCTAGGTCTAATAACCCTTCATCTTGAAGCATTTTTAATATTGCTTTCTCATCACCATTATACTCTTTTAAAAGTTTACGATTAACACCATTAATTATCTTTTCCGTCCAAGAGGATTGCCATTTGCTCATTGCCTCACCAATATTATGAACCCCCTCAAGTAATATTTGATAAAATGGCGTTAATAGCTCTTCTACCTCTATCCAAGCTATAAGATATTCATGTCTTAAAAGATACATATCTCTTACAAACCGATATGCTATCTCTTTTTTTTCAATAATTTCTTTTTGATTAAAACCCTCCCTTTGTAATACCTGCTCTAAAGCATCTTCTCTTAGATTAACAATACGGGTTAAAGATGCCATAACCGTATCATTATTATAGGGCAGTTGCAAAGAGGTTAAAAAATCCTCAACAATAGCTTTTGCCTTATCATGCTCCCCGTCTATAAGTTTATAATAGTCATTAAGTTCTTGCTGTCTCTTTTGAAGTTCATTATAGATTTTCTGTAAATCTTGCATAAATTTCCGTTGCATTACTTTCCTTATCTGTGGACTTAATATAAATCTTATAAAATTTTTCTTTAGTATTTGGTTACTTTTTAACTCATTTTTTAAATTTTTTTATATTTTAAACACCGCATATTATATTATATTTTTATACTATAATATCGAAATAATATGATTTTTTTATATTATTTGATGTTTAAAAATCTTAATTTTTTTTTAAATTTTTTTTATAAAATATCTTTGTGAAAGCTCTATATTATGGGGTTTATATTCAAAAAAAAAATACTATTTTTGTAACATTTTTATAATAGGTTTTGCTAGTTTAATAGCTTTAAAACGGTGTGAAATCTCTTGTTTTATACTGCTATCCAACTCTCCTAAAGTTTGAGTGTAACCTTTTGGTATAAATATTGGGTCATATCCAAAACCGTTATCTCCTCTAATTTCTGTTATAACATCTCCATACAACCAACCATGCACAGTATATGCTCCATATCGACTAACTATTGCAATAGAGGTGGTATAAAATGCATCTGTTTTATTTGATTTTCTTTTTTTTAACTCATCTATTAATTTTAATATATTATCTCTATCTGTAGCTCCAATCCCGGCATATCTTGCAGAGTATATATTGGGCTCTCCTCCAAGTAGAGGTACAGATATTCCACTATCATCAGATATAACTATATACTTCTCTCCCAATTTATTATAAATAGTTCTTGCCTTTATAAGTGCATTCTCCTTAAAGCTCTTTCCGTCTTCTACTATATCTATTTGACCCAAAAGTTTAGTAAATGGGATAACCTCATCTTTACACATCTGATTAAATTCTCTTAATTTATCCTTATTTCCTGTTGCTAGTACTATTTTCATAACTTTATTAACCTTATATTTATTTTTTAGGAATATAATAGGAGAAATTTTATCCTATTGGAGATTTGTATATGTTTAAACAGATAATGCCTTTAAGCCTCATTGTAGCTTTACGATTTTTTGGACTTTTTATAGTCTTACCTGTTCTATCTATTTATGCTTTAGAGATGGAGGGTGCTACACCATTTTTAGCCGGTCTTGTAGTTGGTGGATATGCTCTAACACAAGCTATTTTTCAAGTCCCATTTGGACTTATGAGTGATAAGTTGGGTAGAAAAAAAACTCTGTTTGTTGGACTTCTTATTTTTATAGTAGGGTCTATAATTTCGGCACTTAGTAATAATATATATATGCTTCTAATTGGACGATTTTTGCAAGGTGCAGGTGCTATTGGCTCTGTTGTGTCTGCCATGATAGCTGACCTTGTAAAAGAGGAGCAGAGGGCCCATGCTATGGCTATTATGGGAGGCACTATTGCTATAAGTTTTGCTGTAGCCATGATAGTTGCACCCGTCGTTGGTGGAAATTGGGGAATAGATAAACTCTTTTGGCTAACAGCAATTTTATCTATAATGGCAATTGGAATTCTTTTTACGGCTGTACCTCAACCACCTAAAATTATTCACTCCTATGCTGAAGATGAGTCTAAAATGTTAGATGTTTTTAAAGATAAATCACTAACTAGAATGTATATTACATTTTTATTTCACTCATCTATTATGACTATGGCATTTTTTATTATTCCGTTAATTATGACAAATAGTATTGAAAATGGCGGTTTTGGTTGGGCAAAGTTTGAATTATGGAAAGTTTATCTTCCTGCTATGGTGTTAGGAGTTATTGCAATGGCACCTTCTGCTATTTTTGGTGAGAAGTACGGCAAAGGTAGAGAGGTTTTTATGGTATCTGTAGCCACCATATTTTTTGGATTTCTTGCAATGGGATTTGCCTCTACCCCTTGGATATTTATAGTGGGGGTTGTACTTTTCTTTATAGGATTTAATATGTTTGAGCCACTTCTTCAAAGTTTCGTAAGTAAATTTGCAAAGGTTCATCAAAAAGGTGCAGCTTTAGGAGTAGCAAATACTTTTGCCTATATTGGTATATTTTTAGGAGGCTTATTGGCTGGATATATTATGAACCATTATAATAGAGAGATATTGGCTATTATTGTAGCAATTTTGTCTTTTATTTGGTTTGCTTGGGTTGCTACTATGCCAAATCCTAATAATCGTGGAAATGTATATCTTCCTCTTGATATATATGATAGAGAAAAAGTATCAGCTTTAACTGCCCATAAGGCTATTGTAGAGAGTTATATAAATGAAACTGAAAATATTGCTGTTATAAAATATGAAAAAGATATGATAGATGAAGATGAAGTTAGAGGCTTATTAAATTAATATAGAGGAGAAAATCCCTCATCTAATAAACCATTCAATTTAATTACTGGGGACTATTAGGCTTTCCGCTAGGGAGATGGTTAAACTCCGGTACTATATCTTTTAATAGTTGAGGTAAATTTTTATCCTCATGAATTAACCTCTCTATTTTTGTAAGTAACTCTTTATAGTCAACAGGAGGGTTTTGAGATACCATAATAGAGCTATATTTAGTTTTTAAATCTGCATCATTAATTAGAAGCTCCTCATATAGTTTTTCTCCAGCTCTGAGTCCTGTAATTTTAATTTCTATATCATCTCTACCGGAAAGTTCTATCATTTTTTTAGCCAAATCGTATATCTTAACAGGTTCTCCCATATCTAAAATAAATAGCTCTCCACCCTTTGCAATAGAAGCGGCTTGAAGAACTAGTTGACACGCTTCCGGA
>CAZROY010000057.1:0-9612 GCA_964601885.1 uncultured Sulfurovum sp. | reverse complement strand
AATCAATTTTTCTCTATTTTCAATAACACTATCTAGCCAAGACATAAAGCTACCATATTTTAAAGTGGTCTGATTTGCTGAAAACTCTAAATGAAGATGTGTATTTATAAATCCTGCATATAGTACAGAGTTTTCTCCTCCTTCTATAATTTCACTATTTGGATATTTACTCTTTAACTCCTCTAAGCTACCTATAGCCTCTATTTTGCTATTAAAAGCTACTGCTACACTCTTTTGAAATTTGCCATCAATATATATATAGTTTGGGTTTAAGATTACCATTTTTATTCCAATATTTTTTCTCGAATTTTAGCATAATTTTCCACTCTCTTTAATTTTCTATATTTTATGGTAGAATTAAATAGTTAAAATCCCAATCATTTCTTTCAAGCGGTTGGGTAATTTACAATAACAAAGGATTTTATTATGAAATATATAAAAATATTCTCTTTTCTATCTATATTAATTTTTATAGGTGGGTGTATAAAAAAAGATGATACTCAACCTAATGAGACTGTACGACCACAACCCACATGTGCTGTTACCGTTATTAGAACTCAAAATCCAACACCTACACCAATAATTATAACAGAGCCACAGCAATTTCAAATGCCTATATTACAGAGACCGCCTCTATTTTCAATGAGTAGTATAAGTAGTCCATATTTAGGAGGTGCTTATGCTAATAACTATAAATTAAAACAGTTTATAGAGGAGATGATAGCTAAACATCAATTTAGAAGAGACTATCTATATGGCGTTTTTTCAACTGTAAATAGAGATACGCTATCTTTAAAAAAGTATAATGTTTATGGAAAGCCTAAGAAACATAAAGTAAATAGTGTGGGTTCATGGGATAAATATCCAAAATTTGTAACAGCAGATAGAGTCTCTAACGGTGTTAGATTTTGGAAAAATAATAGATATTGGCTAGAGAAGGCATCTTATATATATCATGTTGCACCGGAATATATTGTAGGAATTATTGGTGTAGAGACAAATTATGGTAGGGATATAGGAAAACATAGATTAATAGATGCACTAACATCTCTATCATTGGAGTATAAAAAGAGGTCAAAATTTTTTACAAAACAGCTAGAGGAGTATCTACTTTTAACAAGAGAACAGAGACTCAATCCTTTAGAGATAAGAGGCTCTTATGGTGGTGCTTTTGGTATTGTTCAATTTATGCCAGACTCTTTTAGAGATTATGCTGTTGATTTTAATGGTGATGGTGTTAAAAATCTATTTGACCCAGCAGATGCAATTGGAAGTACTGCTAACTTTTTTGTAAAAAAGGGTAATTGGAACCCTCACATTCCTGTGGCTATGAGAGTACAATATAATAGGAAAAGATTTAATGCCTTGCCTACTGGATATAAGACAGAATACTCTCAAAACTATCTTATCTCTTTAGGAATGAGACCTATGGGTAATTTTTATGGATATAGAGGTGCTGTATCACTTATTAAACTTAGTAGATATGATAGAGATGAACTTTGGTGGGGGACTAAAAACTTTTATGCAATAGGTCGATATAATCCACGAGATTACTATATTATGTCAGTTCATCTATTGGCTCAAGCTGTAAGAAAAAGTTATTATAGAAGATAGGATAAATTTAAGTGGCAAAAAAAAAGAAAAAACAGAATAGTAGGGTAGGGGAGTTAGCAAAGATAGATTATATATTATCTATCTTGGAAAAGTTTGAATATTCGCAAGAGGAAGCAAATCAAGTTATCTCCTCATTTATCGATACAAAGTTATCTAAAATAACAGAAGCAAAGATAAAAAACAGATTACAATATATAAGAGTTAAGGAGAAAATTAAAATAATAGAAGATACTCTTATGGTCACATTTAATCTCTCATCAGAGATGGAATTTTATCACTCTTATGAGTTTAATATAGCAGGTGAGGTATTTAATAAGTCTCTTTTAACAACTACTAAAATGGTAAGTAAGAACTCATTAGATAATATAGATAAATTAATAGAGTTAAAGGCAGAGGCTATTAATAAAAAAACTACAGAGGTAGCCAATTTTTTAAAGTTAATAAATGGTAGAAAACATCTATATTTAAGAGATAGTGAGATTTTAGAGTTAACTCGTAAAATGGAACCCACAGATAGTCTATATAATATAGAGATACCACTGTCAATCTTAACTAGAATTACTAATACTATAGATAGTAGCTATCTAGTATCTATAGAGAATGAAAATATAGAGGTTTCGCAAGAGAAAAGTTATATTTTATATGAAAAAGAGTTACCATATACTATTAAAGCTATATATAAAAAAGGAGTATTATATAATCTTATATGGCAGGAGAAGAAATTACCAATTGTATCTGATATTACCTATATAGATACTCAAATAAGAGAAGATTTTAATAAGAGTATTAAAGGTATAGAGAGCCGACTCAAAGAGTTGAGTAAAGGCTTAGAGATAGACCCAGTTGTATATCAAAAATATATTTTACAATTTATAGAACCACAAATTATATCCTCAAAATCATTATGGATAAAAGAGAAGATAAAAAAACGAATTTATTATCACTTTTTAGAGTATATTCAACCGTTAAAAGAGAAAAAGAGAAAAGAGGAGCTTTTAGCAAAAACTATTCGTGATTTTAAGTCTCTATTTCCATTAGCAAGAGGTTTACATAGAGAGATAATTTTTCATGTAGGAGCTACAAATAGTGGAAAGACATATCAAGCTTTAAAGCATCTAAAGGAGGCAGAAACTGGATACTATCTAGCACCATTAAGACTATTGGCATTAGAGGGGTATGAGAGTTTAAAAAAAGATGGTGTCAATGTCTCGTTAATCACAGGTGAAGAGGAGATTATTGATGAAGAGTCCACACATGTATCATCAACTATTGAGATGATGAATAGTTCCGTAGAGGTTGATATAGCAGTTATTGATGAGATACAGATGATAGATGATAGAGATAGAGGTTGGGCATGGGCAAATGCTTTAATTGGAGTTCCTGCTAAAAAGGTCATATTAACAGGCTCTATCGATGTACTTGATGCTATACAAAAACTCTCTCAATATCTTAATGAGCCATTAAAGATTATACATTTTTATAGAAAAAATGAGTTAAGACTACTATCAACTCCTACACCTATTACAGCCATTGAAAAAGGCTCAGCAATAGTTGCGTTTTCAAGAAGAGAGGTATTGGCACTTAGACAACAGTTATCAAAAGATTATAGAGTATCTGTAGTCTATGGCAATTTATCTCCTGAAGTTAGAAGAGAGGAGGCTAGAAGATTTAGAGAAGGCAAGAGTGATATTTTAATAGCAACTGATGCAATAGCTATGGGTTTAAACCTACCAATTAAAACTATAATTTTCTCAACAGATAATAAATTTGATGGATTAAGAAGGAGAGAACTTTTGACATCTGAGGTGACTCAAATATCAGGTAGAGCTGGAAGATATGGATTTGAGGAGATAGGATATATTGGTGCTATAGATAAAAATATTTTAAATACAATTAAGTCAAAATTAAATACTAAACCGAAAAATATAGACCTTCCATTCTCCGTAATGGCTAGTTTGGAACATGTTATATTAATTGGTGAGATTTTGGAAACAGATAATCTATCCACTATTTTAACATTTTTTGCTAACAATATGGAATTTGAGGGACCTTTTGTAGCTGGAAATATTGACTCTATGTTAGAGATTGCATCTATTGTTGATAGATACAATTTAAATTTAAAAACAAAATATTTTTTAGCCTCTGCACCAGCTCCCATCTCTTCACCATATATAGAGTCCATATTTCATCGATATATTGAACAATTAGAGGCGGACAGGGTTGTAGAGTATATTCCACCGAGAAATTTACCAAAATATGCACAGACAAATGAGATGATGTTAAATGCAGAAGATAGAGTAAGAGAAATATCTCTCTATCTATGGTTATCATTTAAATTTCCCGACTATTTTCCACATACAGAACAAGCATTAAATGCAAGGGTTAGACTAAATAATTTTATAGAGACCTCCTTACAAAAGGGAGATTTTATTAAACAATGTACTAAATGTGGGAAAACTCTTGATTTTACATATAAATTTTCAATATGTGATAGATGTTTTGCAAAAAGAAGAAGAGGAAAGAGCTATTGAGTCCAATTTCTCTTTAGCTTCATGCATTATCCACCCCTAAAGAGGATGGGATTTCAGCTATTTAGTTATTAAAATCTCATTAGCCTTTTTTATACATAAATCAATTAATGGTTTATCAGCAATTTCATATTTACACCCTGTGGGAAGATGCTTTCTTGTTGCTTTTCCTATTAATACTGCGATATAGCTACTATCCCAGTGAAAATTTTTAAAAAAACATTTAATTGTTGATGGTGATGTAAAAATTATAATAGCTCCTTTGTGTGGTCTATCTTCTTGACTGTATTTTCTACATATTGTTCTATATATAATTTGCTCTTGTAGTTCAATTCCCTCTTTTTTTAAAAAGTTTTTACTATCAAAAGAGATTTGTTCTGGTCTAAGATATAATATTTTTCTATTAATAAATCGTTCTTTTATATCATTGGCTAAAACCTCTCCATAAAACTTTTTAGGATAATAGAGAACTTTCCCCCCAAGCTCTTCTATTCTATTTTTTGTAGCTTCACCAATAGCAATAGATGGATATTTTGTCCAACTTTTATCTATATTATTGGTAGAGACTACAGCCTGTTTTGAGGTAAACATCAAAGTATCTATATTGGAAAAATCTATTTTTTTACTAATTATTTCAAATGAAATCATAGGTAAAGAGATAGTTCCATCTTTTTTTAATGGTGAGAGTAGATATATCATATTAGCCCCTCATTATTTATATCTTCATCATCATAGGGGTCATAGTGGGGTGTTATAATCCATTTCTTTTTTGTATCCAACTGTTTTATATTCTCCTCTATTTGGTCAGATATATTATGGGCCTCCATTAATCGCATTTCAGGTTCTAATACTATATGAAATTCTACAAAATTATTTGTTCCATCTGTTCTCGTTTTAAGCCAATGGTAGCTATTAACTTTTGGGTGTTGTATTATTTTTTTTTCTATTTGAGCTACAATTTCACTATCTAAGGCGTGGTCAAGAAGTATAAAAATTCCCTCCTCAATAATCTCATAGGCAGAGTATATAATATATATTCCTATTGCTAAACCAAAAATGGCATCAACGACATCTAATCCCGTAAAATAGACAATAATAAGTGATAGCAAAATAACTCCATTACTCAATAGGTCTGTCTTATAGTGTAGAGCATCAGATTTAATTACTAGACTATTGGTCTCCTTAGCCACTCTTAATAGATACCAAACAAGTACAAATGTAACAATTATAGAGAAAATCATAACTATAATGGCAGAGTTTAAACGAGCTGTCTCTAAATCATAAATGGCTTTATTGATGGCTTCATATATAATATATACTCCAGACAGAGTAATAACCGTCCCCTCTATAACAGCAGCAATTGCTTGAACCTTACCTTTTCCATATTGAAATCTATCTGTTGCTTTCTCTTCAGACTTTTTAATAGCAAAGAAGTTAAATATCGAGATAACTGTATCTAATAGTGAATCAATAGCCGATGCTAAAACAGCAATAGAACCAGAGGCTACACCTATTGCAAATTTTACTATAGTTAACACCGTGGCTACAGTGGTGGCTATAAGTGTTGCTCTTTTTTGTGGGGACATCTTTTCTCCTACTCCTTTTTTTTATTTTGAAAGTTTAACATTTTATTCTTAGTTATTTAATTATTTTTATAATATCTTATATGATATAATATATTAAAAAATGTTGGAGATTTTCATGAGTAATTTTAACTCACTTTTAAACGATTTTAGACCTATAATCTATGCTTTTGCTATTGGTATAGCATTTTACCTATTTTCACTTATTTTCTTTTCACATATACAAGCTAATTTAATTGGAGTTGTGGCATTTTTAGTAACACTCTGGACAAATGAAGGATTACCTTTGGGTGTTGTCTCACTACTGCCTATTATAATATTTCCTAGTTTTGGAATTTTAGATTTAAACCACACCACACCAAACTACTCTAAATCTATTATTTTTCTTTTTTTAGGTGGCTTTATGTTGGCGATTGCTATAGAGAAAATTAAACTGCATGAATATTTTTCTGCAAAACTTCTAAGTTTTTTTCCAAAAACATCTACAGGAATTATTTATGCTTTAGCAATTACATCGGCTCTACTTAGTTCAATCTTATCAAATACAACTATTACTCTACTTTTGATGCCTATTGCTATGTTTTTAAGCGAGAATATTAAATTAAAAATTAGATTTCTTTTGGCTACAGCTTATGGAGCGAGTGTTGGCGGAATTCTAACACCTATTGGAACACCTCCAAACCTTATACTACTTGGATTTTTAGAGGACAAAGGAATTACCACTATTGAATTTGGTCAATGGGTATATATGATGTTACCTATCGTTGGTATTATGTTACTAATTATCCCTTGGTTACTCTCAATTGGTGTTAAAGATGAGTCAGTAGATGATATTAATCACGGTATCATACCTACTTTAAATGGTGAACAGAAGCGACTTTATAAGATAATGGTATTTTTAGCTTTACTCTTACTATTTAATACATTCTCAAAACAGTTATTAGGATTTTCCTTTAATGAAAAAATTATACTACTTGGATTTGGACTACTTATGTTTATACCAAGAGTTGGTTTTTTAACATGGGAAGATACAAAAGCTTTACCTTATGAGATTATTATGTTATTTGGTGCAGGATTTAGTATAGCATCAGCTTTTGGAACTACAGGTTTGGCCTCAGAGATAGCCCATAAATTGGAGTTTATTAGCTCTATGCCACTATTTTGGATGTTTCTATTAGTCTCATTTGTGGTGGCATTCTCTACAGAGGTAACAAGTAATACAGCTCTTACATCTATAGCCATTCCTATATTTTATGAGTTTGCCAAAGAGATGCCGGAGGATTATGGCATGTTACTTTTAATGGTAGCTACAGTGTCGGCTAGTTATGCGTTTATGTTACCTATTGCCACTCCACCAAATGCTATTGTTATGAGTTCAAGAGTTATTCCGGTAACTCAAATGGCAAAGATTGGCTTTAAAGCAAATATTATAGGGATAGTTCTAGTAGCAATTATCGCATATTCTATTTGGGATTTTATGTTATAAAAAAGTAGCTATTAAATGCTACTTTAATATATTTTAGTTATTGAAATTATAAAGAGAACTATTTTTTAAAATAAAATTTTTTTTATTCAATAGAAATCAATCTGAATTTGCCGTTTATTGTTTACTTCTGTTGTTAATAAAATCTCTATACTCCATATCTTCATTTAGAACATGTTCAACTAACCAAGTGGATACAAATTCGCCTATATCCTTTATATGAGTCCTTTTGTTTATACATAAATCTTTTACTGTATTAGAAAATCTATTATGCTGTTTTATATGTTCTTTTAAATTAGGGTATCCCTGCTCTTTCATATACATCTCTTCATATAAAAAATGTTCGATACTGTAATCGTTAAGTGCTAAAAATAGTTTCCTAAAATGTTCATCATCATCAATTCCTGCCTCTACTAAATCATAAATTTCATTTGAGAGTTTAAATAGTCCTTTATGTTGTTTATCAATCTCCTCTTCATTCACTGAATATTCATCTTTCCATTGTAAGAATTTCATTTTCTTGCTCCATATTAATAATTATATAGTATATGTTAAGATTACTTATAACGCTATTAAATATATTTGAATTATTTTGCTTTTGAAAATATTGATATTTTTCTCATATTTTAAGAGATGAGAAGCTTAAAAATTTTATAATACAATATTTTATGAAAAAGGATATTAATGAAATTTAGAGGTACTAATGTATTAGTAACAGGCTCAAGTAGAGGAATAGGTGCTCAAATTGCCAAAACTCTAGCCTCGTATGGACTAAAAGTGTGGATAAACTATAGGAGTGGCGAGGCTGAAGCTAAATTGGTTTTAGATAATATTGTAAAAGGTGGTGGCAAAGCGGATATTATAGGGTTTGATGTTAGTGATGAGAGTGCATTTGTTACTGCAATCAAAACTATTATCAAGAGTGATGGAGAGTTATCTTATTTGGTTAATAATGCAGGAATTACAAATGATAAACTTGCAATGAGAATGAAGGTAGATGATTTTGTCTCTGTTATTGATGCTAATTTAAAATCAACATTTATAGGGTGTAGAGAGGCTATTAAAGTAATGAGTAAAAAGAGATTTGGTGCTGTTGTTAATATAGCTTCAATTGTGGGGGAAAGTGGAAATGCAGGACAGACAAATTACTCTGCTAGTAAGGGTGGAATTATTGCAATGACTAAATCTTTCGCAATAGAGTCTGCACCTAGAGGTATTAGATTTAATAGTATAACACCCGGATTTATAGCTACAGAGATGACCGATATGCTGAAAGATGAGGTTAAAAATAACTTTATATCTAAAATTCCATTGGGAAGATTTGGAGAGCCGAAAGAGGTAGCAGATGCTGTAGCCTTTCTTTTAAGTGACCACTCATCATATATTACTGGTGAAACTCTAAGGGTTAATGGCGGAATGCTTATGTAGAGTTCAACTTATGACCAAACTACTTATTTTAGAAGATGATAAGCTTTTTAATGAAACCTTAGAGGATTTTTTAGATGAAGAGGGGTATGATGTAAAAACAGCACTAGACCCATATAGTGCATTAGAGCTTACATATCAATATAGATTTGACCTCTATATTTTCGATGTAAATCTTCCTTATGAGAGTGGTTTTGCACTTCTTAAAAAGCTTAGAGATAGTGGAGACATGACACCTACTATCTTTTTAACATCAAGAGAGGATAAATCCTCACTTATAGAAGGGTTTAATATAGGTGGTGATGATTATATGAAAAAACCTATAGATTTAGATGAACTTAATCTTAGAATAGATGCCCTACTTAGACGACAAATTAGAAGTAACTTAATAGAGTTTAATGGCTATGTAATAGACTGTAATGCTAAAAAGCTATTGTTAAAAGGCAAACCTTTATCTGTTACAACAAAAGCTATTGAGCTTCTTATATTATTAATATCTGCTAAAGGAGAAGTTGTCTCTATAGAGGAGATAGAAAATAGACTATGGCATGTAAATGAAGATGTCAGTTTAGGCTCTATTCGAGTATATATTGCAACTTTAAAAAGATATTTTCCCAATAATATTAAAAATATTAGAGGGATTGGTTACTATTTTATTACCTCATCTTAATGGTGAGTTGACTATAGTTAATTTGTTGTTTGGTCAATTATCTTATTGGCTTTAATCCAAGGCATCATAGCTCTTAATCTTTCACCCGTCTTTTCGAGTTTAGAGTTTTTAAGATTTCTTCTCTCCGCATTCATTCTAGGGTATCCTGCTTGACCTTCAAGTATAAAATCTTTTGCAAATTTACCATTTTGTATCTCTTTTAAAATCTCTCTCATTGCCTTTTTTGACTCTTCATTGACTACTCTAGGTCCACTTATCATATCTCCATACTCTGCAGTATTTGAAATAGAGTATCTCATATTGGCAATT
>CAZROY010000056.1:0-2638 GCA_964601885.1 uncultured Sulfurovum sp. | reverse complement strand
TGACTGTAGTTATGCACTTGAAGCTGGATTACAGATGAAAAGTGAAAATCCTGAGGCAAAACTAATAGTTTGTTCAATGGGACCTCCATCATTTGAAGAGTCTCTTAAAAAAGCTTTAGCTATGGGGTATGATGAGGCGTACCTCTTAAGTGATAGACGATTAGGTGGTTCTGATACATTTGCTACAGGTTTAGCAATCTCTACTATGCTTAAGCATCTCGGCTATGGTAAAGGTTTAAATGAAAATTTTGTAATTGTTGCAGGTCGTCAAACAAGTGACGGAGATACAGCTCATGTTCCATCTCAAGTAGCAGAGAATATGGATATACCACAAGCAACATTTATTGAGACTGCCCATCTGGTAGATGGACATATAGAGGCAAAACGAATTATAGAGGGTGGGTATCAGATGATGAAATTGCCACTCCCTTGTACCCTATCATTTACACCGACAGGAATTCCTCCTAGAAGACCAAAACTGAGTGGAGCAGTTAGAGCTAGACATACGGATATAACAACATTTAATATTGATGATATTAATCTAAGCGATGAGAATATCGGTCTTAGCGGAAGCCCTACTATTGTAGCAAAAGTTGCCAATATTAAGAGTGAGAGAGCTGAAATTAAGATGGCAGAAGGTCATAATGAGATAGAACTTGTCAACTCTCTAATTAATAATATTAAAGCTGGTAAAAATACTCTTGAGAAAAAAGAGACAAAAGCTAAAAAGGCTAGAAAAAGACCAGAAGGGTTTGAAGAGGTTGATTTTAGAAATGGTGCAAGTGGAATTTTAACTTGGGCTGAGGTTGTTAAAGGAAAAATATCAAGACCATCTTTAGAGCTTTTAACTCCAGCTAAACATTTAGCAGAACAGTTGGGTGGAGATACTAAAGTTATGACTCTTCTTATTGGTCACAATATTGAAGGGTTAGCAAAAGAGTTAATAGCTCATGGAAGTGATGAGGTTATAACTGTTGATGATAATAGATTAGAAGAGTATAGAATTTTACCATTTGCATCTATTTTTGAGCAGGTAATCAAGGTAAAAAATCCAGAAATTGCACTATTCGCTGCTACTACAGCAGGTAGAGAACTAGCTCCTAGAATAGGTGTAAAGGTAAAAGGTGGAGTTACCGCAGATTGTACTGCTTTAGAGATAGGTGAGCATATTAGTAGAAAAGAGAAAAAAATCTATGCTCCAATATTGGAATCAAGAAGACCTACCTATGGTGAGTCTAAACTTGCTACAATTTTAGGTTTTGTTTGTCCTCAAATCTCAACAGCAAGAGCTGGAACTTTTGAAGTACCAACTCCAGATAGTAGCAGAAAAGGTACAATTACTCCATTTAATCCAATACTCAATGCAGATGATTTTGTATCAGAGATTATAAAGACTGTTATTGGAGAAAGTGGACTACAAAATCTATTTGAAGCTGATATTATTGTATCAGGTGGAAGAGGAACAGTTGGTGATAACTTAAAACTTGTACAGGAGTTGGCTAAGGCGTTAAAAGAGCAAGGAGTCAATGCAGAGTGGGCAAGTAGCCGTCCTGTTGTAGATGGAGGAATTGCTGAATATGCAAGACAAGTGGGACAGACAGGAAAAACAGTTAGACCAAAAATATATATTGCTGTTGGTATAAGTGGTGCTGTTCAACATATAGCGGGTATGAAAGAGTCTGAGACTATAATTGCAATAAACCATAATGCAAAAGAGCCAATTTTCTCACATGCAGATTTTGGTGTAGTAGGCGAATATGAAGATATTTTACCTATCTTAATAGATAAGGTAAAAAATGGATTTACATTCGGTTTAGAGGTTAAATAATAACCATATTTGGGCTTTTAATGCCCATATAAAATTTAAAAAAAGGATAAAAATGATAGGAAGAAAGGTAGCAATAGTTGGAGCAGGGGCAGTAGGGGCTAGTACAGCTTATGCATTGGCATTAAGTGGAACATGTAGCGAAATTATACTATACGATATTATGCCAGAGATTGCAATTGGTAAAGCTATAGATATAGCACAGGCTACAAACTACTCTCCAAGAGGCACAGTTGTTAGAGGGGTGGTTAAACCTGAAGAGATAACAGATTGTGATGTTGTAGTAATTACAGCAGGTGTTCCTAGAAAAAAAGAGATGACAAGAGCAGACCTACTTAATATTAATGCAAATATTGTAAAAGAGGTATCTGAAAATATCAAAAAATACTCACCAGACGCTATTATTCTTTGCGTATCTAATCCATTAGATGTTATGACTTTTGTTGTTCACAAAATAACAGGTTGGGAGAGAAATAGAATTATTGGAATGAGTGGTGCATTAGATGGCTCAAGAATGGCATATCAAATCTATCAAAAAACAGGATTTGGTGCGGCTCAAACTAGAGCAATAGTAATAGGTGAACATGGTGAACACATGATACCATATCCTGAAATTACAAATGTTGGTGGAATGCCTCTTACTCAACTCTTATCACAAGAGGATATAGATGATATTGTAGAGAAAACTAAAAATGGTGGAGCTGAAATAGTAAAACATCTCAAAACATCAGCATTCTATGCACCGGGTAGAGCAATATCGGCTATGGTTGAGTCAATTTTAAGTGATGAAGATAAGGTAATAGCTAGTTGTGC
>CAZROY010000055.1:0-3876 GCA_964601885.1 uncultured Sulfurovum sp. | reverse complement strand
AGATAACGGCAATGAATTTAGAGGCTGGACTTCTAAATTTAACCAGTATCATTGAAGCAGGAAGTAAACGACAGACCAAATCTGTAGCTTAGGTTATTAAACCTAGCTATGGAGAGGTTTGAGTAAGTTTTATTGAACGGTGATTTAATATCTCAATTGTTTCTCTAGCCATCTCTAGCTCCTCATTGGTTTTAATAACAAATATCTTTTTGGAGGTAACTCCTAGATGTTCCATCTCTTTACACACCTCATCTCTTACCTCTTGACTATTCTCTCCTATTCCTCCAGAGAACACTATTGCATCAATCTTACCTATAAGAGCGATATAAGAGCCTATATATTTTTTTATCTTTAAACAGAATATTTTAAATGCCAAAGAACTATCCTTATCACCTTGCTTCATATTTTGAATAATCTCTCGCATATCATTAGTTCCACAAATTCCCTTTAGTCCACTTCTATAATTTAAAATGTGGTTTATCTCATCTGGTGATAGTTTTAGCTTCTCTTGTAAATATATTAAAATACCACCATCTATATCCCCAACTCTTGTACCCATAACTAAACCCTCCAATGGTGTAAATCCCATAGAGGTATCTATAACCTTACCGTTTTTAATAGCTGTTACACTTGCCCCATTTCCTAAATGGAGTGTAATAATATTACACTGTTCAATAGGTTTATTTAATCTTTTAGCACTCTCTTTTAGTAAATATTGATGTGATATTCCGTGAAATCCATATCTTCTAATTCCCATATCTCTATAGTATTTTTTAGGAATGGCATATAAATATGAAGATGGTAACATAGTTTGATGAAAGGCTGTATCGAAAAATGCTATCTGAGGAGTTGTTGGAGTGAGTTTTGAAAAAGCTATAATTCCATCAAGATTGGCTCTATTATGTAGTGGAGCTAAAGGAATAGTCTTTTTTATCTCATCTATAACCTGCTTATTTATAAATGTGGGTTTGGTAAATTCTAATCCACCATGAACTACTCTATGAGCAATAGCATCTAATGTGACAAAATCTAAATTAAGCGACTCCTCTATCTTTGTTAGAGCCTCTTTATGGTCTATAACACTCTCAACTATCCCCTCTTTTAGTAGCTTTAAATCCCCATTAAATAGTTTATATTTAATAGAGGAGCTTCCAGAGTTTAAAACGAATATCCTCATAAATTCCCTTTATGATTTTTTGCTTGAACTGCTGTAATTGCAACTGTATCTACTATATCATCAACTAAACAGCCTCGACTCAAATCATTAAATGGTCTGTTTAGCCCTTGTAGTATTGGACCAATAGCAATACCGTTTGCACTTCTTTGAACCGCTTTATATGTATTATTACCTGTATTTAGGTCTGGAAATATAAAAACTGTAGCTCTTCCCGCTACTTTACTATTTGGCATCTTTTGAGAGGCAACCTTTTTATCTATAGCTGTATCATACTGCATAGGACCCTCTATTAGAAGATTTGGAGCCAATTTTTTGGCTATTTGGGTAGCCTCCCTTACCTTTTCTACATCTTTGCCAACTCCTGAAGAGCCACTAGAGTAGGAGAGCATGGCAACAATAGGTTTAATTCCAAAACTCTCTGCCGTTTTAGCAGAACTTATCGCAATTTGGGCTAACTCATCGGCATTTGGATTTGGATTAATTGCACAATCACCATAGACTAGAACTCTATTATTTATCAACATAAAAAAGACACTAGATATAATTTTAATTCCTTTTTGAGATTTAATTATTTGAAATGCCGGTTTTATTGTTTCTCTCGTTGTGTGTGTTGCACCACTTACTAATCCATCAACAATCCCAAAATGTACCATCATTGTAGCAAAATAGTTACTCCTGCTCATTATCTCTCTTGCCATAGATTTTACAACACCCTTATCTTTTCTTATACGGTAAAATTCATCTATAAATCTTTCTATATATTGATTTGAAGATATATCTACAATCTCTGCTTTAGATAGGTCAATTCCCAATATACTTGCTTTTTGATAAATGGTCTCTTTTTTGCCTAAAAGAGTAATTTTACATAATCTTCGCCGAAGTACAATATCAACCGCTCTTAAGACTCTATCATCATTACTCTCAGTTAATAAAATATTGCTATTTGATGCTTTTGCTTTCTCATATAGATTATATCTAAATCTAACAGGTGTCATACATTTTGGTGGATTAAATGATAGATGTCTCCTTATTGGAGTAAGGTCTATATATTTACCAAAAAGACCCTCTACCAATGCTATTTTTCGCTTATTAGCGATATTAATCTCTGGTGAAATCTTCTGTAACATATTTACACTATCTTGAGTATTGTAATTTACTGAAAGAATGGGAAGAGTTGGCATATCTGTACCCTCAAGTAGTCTATCTATACTAAGAGGTGGTATCATTCCACCCGTCAATAATATTCCAGCTATTGATGGATAGTTTCTTGAGTAGTTTGCTAAAAAAGTTCCTGTTACAATATCACAACGGTCGCCTGAGACTATAATCAAATCTCCCTCTTCTAAATAGTTTAAGTAGTTTGATAACATCATAGTTGCAACTTTGGTTTGATGTATTGTTCTATCTAAGTTAGTATATTGAGTAACACTTTTTGCATCTGTTTTTAATATTATATCTAACATTGTAATTTTACTTAGCTCTTTTATCTGTGGTATAGTGAATATTGGAACATCTCTTTTTAGATTTTTAACCCTATTCAGACATTCAGACGACAGTTTATTAATAAATAGTCCAAGAAGTCTAACTTCTGATTTTTTTGATTGATTAATTATATAATCTATATGTTTGGTTAATTCATCTACACTATCCATGTCTTGACCATTAATTAGTTCGATAGTTGGAATTTGAAGATTTTTAGCAATCTCAAAATTTATATCAAAATCAACCAGCTCTTCCAACTCCCAATTTACCATTCCTTCACATAGTACAAAATCATAATCTCTTATTAGGGTTTCATACTTCTCTAATATCTTTTCATATATCAGTTCACTCTTATCTTGTGATAAGATACTTTTTACCTCATCAAAAGTTAAAGCATAAGCAGAATTTCTCTTCTGTTCAAGTTTAAAATACTCTTTAAAGAAATCCATATCTGCATCTTGATTTAAATCATCAACAAGTGGCTTAAAAAATGCAATTTTTTGAATATCCTTTTTTAACATTCCCATAATACCCATCATAATAAGACGCATACCACTTTTAGGAATTCTACTAATAATCATTAAAGATTTTGTTTTCATCTCTATTCCTTTATTTCGGAGACATCGCCATTTATGGCGGTGAGGAGAAATAATCAGTTTTACTGAAAATTAATCCCTATTGACATTCTATCATAATTTGTATATAATTGCTATATGAAAACTATAATACTAACTCAAAAGAACCGATTAAAACTCAGTTCTAAAAAACTTGAAATTGTTAAACAGTTATCTTATTACTCTGCAAGACTTTACAATGTAGGTTTGTATAGTGTAAGACAATACTACTTTAATAATAATGAGTATCTTAACTATGCAAAAAACTATCACGAATGTAAAACTAATGAAAACTATAAGCTTTTGCTTAGTGATACATCTCAACAAATACTTAGGATTGTAGATAGAAACTTTAAAAGCTTTTTTGGTCTTTTAAAATTAAAAGCACAAGGTAAATATACTGAAAAAGTAAGAATACCACACTATAAAAAACAAGATGAACTTATGAATATAACTATTCAAGGTCGTTCTGCTCGTATCCGTAAAGGTTATGTTATTATAGGTCTATCCAAAGCTTTCAAAGCAAAACATAATCCACCTTTTAATGAACTCAAATTTAAACTTCCAAAAAATATAACAGTAGATAAACTTCAAGAAGTTAGA
>CAZROY010000054.1:0-5807 GCA_964601885.1 uncultured Sulfurovum sp. | reverse complement strand
GCAACAGATGGGAAATATAAAATAGAGCTTGATAGAAACAAAAAGTTCAATTTTATAACTCAAACTATTTCTACACAGGAGGGTAAACGATACAGATTTAGTTTAGACGCTTACGCACGAGAGGATAATACATCTGATTTTGAAGTTTTTTTAAATAATAACAGCATACTTAAAATCACCCCTACTGCTCAATGGGAAAAGTATAGTGTTGATTTTATAGGAAAAGGAGGTCATGAGAAAATCTCCATAAAAGAGATTTCTTCTCAACGAAAAGATGGATTGGGTGCGATTATAGATAATATTTCTGTAAAGGGATTATCTAACACAAGACATTTTCCTTCAAATTTTTTTATTTCAGCTACAAAGGCATACCAAATAGCTAAAAAAGAGGGAATTGATTTAAAATCTTACAGTTATGGACATAAAATATATAAAGATTTTATTCCAAGTGAGTTGGATACATGGAAAGAGGTTGTACAAAGGTCAAATACAGAAGATGATTTTATTATAGTTATAGCTTATGACCAGTGGGGTAAAATCATGGGAAGTAGAAAAGGTATAGTAAAACAACTTCAAAATCCGAAGAAAATTTATAAATATTTTGATACTTTTAAACGAACCATGATAAAATTGTCAGAAGCAAAAGGGAGTGTCCTTTTGGGATTTGAACCAGACCCAATGGCGTATTTTATGGGGCTTATGAGAAGAAAGTATCAAAATAATCCCAATAATCTTCCTGCAAAAATAGATGAAGCTAATTTTCCCGAAGCTTTGGAGATAACTCCTCCACAAAATTTTGCTGGATTTTGGCAAGTAATAGACCATATTAGAGAGAAGTACGCTCCGAATGTTATGTTAGCTCCAACTGTAAAAACATGGGGAATTCCAACAGACCCAAAAGCTGAGCCAGTTGGAGGGTGGAGTAGTGATGATGAAGGTGTGAGAACTGTTATTGATTATTATCAAAATTATGGTGTAAATTGGGATGCTCTTGCATTTAATTATAATCCCGGAAAGGTTCATGATGATGAAAATTTCAAAGCCATAGCAAGATACATATCTGCCATTGCTGGGGGCATGAGTAATAATAAAACCGGTATGAGAGTAAGACCATATTTCTGGAAAACAAAAATTACAACAGAACATTATGACGGGACACCTGAAAAGGATTGGAATTATGATGATATCTCTTTTGAGATGAGAAATATTCAGTTTTTGGCTGATTTAGGTTTTAGCGGTATTAATCTCGGATACGGAAATGAGATAGCAAAACCCAATAAACTACCTCCTTTAGTTGAGTGTTGGTTAAAAGAGTATTTTCAAGGTGAAGTAGGTGAATGTACACCTCATGGAACAATAGGAATTGTTGAGGTGTTTGAATAATTATATTGTGATTTTTAATAAAACTGGGAGATACTCTTATATGGTATCTCTATCTCCATTATTTAAATGTTTTTTGCAACAGCTAATTAATCTTTATTGTTTAAGGTAGATGTTAATAATGCTCTATTAATACTTTACTAATATTTTTCTGATATAATCATTTTATAAAAAAAATTAAAGGATAGATATGAAAAAATTAATGTTTAGTTCAATAGTAACAGCTACACTTTTATTAATAGGTTGTGGAGGAGGTAGTGGCACAAGTGGTAATAATACAACTACAGCTCTATCTCCAACCGCTATTCCAACAACAATTCCAACTACAAATAGTGATAAAATAGTAGGCACGGGATACTATGTTGACTCAGCAGTCGAAGGCATAGATTATAGTTGTGGAAGTGAGATAGGTGTTACAGATAGCAATGGAACATTTAAATTTGAAAATGGGCAAAACTGTATATTTACTTTAGGTGATATTAGATTAAGAGAGATTAATGGCTCTCTATTAGAGGATAATATTACAATTCTTGAAGATAATATTACTGTAGCCCAACTTCTTCAAACACTTGATGCGGATGGCAATGCTACTAATGGTATTCAGATATTAAATGGGACAGATAGAGTAGTTAGAGATACAATAGACTCATTAGATGGACTAAATAGTGATATATTAGAGGCAATTCATAGTTCAATGAAAGCAGAGCATCAATATGAATATAATGGAACAGTTGTAGATATAAATAGAACAAAAAGACATATTCTTGAGACAGAAGCTACATTAGAACATGAAGGAAGGAGAACTCAACACTCATTACATAGAGATAGCATATCATCAGATGACCACTCTTCAGTAGTAGTAAATAGTGAAAATGGCAACCCTAATGTTAGAACAGAGATAGAGCATAATGGTACTATTGTAAATAATAATGCAATAGAACAAAATGGAGAAAATAATGGCAACTCTCATGTTGGAACAGAGATAGGGCATAATGCTACTATTGTAGATAGTAATGCAATGGAACAAAATAGAGAAAATCATGAAGAAAATAATAGATATATGAATGGTGTTATAAATAGAGAACACAGCAATCAATCTGATAATAACAATCATAAAAACCCTTCTAATAATGGTTTCTTTCAGGCTCGTATAAGTCGAGGTTAATTAGCTGTTACAAAAACCTTATATTTGATAATAGATTTTTTAAGATATTGAACCAAATAATTCTATTTAAAGAGTTGAAAATCTCTATATTTTTATAGAGATTTAATTTTTTTATTTTTCTAAAATTATGTTAAAATATCTAAAAAAAGGTAGTTATTTTGGATAAAATTCTTCCAGCATATAATGACCCTCTATTTAGTATTTTAATTATTACTATACTTATATTGGTTGTGGCTACTGTATCTTATTTTATGGGAAACTATAAAGAAGATATACAGCTAAAAAATCTAAAAAGTTTTTTAGGAAAAATAGAGATAGATGGCTGTTCACTAGATATTGATAAGTTACCTTTTGAAACAACCCTAATTACTCCTCTATCTATTTTAGCAAAAACATTTAGCACTCAAGGTGAGTATCAAAAAGCAATTGGTATTTATATATATCTTATTAATAATTTACAATCTTTTACTCAAAAAGAGTATCTACTCGAAGGTTTAGGAGAGACCTATTTAAGAGCAGGATTTTTAAAAAGAGCAGAATCTGTATTTTTAGAGATTTTAAGAAAACACCCAAGAAATAGAACCATCTTATACTATTTAGAAATTGTATATGAACTACTCAACGAGTATGATAAAGCAAAAGAAACTCTCAAACCACTTGAAATTATGGGAGAGAATATCTCTGCATTAGAAACTCACTTAAAAGTATCTTCACTTTTAAAAAATATTCATATAAGTAGAGAAGATAAAATTATTCAACTAAAAAAGATTATAAAGAATGGTTCATATAGACGAATAATAAGAGAGCTTTTTCGATTGGATTTTAATACTGCATGGGAACTTTTAGATAAAGATAGAATTTATTTAATAGTTGATATTTTATGGTTCTTACCATCTTCAAACCTCAATTTTGATATAATCTCATCATGTAATACCCTTAATGGGATATATACTGCTAAGGGTATTTTACCTCAAAAAGAGAATACTCCTTCAAGTGGAATATTTGCTATTGATGCAATTAACTCTGCACAAAGGGGTGGTAATTTTGATTTGGATTTAAATTTTAGTTATAGTTGTAATAGATGTAAACAGCATTTTCCCATCTCATTTGATAGATGTCCTAAATGTTACGCTATTGACTCTATACAAGTTCAAGAGAGTATCGGTAAAAAGAGAACCAATACAGGTTTTTCTCTGCTTTAAAAAATATGGGAAAAGATAAATTAAATAAAGGAAAAAAATGAGTAAATTTAAAGCTTTAGAAGATGCCTTAAACTATAGTTTTAAACAAGAGAACCTCATCACCGAAGCACTCACTCACAAAAGTTATAAGAAACCTTATAATAATGAAAGATTAGAGTTCTTAGGTGATGCTGTTCTTGATTTAATAGTTGGAGAGTATCTTTTTAAAAAATTCCCTAATGAAGATGAAGGAGTATTATCCAAAATTCGTGCTTCACTTGTAAATGAAAAAGGGTTTACAAAATTGGCATTAAATATAAATTTAGGTGAGGCTATTTTTATATCTTTGGCAGAAGAGAATAATGGAGGAAGAACAAAACCATCTCTATTGTCTAATGCATTTGAGGCTCTAATTGGAGCTATATATTTAGAAAGTGGATTAAAAGTTGCTTCCAAAATAGCTGTAGAACTTATTGAAAAAAGTTATAAAACCATAGATTTAAACTCACTCTCCAAAGATTTTAAAACCACTCTTCAGGAGTTAACACAAGCGGACTTTGGAGAAACCCCAAACTATAAAATGATTAGAGCTTTTGGACCAGACCATAAGAAAGAGTTTGAAATAGCAGTTGAGTTACAAAATAGAATTATCGCTTCCGCAATAGGTAGAAGTAAAAAAGAGGCACAACAGAGAGCTGCCCATATTGCACTTAGAAAACTTCAAGAGGATAAATAGTGAATAGATTTGGAGAGAGATTTACCATTACAACTTTTGGTGAGTCGCATGGAAAAGCTTTGGGGTGTATTATAGATGGTGTTCCAAGTGGGGTTAGAATAGATGAGAAGTTTATTCAACAAGAGCTTAATAGAAGAAAACCGGGTAAAAGCGAACTAGAAACTGCAAGAAAGGAGGATGATAAAGTAGAGATACTGTCTGGTACTTTTAATGGATTAAGTACAGGCACACCGATTATGATGATTATATTTAATAATAATCAAAAGAGCAGAGATTACGATAACATTAAAAACCTTTTTCGTCCAGCTCATGCAGATTTTACATATTATCATAAATATGGGATAAGGGACTATAGAGGAGGAGGACGAAGTTCAGCTAGAGAAACAGTTGCTAGAGTAGCAGGTGGAGCTATTGCTAAACTTATCTTAAAAAGTATTGGAGTAGAGATACAATCTGGTCTATCTGCTGTTGGTGAAATAGAGGCAAAAAATTATGATTTTGAGTATGCGAGGAGAAGTAAACTCTATGCATTAGATAAAGATGTTGAAGCGAAACAGGAACAAGTAATCTTAGATGCCAAAAATTCTCATAACTCTGTTGGTGGAGTGGTTGTAACCATTGCAAAAGGTGTTCCCATTGGACTTGGTGAACCAATCTATTATAAATTAGATGCCATATTATCTGAGGCTATGATGAGTATAAATGCGTCAAAAGCTGTAGAGATAGGTGATGGGGTGTTATCAGCTAAATTAAAAGGGAGTGAAAATAATGACCAAATAACTCCAAATGGATTTAAAACCAATCACTCTGGCGGAATATTGGGAGGAGTATCTAATGGAGATGATATTATAGTTAAAACACATTTTAAACCAACTCCTTCCATATTTCAACCTCAGGAGACAGTTACAAAAGACAACAAAGCTACAATTTGTGAACTAAAAGGACGACATGACCCATGTGTAGCAGTTCGAGGCTCTATTGTGTGTGAGGCTATGATGGCTCTCGTGCTAGTAGATATGTTACTTCTAAACATGGGTAGAAAAATCGAACATATTTATACTATTTATCAAAAATAGGTTAGGATTGATTAAATTTCTAGTGAACCTGCTCCACTATAGTGACCTCAATATTAAAAAACTTCAATGGATACCCCTACCACAATTCTTTATATCCGTGCCATTGACAGCAATGATTTACGGAACTGATAGTATCTTTTTCAATAGAAAATTATAGTAATCACAAAAATATCGAAAATGATTATCAATCTATAATGTAATAATATTCTATCTACTTCAATTTCACCTCACTAGCTATATATATGTAATATATAACTTTCTTTTAACAA
>CAZROY010000053.1:0-4946 GCA_964601885.1 uncultured Sulfurovum sp. | reverse complement strand
GCTATCTCCTATATTAAAAAGCCTCATTATCGCTTTGTAGTCACTTGCTACATTAACATCTAGCATCTTTGTAGGCATAGTACAATCATCATAATCAAAATTGGAAATAAAATAGTTTAATAGAGTTGAATTATAGACTCTATTTGGGGCTTTTAGATTAAACTTATACCCATTATACCAAGTCTCTATTGTACCAATAAACTCCTCTTTGTTAATAATATTACATCTCTTAAAGATAGTCTCCTCTAATGAATAGAGTGCCTCTTTGTGAGTAAATCCAGCCATTGCATTAAACTCTTTTCTTTGAGATATATTTAGCACTATATTAAATCCACTACTTAGGCTATCTAGTGTAATTGGGGTAACTCCTGTTATAAACATCTTTTGAACCACACCTGATAGGGTAGCTCCTTTTATTACTTCATAAAAGCTTCGCACAAACCCACCTTTGCCTACTATTTTTAGAAATTCTTGCATACTGTGGGCTAGAATGGCGTTGGCGAATTGGTCATATTCATCTATAAGTAGATAGATTTGGTCATCTCTAACTATTTCAAAAAATACTTTGACTACCTCTTTAGGATTTTCAAGAGAATATATTTTCTCTACATATTTATTTGGATAGTTATACTCTTTAAAATATCCTACTACTCCTTTTTTAATATTGTCTGTAAAATCTTTATATAATACTTTTAAATCATTGGCTGTAACCTCTATTCCACTAAACTCAAAAAAGAGAATCCTATAGCTACTCTTTAGAGGAGTTGGATTTTTGCCAATATAGGTATCACCAAATATTGCATCAAACTCATCTTGGCTCTTTTCATCATAATAGTAGTGGAGAGTGGAGAGAAACAGAGATTTACCAAATCTTCTTGGGCGTAAAAATATCATATATTTCTCATTTATATTTTCTAGTTTTTCTATATATTGGGTTTTATCTATATAGAGATAATCTTTCTCTCTTGCCATTTTGTAGTTGCTTATGCCATATATTATCTTTTTCATCTTTTGCCTTTTGATGTGTTGTGGAATTATATCACAATAAAAAAAAAGAGACTCAATAGTTCTCCACATCATTATAAGAACCTATCCTATCCAAAAGAGTACACTGTACTCTTAGTTAAATCTCCTCAAAACTTCACGAAATAGACTGACGCTTAACTGCTCAAGACGATTGGGATTTTAGCTAGTTATCTATTAAATATTGCTCTATGTTCAATCATAGCACAGTGATTTTGTACCACAGAAATTCCTGCATCTTTTGCTCTTTTTGCCCCTACATTATTTACTATTCCAATTTGAGTCCAAACTATCTTAACATCACCTCTACTAATAGAGACATTCACTATTTCATCTACAACAGCTGGTTTTCTAAATACTACAACCATATCCACCGGTTTATCTATATCTGCCAAATTTCTATATACCTTTTGACCTAAAATTGTATCCCCTTTAGGATAGACGGGTATTATATTATACCCCACTTCTAATAGATATTTCGCCACTTTATTACTATCTTTTGTCTCTTTTGGAGAACAACCTATTACCGCTATGGTTTTACTATTTTGAAAATATTTTTTTATCTCTTCTCTATTTGAATTTACTTGTGGGATTTCACATTCCATAATTTTTATCCTTTTTGATATAATTGCACCAATATAATATCTAGGAATGTTTAATGTTGGATTTAAAGTCTATAAAAAATGCAAGAGATAGATTAAAAGGTGTAGCACATCGTACACCTTTTTCTTATGCACCAAGCTTAAGTGATATAAGTGGATATGAGGTCTATCTAAAAAAAGAAAATTTGCAACTTACAGGTGCATTTAAATTAAGAGGTGCATTCAATAAGATTGCATCTCTTATTGAAGAGGACAAAATTGGTGGAGTAGTGGCTGCTAGTGCAGGAAATCATGCTCAAGGAGTGGCATTTAGTGCTAAATATTTTAATATACAAGCTACTATTGTTATGCCAGATAGTACTCCTTTAACTAAGGTTCAAGGGGTTAAAGAGTTTGGAGCAGATGTTATTTTACATGGTGCGAATTATGATGAGGCGTACTCTTATGCTATAGAATATGCAAAAAGATATAATAGAGATTTTGTTCACCCATTTACAGATACCTCTGTTATGGCAGGACAAGGAACAATAGCTTTAGAGATGTTAGAGGAGCATAAAAATTTAGATGCTATTATTGTACCTGTTGGTGGTGGTGGATTAATTTCCGGTATTGGAGTTGCTACTAAGGCTATAAATCCAAATATAAAGATAATAGGTGTGGCATCTCTTGGAGCTACAGCCATGAAAGACTCATTTGATACAAAAGAGGCTAGGTCAACAAAAAGTGTAAGAACAATTGCTGATGGAATTGCAGTACGAGACGCTTCCCCTATAACTCTACAATACATATTAAAATATGTTGATAATTTGGAACTTGTCTCAGAAGATGAAATAGCAGAGGCAATTTTATTTTTACTTGAAAAGCAGAAACTTCTAGTAGAGGGTGCCGGTTCAGTTGGAGTTGCTACTCTTATGCAACATAGATTAAATCTTCCAAAAGGCTCTAAAGTTGGAGTAGTTCTGAGTGGAGGGAATATTGATGTTACAATGTTATCTCTAATTATTGAAAAGGGATTAGTAAAGAGTAGTAGAAAGATGAAACTAAGTGTTATAATGGTTGATAAACCGGGTTCACTTATGCAATTTACTAAGTTATTAACTCAAGTTAATGCAAATATAGTACAAATTGGTTATGATAGAACCTCAATAGATTTAAAATTTGGTGATGCTGTCGTATCTGTAGATTTAGAGACAAAAGGGATAGAACATCAAAATGAGATACGAAATATTTTGAGTCGTAATGGATTTAAATTTAAGGAGCTTAGATGAAAAAAAATATTATAGCTATTGATTTAGGCTCAAATAGTATCCGTATCTTAAAAATGGATTGTAATAGAACGGAGTCTATATCGACATTTCATCAAACAGTAAAAACGGCTGATGGGTTAACAACAACAGGCAAAATTAGTAAAGGAGCATTAAATAGAATTATAAATGCTATAAATAAAGCTAAAACTCAAATAGATTTTTCAGACTCTTCTATCAAAGCAGTAACTACAGAAGCTATGAGACGAGCAGAGAATAGAGATGAAATATTAAATAAAATAGAATTAGAAACAGGAGTTAGATTTAATATCATAAATGGAGATGATGAGGCAAAATATGCCCTAATTGCTACAAAAGAGCGTCTCAGACTCTTAGGTGCAACTCCAAAGAGCTTTGTATTAGCAGATATTGGAGGTGCATCAACAGAGTTAATCTTTCACTATATAGAGAGTGATAAAACTATAGCTAAAAGTTTTGCTATAGGAATTGTTACTCTTGCTCAAAGTTTTAAAACATTAAGCGAAATAGCAAATGCCATATCTACTCTTATGAATGATATAAAGCACTTTTGTCATGATATATATAATAAATATGGAAAAGTTGAACAGTTTATAGCAATTGCTGGAACACCTACTACTATTGCTAGTATGAAATTGGGTTTAACTTATTCAACCTATGATAAAGATAAAATAAATGGAACCATTTTAACTAGAATAGATTTAGTAAAACAGCTCAAGAGACTCTTACTTATGTCACCGGAAGAGAGAATAGAGAGTGTAGGCAATGGGAGAGAAGATTTAATTGCCTCTGGAGTATTAATTTATGAGGAGCTTTATAATATATGCAAATTTAACATCTCCACTGTTATTGATGATGGAGTAAGAGAGGGGGTAGCTTTATATGAGTGTCAAAAGAGTGAGTGAATTACTCATAAACCCCCTTTGAAAAAAGACCATTGGGATTTTTACTCTTTTTATCACATTTAAATGTAATAAAATTGCATCTTAATATTATAAGCAATAATAAGTTCATAAGCTTTATTTAAATTCCAAACACCACTTTACTCAAACTATTTCAAGCTACCACTCTATTGTAGTTGGTTTTTAAGCTCATTAGTCGTTGTAATATATTTTACATCTATTACCTTCTTATCTTTTAATTTAACAATAGCAATCTTATCTTCTGCCTCTTTATTTTTTAAACTTTTAGATATATTTTCATCATAAATAAGTATAACAGAGTATGGACTTTTTCTTAAATCAGGGAGTGCAAATGTATTTCTAATAACTGTAGGCATTGGACTAATATCCGCTACAAATAGAGTATCTCTCTCTATTAAATAGTTCCTATCTTGCTTATTTAAATAACCTTTAACTGTATGTCCTGTTGATTTAGCAAATACCACAATAAGCTTTTTTGTCTTATTAGTTAATGAATGGGGCTTATCAAATTGGTCTGGAAGTGTAAACTCTATCTTTGAACCTATATTAATACCATTAGTCGCAACAGCTGAATATTTAGTTGGGTCATAATTATCTTTACCATTAATTGTAAAAAGTCCAACAATAGCAACAATGATTACCGCAAATAATCCAAGTATAATTTTTTTAATCATGGGCATAATCCTTTGAAAATTTAAATAGATTATACCCACTTTTTTTTAATAAAAGAGTATTGCTAACATATAGCTAAAATTATAATTCTCTTTCTCAAAGATAGCGATTAGGTGATTTAGCTATCACTAATTGACTCTATAATCTCTAAAGCTTTTCTTTTTGCCTCTTCTATATTATCATTTAAAACTAAAGATAGAGCCATTCTTCGTCCAATATGGGAGTTTGGTTTACCAAATACTCTTACAAAAGAGTTCTCTGTAAATGCACCTTTTGGAATTGAAATTTTAGGATTTTTAGAGTCACTTTTTGCCTTATAAGCCCCACTCGCTCCTGCTCCATAAAACTTATATGATAAAGGCAATCCAAGAACAGCTCTAATATGTAAAGCAAATTCACTTTGGGATTGGGTAATTAGAGTTACCATTCCCGTATCGTGTGGT
>CAZROY010000052.1:0-7743 GCA_964601885.1 uncultured Sulfurovum sp. | reverse complement strand
GAGGAGTTAGATAGATATGAACAAGATGAATTGGTACAAAATTATATAAATAATGGACTAAAACTCCAAAGAGTTGTGATTGTTTTTTGGGGCTGGGAGATGATTTATTGTGAGGTTGGATAAAAATTTTTCCAACCTCATTTTAAGTGTAAATTAAGCAAAAGCCCGATATAAGGCATTTATAAAGAGTTTTTACTGTTAATAGTTATTAGTTATCCGATAATTGGAGAATTGGATTTAGTTTTATTGAAAATTAATTAAAAGGCAAAAGTCCAAATTTTCTAATAAAATTTTCATTAATATTAATTAGACCTCTCTTTTGTAAATTCTCTAAAACCTCTTTACTACAGTGGGTGTCTTTTGGCCACTCTCTATTAAATCCATCAAGAGTACTCTTATTTGTTCCATCTATTATAATAAACGGATTTAAGATTATATCTCTTTGTGCATCTATATTATTGACCACACGCCATAATAACATATAGGGTTCATTAATATCATTGTTTTTTCTATCGACTATAATTAATATTTTAATATGTTTTTTCAGAGAGAAAAGAGTATCTATTGTATCCATAACAGATTTTCTTTTATTAATAGTGACTACAGATATTGGATTTTTAGTATGGGTAAAATACTGTTTTAACTCAACTATACTACTATCTATTTGTTGTATTTTTTTCAATAAAAGAGTATCACTAATTGGCTCTTGAACCCCATTTTTAACCTCATCTCCTGTTGCATCAATACCCAATTTACCACCAACTAATGGCTCATTGGCTGTGTGGTCAAGTGCATCTATTATACCCTCTGTAATTAAAATTCTTTTAGGTTCAACTCTATTTAAAATATGCTCTGTGATGGCTTGAGTATCCTCAAGTTTTGGAGCATTACTATTTACAAATATGGCATGTTTTACAAAACTCATCTGTCCCACACCCCAAAATGCGTGCATAAACTGCTTGGCATGTCCTTTATATAGAGTTTTCATTTTTCCCAAGATTAAATTATGAAATACACCATTCTCTGGCATATAATAATCTATTAAATCTGGCGTCATAGGTTTTAACATTGGTAAGAATATCCTCTCTGTTGCCCAACCCATATATTTATCTTCAAGTGGAGGTTTTCCAACAACTGTAGCTTGAAAAACAGGCTCTTTTTTCATAGTAATTGTATTTACTTCCATAACAGGATAAGGTTCTTTTAGAGTGTAGTAGCCGGTATGGTCTCCAAATGGACCTTCTATCTCCATTCTGTTTGGGTCAACACTCCCTTCTATTACAATATCCACATCTTCTGGAATATATATATTATTGGTAATAGATTTAACAAGCTGTGCATTTTTTTCTCTTACAAATCCATATAGTAACATCTCAAACATACCATGAGGCATTGGAGCTTGACCGCACCAAATATATAAAGGGTCGCCACCAATAGCTACAGTTACAGGCATTTGTTTATTAGCTCTCTTATATTGGTCAAAAAAAGATGAGGCATCTTTATGAATTTGCCAATGCATTCCTAGATGGTTTTTATTATATTGTTGAAGTCTATACATTCCAAGATTTTGCATCTTGCCATCTAATGATTGAGTATAAACCTGCCCCATTGTAATAAAAGCTCCACCGTCCTCTTCCCAAGTCTTTAGAATTGGTAACTTATCTAAATCTATATTATCTTGACATATAATAACCTCTTGACATTTACCAGATGACTTAAGCCTTTTTGGAAAAATATTTTTTAGTTTGATTAGTTGAGGTATCAGTTTTAATTTCTCAATAAACCCTTTAGGTGGTTTTAATTTTAGTAACTTCTCAATTCCCTCTGCTATTATATCGGGATTTTTTCCAAAAATTTTCTCTGTTAACTCCCGATTTGCAAAGATATTCATTAGTACAGGTATATCATACTCTATACCTTTGGCTCTATTAATAGGTTTTGTAAACAGAAGTGGACGAGACTCCTTTTGTTTTACCTCTATATATGCAATATGTGGAATTTCCAACTCTACATCTAACTTCTCATCTATAATTTTTAAATTGCCATTCTCTTTTAGCCACTCTACTACATTTTCCAATATCTCACCTCATTATATAGACTATCCCTTTCAACAGGTATAAATCCAGAATTTTTAATTAAATTTATAAATTCATTCATATCTATTCCATTTCTACTTTCAGCTCCTGCTGCTGACTGAATAGACTCTTTCTCTATTGTTCCATCTAAATCATCTGCTCCAAACTCTTGGGCAATTAAAGCTAGATTTATTGATGCTGTTGCCCAATAGGCTTTAATATGAGAAATATTATCTAAGAGAATTCTACTTATCGCATAGGTTTTCAATATCTCTTGACCTGTTAAATATTGTTGAACTTTTAAGAAGTTATTATCTTTTTGGTAAACTAAAGGAATAAAAGCGTTAAATCCACCTGTTCTATCTTGAAGTTCTCTTAATCTTAATATATGGTCTATTCTATTTGCTCTACTCTCAATATGCCCAAATAGCATTGTTGCATTACTCTCTTTTCCCCTTTCGTGCCACTTCTGATGTATCTCAAGCCACTCTGTTGAGCCAACTTTACCTTTACATAGATACTCTCTTACTTTTTCATCAAAAATTTCTGCTCCACCGCCGGGCATTGAGTCAACACCACTCTCTATCATTCTATCTAAAACCTCATCATAACTTAATCCATACTGTCGTGATAAAAAATCCACTTCTGCTGCTGTCATAGCTTTTATATGGATAGATGGTAATCTATCTTTTATTTTTTTAAATGCACCCATATACCACTCAATGCCACTATTTGGGTTGTGAGCTGATACAATATGTACCTCTTTTGCTCCATTATTATATGCGGTAGTAGCTATCTCCAATATCTCTTCATGACTCATTGTGTATTGGTTTGGGTTTTTACGTCTAGCACTATATGCACAAAATTTACAAACATCAGCACATATATTGGTTGGATTAATATGCCTATTAATATTAAAATAGCTCTTTTTGCCAAATCTCTCTTGACGAATTTCATCTGCTAACTCCCCCAAAGTGAATAGGTCAAGCTCATATAGTGCTTCCGCTTCTTTTTGTGTTAACCTCTCTCGTCTTTTTACCTTCTTGATTAAGTCCATATATACTATCCATAATTTTTTTTTGCTATTATATCAAGATGAGATAATAAATTGGAGTTAATCTTGATAAATAGAGAAGTAGAGATTGAAACACTATTATATAATAATGCGTCAGATTTTGAGATAGCAAAGCTATTAAAAAAGGATATTAAAAGCTATTTTAAAACATTAGAAAATAGTTTTGCCAACTCCAAAGGAAGAGATTTTTTATATAAACACACAAGAGCTGTAGATACTCTACTGAAGATAGTATATAAGGTGGCTATTCGTTCATCTTTTGGGAATTATATACCAATGAAAAACACTTTACCTATAACACTATTTGCACTTGGAAGTTATGGAAGAGAGCAGTTGTGTGTATATTCTGATATTGATTTAATGATTGTATATAAAAGGACAAAAGGATATAATACACAAGAGATAATTGAGAAGATTTTACATATTCTTTGGGATTGTGGTTTGAAATTGGGACATAGAGTACATGAGGTTGACGAGATTTTTGATGTCTCTAAAAGTGATATAACTATTAAAACATCAATGATAGAAGCAAGATTTATAGAGGGTTCTCGTTATCTGCTAACAGAGGTTCAAAATGAGTTAAATGCCATTAGACACTATAAGCAGAATGAGTTTATTAAAGCTAAAATAGATGAATTAAAGAAGCTACATTTAAAATATCCTCTTACTATGGAACCAAATTTAAAAGAGGGAGAGGGGGGATTTAGAAGTGCAAATTTAGTATATTGGATAGGTAATATTCTATTTAATATCAATAAAATTAAGGAGTTACCAAAAGAGATTATTCTTGATAATGAGTATAAATACTTTCATATAGCATTAGATTTTCTTTTTAGAGTTCGTTCAGCTCTACATTTTGCCAATGGACGAAAGGAGGATAGCTTACGGTTGGAGTTAATTCCCCAAGTTGCCCAATATTTGGGATATAAAAATAGCTATAAAGAGCAGATGAAATTTGCACAAAAAGTGAGTCGGCAACTCCAAATTGTAAAGTTATACTCCTCAATATGGATATATCGACTAACAAATAAAGATTGCATATCTAAAAATATTAAAATATTAAAACCTCACGAAAGCTATATTAAATTAGAGGAGTTTATAGAGCAGTTGTGTCAAGTAAAGGAGGAGTTTGTAGCCCACCCAACACTTTTAGAAGCTTTAATATATGCTAAAAAACCCAAAAGGGCTAACTCTACTATATATAAATCTATATCAAAAATATTTTTTCAACCACATGGTGCATCTATTATTCAAACTCTTTTAGATGCACATCTCATATCATATACTATATCACCTCTTAAAAAAGTTCTAAATCTACCACAATTTGATGGGTATCATCAATATCCTGTGGGAATTCACTCTATTAGGTCTCTATATGAGTTAGAGCATATTCAAGATTTTAGACTTCAAACAATATTTAAAAGATTAAAGGCAAGGGAGAGAGCATTATTAAAATTGGTTGTTCTGCTCCATGATGCAGGAAAGGGGAGAGTACGAGACCACTCAATAGTTGGAGCTGAACTATTTGGAGTATATGCTAAAAAGTTAGGATTTACAGTAGCAGAGATAAAGCTTGGTAAACTTTTAATCACTTATCATACCAAAATGAGTTTTACTGCACAAAGAGAAGATTTAAATAGTGAACAGACTATCTTAAAATTTGCGTCCATATTTTCTACTCAAATCAAATTGGATTTAATTTATCTATTAACCTATTCTGATATGAGTGGAGTTGGTGTAGGTATATATAGTGATTTCAATGCAAAACTTATATATTCTCTATATATACAAGCTTCATTAGCTCTTACTTATAACAATAAGATAAATGAGACTAGTAAAAGATTAAAAAAAGAGAAAACCCTCCAAAAATTTACGAAGTTTAAATCTCTACCTAGAGTACTACAAAAAAAGATTTTATCCATTCCATCAGACTTGCTATTTATGAAATATTCGCCAGAGAAGATTATAGATATTGCAAATAAGAGTAATATTTTAGATGATTATATATTTTCAATAGACAATAGTAAATTTTTAACAATAGAAATTATTAGAAAAAATAATTTGGATTTAAGTTATCTACTAAACAAGTTAAGAAGATTAGATATTGTAAATATGGATATTTGCAAACTATTTAATGGAATTAAATATTTTAACCTAGAGTTTAATGAAGTTGTAGATAGTAGTGAGTTAATATTAATAGAAGGGATAATTATTAAAGCACTAAACTGCACAAAGCCCCTAAATTTACCCCAACCTGATATAAAGCGAAAAGAGATAAAAATAGACTGTAACCACTCAAATGAACATGCTACTATGATAGTAAACTGTAAAAATCAAAAGGGAATATTATGTTATATTATAAATATATTTGATAATTTAGGTATAGATATAACTTCAGCCAAGATACATACCAAAACAAATAGGGTAAATAACCTATTTTTAATAGAGAAAAATGGAAATTTCTGTAGCAATACAGATTTAATTATTAAAGAGTTAACTAAATAAAGCAAAAACTTTGCTATTATTTCTAAATTAAATATATTATAGGAGATAAAAGTATATATGTGTGGCATTGTTGGTTATATTGGTAAAAAAGAGAAAAAAGAGATTTTATTAGATGGGTTACAAGAGTTGGAGTATAGAGGATATGATTCGGCGGGTATAGCAGTTATTAAAAATAATCAACTTAAACAGTTTAAAGCTGTAGGAAAGTTAAAAAATCTAAGAGATAAAACAAAAGATTATAAAAGTATCGGTTTTGGGGTATCAATTGGTCACACAAGATGGGCGACACATGGAAAACCAACAGAGCTTAATGCCCACCCACATTTAGGAGAGTATAGTTTTGTGGTTCATAATGGTATTATAGAGAATTATCAAGAGCTTAAGAGTAAACTTGAAAAAGATGGTATCAATTTTTTAAGCCAGACAGATACAGAGACAATAGTTCATCTATTTGAATATTATTATAATTCAACTAGTGACCCATTTCAAGCATTTAATCAAACTATCAAGAGATTGGAAGGTGCCTATGCTATTTTAATTATTACAGAAGCCTCTCCTGATACCATATTTTTTGCTAAAAATGGCTCACCTATGCTTATTGGTTTTAATAAAGATGAGGTCTATTTCGCATCGTCCGATACACCAATTATTGGCAAAGCAAATGAGGTATATTATCTTGAAGATGGTGAATATGGTTATGCCAAAGGTGAAAAGGTTACCCTTTTTGATAAAAATGGAGAGAAAAACTTTACAACAAAAGGTTTAGCTACAAATAAAGCGATGGCTCAAAAAGATGGATTTAGATTTTTTATGGAGAAAGAGATTTATGAGCAGTCGCAAGTTATGAATGATACCATGATTGGTAGAGTTCTTGATAGTGAGGTGGTGTTTGAAGAGTTAGATGGTGATTTTTTTAGAGATATAACCAATATTAAAATTTGTGCGTGTGGAACAAGCTATCACTCTGCACTTACAGGCTCGTATCTATTAGAGAGAATTGCAAAGATACCATGTCAAGTTGAAATAGCGTCAGAATTTAGATATAAAGAGCCTTTACTTCAAAAAGAGACCCTTTTTATTACTATATCTCAAAGTGGTGAAACGGCAGACACTCTTGAGGCTTTGAAAATGGCAAAAAGAGCGAAGTTAAAGAGTCTTACTATATGCAATGTTGATAACTCATCTATTGTACGAGAGAGTGATAAAGCAATTTTAACTAGAGCTGGTATTGAAAAAGGGGTAGCTAGTACAAAGGCTTTTGCAACTCAAACAATGATTTTGTGGCTTTTAACTCTATATATTGCGAAACTTAAAAACTCTATATTAGATAAAGAGATAAAAAGAGAGTTAGATGCGGTTCGACACACTCCAAAAGCGTTAATTGTAACCGATATGCTACATGATAAAATCCACAGATTATCAAAAAGATACCTACATGGTCACGGCTTTTTCTTTATTGGAAGAGACCTATTTTTTCCATTAGCACTAGAGGGAGCATTAAAATTAAAAGAGATAAGTTATTTACATGCAGAAGGTTATCCAGCAGGAGAGATGAAGCATGGACCAATAGCTTTAGCTGATAGTGAACTATTTACCATTGCACTGATGCCAAAAACCCTTCATTATGAAAAGATAAAATCAAATGTAGAGGAGCTTAGTGCTAGAGATGCTACAATTTTAGCAATATCTCCAGAGCCGTTTGAACTTGCTGATGATTTTATTCAGACCAAATATAGCTCTCACCCAATGTTAGAGTTTTTTGAAATGATGGTTATTACTCAACTCTTAGCATTAGAAATCTCTATAAGACTTGGAAATGATGTTGATATGCCTAGAAATTTGGCTAAATCTGTAACTGTTGAGTAGAGAGTAAATATATTTAGCTATAGTTTTGTTAAGTTAAAGGATATAAGGGAGATTGCGATATAATCCGTTTGATAAAAAATTCTAACAAAAAAATATAGGATAAAATATGCAGTTTATAGAGACTCGTGGTAATGATGGAGTTAAACCAATCAAAGTAGATTTTTCAGAGGCAATTTTAAATCCAAGTGCTAGTTTTGGAGGAATTTATGTACCTGAGTTTCT
>CAZROY010000051.1:0-4081 GCA_964601885.1 uncultured Sulfurovum sp. | reverse complement strand
CTTAAGCCACGATAGTTAGGCTACGACACTTTAACTGCCAATTCTTGTTAAAAGAAAGTTATATATTACATATATATAGCTAGTGAGGTGAAATTGAAGTAGATAGAATATTATTACATTATAGATTGATAATCATTTTCGACATTTTTGTGATTACTATAATTTTCTATTGAAAAAGATACTATAAAGTAACAGTTGACATTTAAGCTCTTTTCATTTTTAATGTTATTAAAAGTTATTAGGAGAGAATGGTGAAATCATTATTTAAAATAGGCGGATTTACACCTTATATTTTAATTGTTTTTTTAAATGCAATGACAGATTTAGGACATAAAATAGTGCTTCAAAATACCATTTTTAAAGCTTATGATGGGAGTGAGTTAGTCATATTAACAGCAACTATTAATGCTTTAATCTTACTTCCCTTTATATTTCTATTCTCTCCTGCTGGATTTTTAAGTGACAAATATCCAAAAGTTCAAATAATACAAGTTGCTTCATTTGTAGCTGTTGTAATTACAACGATTATATTAATATCTTATATCAACGGTTGGTTTTGGTTTGCTTTTAGTATGACATTTATTTTAGCAGCTCAAAGTGCTATTTACGCACCTGCTAAATATGGACTTATAAAAGAGATGGTTGGAAATGAGAGGTTGACAGAGGCAAATGCTATAGTTCAATCTATTACTATTATATCTATATTAGCTGGTGCTGTTATATATTCCGTATTTTTTGAGTATCTATTAAATAATTATACTACAGATAAAGCCCAAATATTACAAACAATATATCCTTTAGGATTTGCCTTAATTGGAGCCTCCACTATTGAGTTTCTGCTATCTCTTAATTTAACAAAAAAGATAGATATAAAACGAGATATGCTTGTTAAACCTAAAAACTATGCAAATTTTACATACTTTAGAGGAAATCTGAAAGTTATTAAGAGAAATCAGACTGTTTGGCTTAGTATTATTGGATTATCTATCTTTTGGGGTATATCTCAACTCATTGTTGCAATTTTTGGAGAGTATTTAAAGGAGAAGATGGGGGTTAATAATACAGTAATAGCACAAGGACTACTATCTATATCAGGAGTTGGGATAATAGTTGGTTCAATATTTGTAGGAAAAGTAAGTAGAAAATATATTGAGACAGGTATCATTCCTATTGGTGCATTTGGAATTGCTCTTTCTCTTTTTTTTATATCCACTTTAAACTCATTAGTTGCATTTAGTATCCTATTGTTCTTTTATGGATTTTTTTCCGGACTCTTTATTGTTCCTCTAAATACTCTTATACAGTTTGCTACACCTAAAAGAGTTATGGGTAAAGTGTTAGCAGGAAGTAACTTTATGCAGAATATATCTATGTTTATATTTTTAATTTTATCTGCCTTTTTTGCATATATTGGAATATCAAGTCAAGGATTATTCGTATTGGCTATGATTATAGCGTTTGTAGGTTTTATATACACCCTTATACAGTTACCTCAATCTATGGTTAGATTTATTGTTCGTATTCTATTTGGACTTAGATATAGGGTATCTGTTGAGGGATTAGATAATCTGAAATCAGGTAGAGGTGTACTTCTTTTAGGAAACCATATATCATTTTTAGATTGGGCATTTTTACAAATTGCCTACCCTAAACAGATAAGATTTGTAATAGACAGAGCCTATTATAATATTTGGTATTTAAAACCTATCTTAAAGTTTTTTAGAGTAATTCCAATATCTACCCGCGGAGGAAGAAAAGCTCTCTCTTTAGTATCTAAAGCATTAAATAGTGGTGAGACAGTAGCACTTTTTCCGGAGGGAAGATTATCTCGAAATGGACATTTAGGGGAGTTTCAAAAAGGTTTTGAGTTAGCAACAGCCAATGTCAATAGAGTTGCAGTAATAGTACCTTTCTATCTAAGGGGTTTATGGGAAGGTGGATTTTCTTATGCTTCAACAAAAATGAGAAATAAAAGATTAAAAGATATAGGGATTACTTTTGGAAAACCAATGGATATACACTCAAATGCAGTGGAGGTAAAAGAGGAGGTATTTAAGTTGTCTATTCTATCATGGCAATCTTATGCTCAAAGGTTACCAACTATACCAAAAGCATGGATAAGAGAAGCAAAAGAGGTGGGAAGTAATCTCTCTATTGCAGATTCGACAGGTGTAAAACTGAACGGTTATGGATTTATAACAGCTGTCTTACTTATGAGAAAACCGTTAAAAGAGATTTTGAAAAATGAGCAAAATATCGGTTTAATTGTTCCAACAAGTGCAGGTGGGTCTATTGCAAATATGGCAACCTTGACTCTTGGTAAAACTATAGTTAACTTAAACTACTCTAGTAGTATAGAGAGTATTCAACGAGCCATTGAGTTAGCAGAGATAAGATATATTATTACTTCACAACGATTTATTGTAAAATTAAAAGCTAAGGGGTTTAATCTTGATAAAGTTTTAGATGAGGTGGAGGTTATATATTTAGAGGAGTTAAAAGGTAAAATTGGTAGATTAAAACAGCTGACAACTTTTATAATAGCAAGATTTTTACCAACTAAGCTACTCACTCTATTTTTTATAAAAGATGTTAAAAGAGCCGATACAGCAGTTATTATGTTCTCTAGTGGCAGTGAAGGGAGTCCAAAAGGGATAGAGTTGAGTCACATTAATATTATGGGAAATATTAAACAGATAGCTACAGTATTAAATCCAACAGAACAAGATGTAATGCTTGGGAGCTTACCAATTTTTCACTCTTTTGGCTTGACGGTGACAACTCTTTTCCCTCTTATAGAGGGAGTTCCGGTAGTCTGCCACCCTGACCCAACAGATGGATTTTCAATTGCGAAGTTGGCTGTGAGATATAAAGCTACAATACTATTTGCAACTGCTACTTTTTACAGACTATATGCGAGAAATAGAAAAATACACCCCTTAATGTTTGAAAGTTTAAGGATAGTTATTGCAGGAGCAGAGAAACTTCCAAAAGAGGTAGCAGAACTATTTAAATTAAGATTTGGAAAGAGCATATTGGAGGGTTATGGAACAACTGAGACAACACCTGTGGCTAGTTGTAATCTACATGATGCTATTGACCCAACAGATTTTACTATACAAATAGGAAATAAGAGAGGCTCTATTGGTCTGCCACTACCCGGAAGTAGTTTTATGATAGTTGACCCTGATAGTTTTAAACCACTTCCAAAAGGAGAAGATGGAATGATGTTAATCGGTGGGACACAAGTAATGAAAGGGTATCTAAAAAATAAGCAGAAAACACAAGAGGTTATAAGAGAGATAGATGGAATTAGATGGTATATTACGGGAGATAAGGGTCACATTGATAAAGATGGATTTGTAACTATTGTAGATAGATATAGCCGTTTTGCAAAAATTGGAGGAGAGATGGTTAGTCTTGGATTAATTGAGCAGGAGTTTGGAAAACTATTAGATGAGGAGAGTCAAATAGCAATAACAGCAATCGAAGATATTAAAAAGGGTGAAAAAATTGTTCTTCTTTTAGAGGGAACTAAGGATTTAGATGAATTAAAAGATGAAATTAAGAAACTTAAATTAAATCCTCTATATACTCCAACAGCATATTTTAAAGTGAATTCTATACCAAAATTGGGAAGTGGTAAGGCTGATTTTAAGGGCATAAAAAAGTTGGCTAGAAAATATTTAGACTAACATTCCCACCTGTTATTAACCCCTAATTCGAAAAAGCTACTATTTTAAAAGCTCTCAAGAGGGAATGTCAGATATAATGTTTCTTACAGATAGTATTTTTTTCAATAGAAAATTATAGTAATTACAAAAATATCGAAAATGATTATCAATCTATAATGTAATAATATTCTATCTACTTCAATTTCATCTCACTAGCTATATATATGTAATATATAACTTTCTTTTAACAAGAATTGGCAGTTAAAGTGTCGTAGCCTAACTATCGTGGCTTAAGATAATTGCTATTTAATACATGAATTTTACCATTTTCGCTATTTTCATAAATTATTATTACTAAGTTTATAAAAAAACATAAGTAAAACTAACAATTACTGCATTATCGCTCA
>CAZROY010000050.1:0-5519 GCA_964601885.1 uncultured Sulfurovum sp. | reverse complement strand
CTAACAAAAAAATATAGGATAAAATATGCAGTTTATAGAGACTCGTGGTAATGATGGAGTTAAACCAATCAAAGTAGATTTTTCAGAGGCAATTTTAAATCCAAGTGCTAGTTTTGGAGGAATTTATGTACCTGAGTTTCTACCATCTTTTGACAATCATTTTTTAGAAAAACATCTAAATAGTAGCTATAAAGAGTTAGCATTTGATATTTTAAAAGAGTTTGAGATAGATATAGAGAATAAAATCGTAGAAGATGCACTAAATTGTTATGATAGGTTTGATAACCCTAAAAATCCTGTACCATTAACTAAAATAGAAAATGACTGTTTTGTAATGGAGCTATACCATGGACCTACTCGTGCATTTAAAGATATGGCTCTGCAACCTTTCGGATATATTTTGTCTAAAGAGGCTCAAAAGAGAGGTGAAGAGTATTTAATTATGGCGGCTACAAGTGGAGATACAGGACCGGCAACATTAGAAGCATTTAAAAATCAGGATAATATCAGGGTCGCATGTCTCTATCCTAGTGGAGGAACAAGCGATGTTCAAAGACTCCAAATGGTGACTGAAGAGGCAAAAAATGAGAAGGTAATAGGTGTAATTGGTAATTTTGATGATACTCAAAATCTCTTAAAGGAGCTTTTATCATCAGATGATTTTAATAATAAGTTAAAAAGAAGGAGTATTAAACTATCAGCCGCAAACTCTGTAAATTTTGGAAGAATTATCTTTCAGATTATGTACCACATTCATGGATATTTAGAGTTGGTTCGCCAAAATGAGATAAAACTAGATGATAAAATATATTTAGTTGTTCCGTCTGGAAATTTTGGAAATGTTTTAGGTGGATATTATGCAAAAAAGGCTGGTCTGCCTATAGAAAAACTCTTAGTTGCTTCAAATATTAATAATATTTTAACAGACCTTATAGAGAAGGGTGAGTATGATATGGCAAGTAGAGAGTTAATTAAAACCTCATCACCCGCTATGGATATTTTAAAAAGTTCTAATGTTGAGAGAGTTCTATTTGATAAATTTGGGGCGATACGGACTAAAGAACTTATGGAGAGTTTAAATGGTAGTGGAAAATATACTCTAACTAGAGATGAGTTATCTCTATTGAGAGAAGATTTTATAGCCACATATAGTAGCGATAGTGAGTGTGCAGATGAAATAGCATATTATGCTAAAAAAGGTTATATTTTTGACCCCCACACCGCTACATGTATAAAATCGTATAGAACAAGAGAAAAAAAGGAGTTAAAAACTATTGTATATTCTACAGCAGAATGGACAAAATTCTCTACTACAGTAGCTCAAGCTTTAGGAAATAGTAGTGTAACGAATGATATAGAGGCATTAGAGTGGATAGCCAAAAATAGTTCACAAAAGGTTCCACCTATGATAGAAGGGTTATTTAAAAAAGAGATAAAGCACCCATTAGTTGTTGAGAAAGAGTATATAAAAGAGGAGATGTTGAAATTTTTATAGTAAAAAGAGATTTAAAATCTCTTTATCGAGAGGCAATGGTAATTTTTTCTATATCTTGAGGAAATACATATTTATCATCATGTATAGAGTTAATAATTCCCATCTCATTTCCCTCTAAGTAAAAGGTAATAGGAAAAGAGGAACAGCTAAATTTACCATTCCTATCAAGAGTTGCCTCTTTATTTCCACATTTATAATATATATCACTCTTACTAGGGGTAACTAAATATCCAACCTTTTGACTATGGTCTTCTTTTGTGCAACCCAATATAATATAGGTTACAGCTATTAAAATTATATAATAGTTTCTCATCTCATAACCTTTTTTAATTCTATCTTAAATATTATAATTAATATTACTATAACAATATAACTTATATCATATTATATATAAAATAAAACTTAAACCTATATATTAACTTTTTAGTGAAATAGATATGAATGTTATAATGAAGTTTTAAATACAAAGTAATATGAACTACCTAAAGAGGCGGTGGTAGTTCACTTATATCTAAAAGTAATTCTACCCTTATCTAGGCTATAAGGTGTAAGCTCTACTTTTACTTTATCACCCGGTAAGATTTTAATATAGTGCATTCTCATCTTTCCAGCTATGTGACATAGTACAATATGTTTATTGTCTAATTCTACTCTAAAAGTTGCATTTGGTAATGCCTCAACCACTTTACCATCAATCTCTATTACATCATCTCTAGCCATTTTTATTCTCCTTTTGTTAAAATTACTGTTTGATTATCTATTATTGCAACTGTGTGTTCATAGTGTGATGTGCGAAGTCCATCTTCACTCACTACTGACCATTTATCCTCCCAAATTATAGGTTGTCCACTCTTTTGACAAACCATAGGTTCAATACAAAATACCATACCATTTTTAATTTTTGGACCCTGTTTCGGTTTCCCCTCTAAGTAATTTGGGATATTTGGCTCTTCATGTGGTTTTTTTCCAATACCGTGACCACAAAAATCTTTTAGTGGTACAAATCCTCTATTTTTAATAAACTGCTCTAAGAGATATGATAACTCTTTAAATCTCATGCCAACTTTAATATTATCTATAGCATAATAGAGTGCATCTTTAGAACAGGCTATTAACTCTTCATCTCTTTTGGAGATTTTTCCAATAGGTATAGTAATAGCTCCATCACCAAAATAGCCATTAATCTTTGTACCCAAATCCAATCCAAGAATATCACCCTCTTGAACTTTTGTATCGGTTGGGATACCATGGATACACACCTCATTCAAAGAGGTGCAAACAGATGCAGGAAAGCCATACAATCCTTTAAAAGATGGTTCTGCTCCATGATTTCTTATAAACTTTTCACCCATAGCATCAATCTCTTTTAAGCTCATTCCAACAGCAATATTTTCCTGGAGATAATTTAGTGTTTTTGCTACAATTGAACTAGCTATTTTTAGCTTGTCCAATTCATTTTTTTTACGAAGTGCAATTGCCATTAAAGACCCACTGCACCTAAGGTTTCATATTTGCTCATATATATTTGAGCTTCTATTTTTCTCATTGTATCGAGTGCTACTTGAACTACAATTAAAACAGCAGTCCCTCCAAAGTAGAAAGATGCACCCATACTATTAATTAATAAGAATGGCAATGTTGAGATAAGAGCTAGATAGAATGCTCCACTACCAGTTAATCTACTTGCTACCTCATTAATAAACTCTTTAGTATGATTTCCCGGTCTAACTCCCGGAATAAACCCACCTTGTCTTTTTAGATTATCTGCAATATCTTTAGCATTAAAAACTATAGAAGCATAAAAAAATGCAAAGAATATAACAAGTATAAATGTTGCTATATTAAATAGAACTCCACCCGGGTGTAAAGCATCTGCTACTGCCACTAAATACTCATTTGTACTACTTTGTAACATCGTTAGAGGAAACATTAAAACGGCACTTGCAAAGATTGGAGGAATTACACCGGATAGATTTACCTTAATTGGTATGTAGTTCATTACTCTTTTATCTCTATTTTGCATAATTGTTTTTCTACTATATGAAATGGGTACTCGTCTCTCTCCCAACTCTACATAGATAATAATAAATATGGTTAACATCATAATAGCAAAAATTGCAATTACTGATAAAAAGTTCAGCTCTCCTGTATTAACGGAGTTGATTGTATTGGAGATAGCAGTAGGAATTCCTGAGACTATACCTGCAAAGATAATTAAAGATATACCATTTCCTATTCCACTTTGAGTAATTCTCTCACCAATCCACATTAAAAGCATTGTTCCTGTTAACATTGAGATTGTTGTAAGGAATGTAAATGTTATTGAGTCAATCATTACGGCACTCTGACCATTAGTGCCTGTCATACTTTGAAGTCCCATAGATACACCAAATGCCTGAACAATGGTAATAAAAATAGTTGAGTAACGAATAACTTGCATATATTTTTGCATTCCATCTCTCTCTTTTTTCATCTGACCAATAGTTGGGAATGTGGCAGCCAAGAGTTCCATAACAATAGAAGCTGTAATGTAGGGCATAATACCGAGTGAGATTATAGAGAGTCGTCTAATAGCATTTCCAGAGAACATATTTGCCATACCAAGCATTCCTCCACCACCGTTAGAATCAAAAAATGATGCTATAACGGCAGTATCAACACCGGGGACAGGTATATATGCTAAAACTCTATATGCGAATAGAAATCCGAAAGTAATTAGTATTTTTTGAGTTAAAGCACTGCTCATGGCTATTTACCACTAGTTGTAACGGCTTCATCTTTAATTTTAGATGCTAACTTTTTTGCATTTAAGCCAATCAGTTTTACTTTTTTTATACTCTTTTTGAGTTTATGAACCGATTTAATAGACTCAAGTGTAATCTCATCAAGTTCAGCGACCACTTTAATTTTATCAACATTAATTATATAAGGTTTTATAACTCTTGACTTAAATCCAATTTTTGGAACTCTTTTAATAAGTGGCATCTGACCGCCTTCAAAACCTCGCTTTTTAGAGTAACCTGCTCTCGACTTTTGCCCTTTATTACCTCGTCCTGCTGTTTTACCTGTTCCAGAACCTTGACCTCGACCAACTCTCTTTCTATTTTGAGTTGAACCCGGTGCTGGTTGTAAATTATGTAAACTCATATCTACTCCCTTAAGCTTTAATTCTTGATAGAGCTTTGACAGTTGCTCTTACAAGGTTATTTGGATTATTTGAACCTAATGATTTTGCAATAACATCTTGAATACCAGCCAACTCCAATACAGGTCTCATCGCACCACCTGCTATTGTTCCTGTACCTTCACTTGCGGGTCTTAACACAATTCGACTTGCACCTGTTTTCTGCTCAATATCATGTGCAATAGTTGTACCCTTAATATTTACCCTTACAAGTGATTTAAACGCATCATCAACAGCTTTTTTAATAGCATCTGGAACCTCTTTTGCTTTTCCTGTACCATAACCAATTGTTCCATTTTTATCACCAATTACTACAAGTGCTGTAAATCTAAATCTTCTACCACCCTTTACAACTTTAGTAACTCTTCCAATATTTACTATTTTTTCTTCAAATTTTTCTCTATCAATATTCTGCATAGACTTTTCCCTTATAACTTAATTCCAGCTTCTCGTAAAGTGTCAGCAAAAGATGCAACAACACCATGATAGAGATAACCATTTCTATCAAAAACTACTGTTTCGATATTTTTCTTCTTTAAATTATCTGCAAAAGCAATAGCCACTTTTTTAGCGTCTTCTTTAGTTGCTTTTAAGCCCATTGCTCTTCCATCAATAGATGCCAATGTTACACCTGCTAAATCATCTATTGCTTGTGCATAAATATGTTTATTTGATTTAAAAATAGAGACTCTAGGCATATTGGAAACACCACTAACTTTAGCTCGTACCCTTGCTTTTCTTTTGGCTCTTACCCTATTTTTTCTTCTTTGAACACTTTTTAACATCTGCTACTCCTACTTACCAGCTGCTTTACCAGCTTTTCTAATGATAACTTCATCA
>CAZROY010000049.1:0-6503 GCA_964601885.1 uncultured Sulfurovum sp. | reverse complement strand
AAGTTTTAAAATAGCACCTGAGACAATAGCAACTCCAGATACCGTTTCAGTTCCTTGTGATATTTCATCGCCTAAAATTAAACTTCTCTTCGTTGCACGATTAAATATATTTTTTAACTCCATCATCTCTACTGAAAAGGTCGAAAGCCCCTTGTATAGATTATCTTTAGAGACAATTCTTGTAAAAATTTTATCATACATACTAAACTTAAGCTCAACTGCAGGAACAAAAAAACCAGCTTGTGCTAAAACAACAGATAGACCGATACTTTTCATTAAAGATGATTTTCCAGATGAGTTTATACCATATAGTAAAATTCCATTTACACCCTTTCCACCACTTGCATTTAGAGTAATATGATTATGCTCCGTCTTAATTCCAGCTCCCAAATATATATCATTTGGTACATATATTCCTCGCTTTTCATTTGCCTCTATAATGGGGTGTCTAAGCCCTATTGCTTCAAATCCTTCTCCATCTTCTACTATAATGGGTCGAGTTAGGTTCATTTTTTTTGTACATTTAGCATTTGATACGGCTACATCAATATCTGCAATAAATGCAATAATATCCTCTAATATGTGAGAAAACCTCTTATCAAGCTCATCTAAACTCTCTAAATATCGACTTTTAACAAGGGCTACAAGTTTAATTTTATTACTTTCATAGTTTTGCGTTATATTATTAAAGATATTAGAACTTATCTTAACACTATTTTTTAATATCTTATATCTAAAATCTTTAAAGAAGTGGTGTTCATTATCAATAGTCACAAATGACTCTTTTAACTCCTTTTCTATGGCTTTAAACCTATTTTTTGTTAAATTTATACTAAACCCTTCACTCTCTAAATATCCTATTTCAGCATATCCACCTTTTGGGATATTTTTAATCTCTCTCTTTTTAAAAATAGACTCTATATGAGATACAACACCTTCTAATTTTGCCATCTCATTTCTCTGTTTAGCCAATAAACCATCTATAATAGGAAAAGTACCCTCTTTAAAAATATTATCATCAATCTGCTCTATGCGAAATTTGGCACAGATATTTAAATCAAATGTACTATTGATATAGCTCTTAAACTCATAAACTCCATCATAGAGTTTATTATCATAGGATATGTCATCATTTAAGGCATCTTTTAATAGAGCCACTATTGCATATAGTGACATACTCATATAGGTAAGCTCTACAGGGTGGAGTTTTTGAAGTTTAATTCTTCTTGATATTCTCTCTAGATCATATATATTTTTCAGATGTGTATCATATTTACTACGATTTTTCATAACCTTTTGAGAGAGTTCATATCTAGCCTCTAGTATATCTTTATCCAATATTGGTGAGAGGAGTCGCTCTTTTAATAATCTTTTTCCAAAGGCGGTGGAGGTCTTATCTATAAGTTCCAAAAGTGTAAGTTCACTATTATCACGAGATATAACTCCTAACTGTTCTAGTGCATTATTTCCCAAATATAGATACCTACTAGCACCTAAAAATAGAGGTCTATTCATCTTTTCTATAATCTTCTCATCATGCTCTATAATAAACTCAATTAAGATAGCTAGAGCCTCTGTTGTATATGGGTGTCTCTCTAAATCCATATACTCAATAGGTGAAAGAAATGAATTTATCTGATAGACTCTACTAAAAAGCTCATTTTGATAAGCAATTTTACATCTCACCTTATTAAAAGAGGTGTGGTATTGATTTAACTCTAAATAGTTACCTATCCACTCTTTATCTATGGATTTATTATCAAGAGTTACAATAACCTCTGTTGTATTATAGGTCTGTAGAAGATTAAATAGTTCATCAAGTGCATAGGTTCTATCGTCTCTTGTTGAGTGCATCTCATTTACAACCGTTTTACCTGTTGTCACATCAATAGCACTATATCCAACAGAATATATTCCCTGATTTTCATCTATAATTACGGACACTATATTGTTCTCATCTGCTTCTGTCTGATAATCAAAATTTGTTCCCGGCGAGATAACATTGGATATGTATCTTGTTATCTTTGGTGGATTGCCCTTCTGTTTAACTATTACAATGGTATATTGTTTTGTAGCAATCAGTCGTGATATATATCTATCTATAGATACAGTAGGTACTCCGGCTAGAAGAGGATTTTTTATTGAATTTTCAGCTATTGCTTTATTCTTTTTTGTTAATTGAATATTGAGTAGTCCGGCTATCTCCTTAGCCTTTCCTATTTTTAATTTATCATTATTAACCTCATATATTTCAAAAAAACTACCTATCTCTATTAAAATAATGGTATCACTTCCATATTTAGACTCAAAATAGTCTTGAAGTTCAAAATATATCTCTGTTAAAAGTTTTCCCTTTTTATTTAAAATCTTTGATGCTTTTTCCAACTAATAACCTATTTCTATAATTTTATCAAAACATATCAGGAAACTCTTGGGCTGTTGAGGTTTCTGCTTTTGTTGGGAGTGGAGATGTTTCAGTATATAATTCAGATATAACCCCATCTCGTGAGTTATATACACCATCTGGCACTTCAAATTTTCTAGGTAGATTTGGATATAGCTTATAGAGTTTCTTAAAAAAATATGCAAATGCAGGAGCTGCAATGGCACCACCAGTTGCACCTCTACCTATTGGTCTATTATTATCTCTTCCAATCCATACAATAACCTCTTGTGCTGGAGAGTATCCACAAAACCAAGCGTCAACATTCTTATTGGTTGTACCTGTCTTTCCAACCACCTCTACACCAGCCACTTGTGCATTGCGACCTGTTCCTCTAATTACAACATCTCTCAAAATATCGGTCATTAAATATGCCTGTTCAGGTTTTGTAAAGTTTGCTATCTCTTGATTTTTTGCCTCATAGATAACTATCCCATCTTTTGATACCACTTTTGATATAAGTCTTGGCTCAATCATATGACCGCCATTTGCAAAGGCTGAATATATCTCCGCCATTTTTACCGGACTTAAACCTAAATTACCTAATGATATTGACATATCTTGTGGAATGTGAGGAATTTTTAGAGGCTTCAATTTCTCAAAAATTCTCTCTACTCCAATCTCAGTTACAAGGTTAATAGTTGCTAAGTTCCTAGAGTGAACAAGTGCTTCTCTTAGTTTTATAAAACCTACAAAGTTGCTCTCATAATTTTTAGGTCTCCATATTACTCTTTTGCCATTTCTATAGTATTGAAAAGTTCTAGCTACATCTGTTAGTTCTGTTGCTGGATTATATCCTAAATCTAAAGCAACTTGATATAAAAAAGGTTTGAATGCAGAACCGGGTTGTCTCTCCATCATGGTTGCACGATTATATGCACTTTTTTTATAATCAACTCCACCCACCATAGCTTTGATGTCACCTGTTTTATTATCAACTGCCAATAATGCACCATTTAAAGTGGATTTTTTAGAACTCTCTTTATATCTTCTTAAAGCTCGTCTATAGGCATATCTAAGAGCATCTCTAGCAATTTTCTGCTCTTTCATATCAATTGTTGTATATATTGTATATCCACCGGTTTTAATATCTGGAAACTCTTTTTTAAGTCTTCTAACAACCTCATCTGTTACATAAGGTGCTATATTTTGAGTTAGAGTATCATGATAGATTTTTGGTGTCTCTTTAATAGCTTCTAAATACTCATCTTCATGTATCCAACCCAATTTTCTCATTCTAGTCAATATTGTATTTGCTCTTTTTAATGCTCTATCAAGATGCTTAACGGGATTAAAATAAGATGGAGCATTAGGAAGACCAATTAGTAGTGTAGCCTCTTTTAGAGTCAACTTATCAAGCTCTTTATGAAAATACCCCTTTGCTGCGGTTTTTACCCCAAAATATCCTCTACCAAAAGAGATTTCATTTAAATATCTCTCCAATATCTCCTCTTTGGTCAACTCATTCTCAACCTTAATAGCCAAAATAGCCTCTTTTAATTTTCTAGTATAACTCTTTTTAGGCGATAGAAGAATTTTTTTCACAAGTTGTTGTGTTATGGTGCTTCCACCCTCTACCTTTTTACCAGCTTTATAATTCCTAAGGGCTGCTCTAATAATTGCATCTGGATTTACACCATTGTGTTCAAAAAATCTAGTATCCTCAATAGCTATAACAGCCTCAATAAGATAACCGGGTATCTCATCATATTTGGCATAAAGACGATGTTGCCCCTGCATAATATTAGATATTTTGTTCCCTTTGTGGTCTAAAATTACAGATGAGGTTTTTGGACGATAGTTAACAATCTTATCCATGTCAAGTTTAATTTCATTATAGGCGTATATAAATGCAGCAAATAGTGCTATGGCAAACATTATTACCAATATAATTGAGCCTTTAATTAATTGATTAACCATCTTTTAATATCCTTGTGTTAAAATGTGTTCATTATATCTAAAAGTGATTTAGTAGCGACTTTAATGCTTTTTTAGAAGAACCCAATTGGGGTATTATTCTTAAAATCGGCTCTTTGACAGTAGGTTGTCTAATAGCTCCAACTAAATAACCATACCCCATAAGTTCCTTTTGAAGTTGCACTGCTTTTGCATTAGATAAAACTTTAAGAGGAAAAATAAGCGACTGTAGTTTAACTCCCATTATATCTTGAATAATCATCTTTCTATCTTTTATTTTTTTAGAGTATTTTCTACTATTTTTTGTAACTTCACGAATATTAACAAGGGCCAAGGCTGTATCAAAAATAGATGGTGCAGTTGAGTATATTATTGGTTTAGCTCTATTTTCTAAAAAGCTAATAATCTCTGAAGATGCTAAAATATAAGCTCCATAACTCCCATAAGCCTTTCCAAGTGTTCCCATTTTAATATGGTTAGATTGAGGTTTAATACCGTAATATTCAAAAACACCCAAAAGTCTCTCTCCTACTACACCTGAACTATGAGCCTCATCAACAATTAAAATAGCATTATATCTATTGGCTAACTCAAAAATATCTCTATTGCAAAGCTCCCCACTCATAGAGTAAACACCTTCAACTGCTATAATTATTCTACCACCATCACTAACATGTTTTTTTAATCTCTCCTCCAACTCATCTGCACTATTGTGTTTAAACTTAACAACTCGATTACCTAAAAGTTTTGTAGCCATCATGCCACTGGCATGGTATTCCTCATCTATAAAGAGCCTATCTTTTTTGCGAACAAGAGACTCAATTAGAGCCATATTGGCTAGAAATCCTGAACCGACTACTACTCCTTTTTCAAATCCATTCATAAAAGCCAAAGTTTGCTCAAAATTCTCATGCACCTCATGATACCCATTTACCAACATACTAGCTTTTGGTGCATAGATTGTATAGTTTAATACCAATTTAACAGCTTTTTTAAACTGCTTTTTGCTATTTGCCAATCCTAAATAGTCATTGGACGCAAAATCTATCAAATTCTCTTTAAATATTTGTCGTTTTCTAAATCTATTTGCTCTCTTTAATATATTAAGTTCTAATTGGTACATAAATTATCTACCTGTGTAACTATACAGTAAAGCTCGTTTTAATTTAGCAAACACTTTATATCTATCTTGGGGACAGATAGAAAAACAGCCATGACTCCGTCCACCATAATTGACATATTTTGCAGGGTGTAAGATAATATCTCTTCCACCCAATCTTGGTGGATACCCAACTTTTCTATTACTTCTCTCTAATCCTTGCACAGATAGATATTTATAGTGTCTCTTTTTTGTTTTGTGTACCTTTGAACCAACTTTAAAAAAGCCATAAGGTGTCATTTTACTATTCCGTCTATTGCTAGACCGTTTTACCCGTCCACCTATAGCACCTGAATATTTCCCGTGTGCTATCTTATGTCTATATACAGCTCCATTTCTTAAATTAATAATATATAATCTCTTATTTCTTGCTGTTTTAGTGTAGTCTGCAATTGCCAAATATTTAGAGGATAACCCTTTTTTTACTCTATTTTTTTTATAAAATTCAAAAGCTCTCTTCAATGCTCTTCTACTTATATCTGTCTTTTTCAAAACCTTCCTATATATTCTATCTAAATTTTTAGTAAATTTAGTAGTTCTATATTTTTTCTTAATCTTTTTAACTCTCTTTCTTTTTCTCTTAATCCTCTTTTTAATAATTTTTTTTGATACGGTGGGTTTATATGGATTAAAATAGCTTTTTTTTGCAAATAGAGTTGTATGAAAAAGTGTTAATATAATGACGATAGAAATGGTTGATTTCATTCTTTTCCCTACTATTTTTTATTGTTAAAAAAAATTTCAAGATAATAAAAAATTTTTATTTAAAAGATGCTGAATTGTTGCTTTTTTATCACCTTTGTATATTATAGAGTACAATTTTTATATTCTTTTTTTGCTTCTATTCCTCAAAGATATGCTATAATCCCCTCAAAAAGGATAAAAAATGGCTAGAAAACTTGTAAGTTTTGATTGGGCAATGAAAAAAATCCTACGACAAAAGGCAAACTTTGGAATTTTGGAGGGCTTTTTAACCGAACTATT
>CAZROY010000048.1:0-4233 GCA_964601885.1 uncultured Sulfurovum sp. | reverse complement strand
GCACTATATGAGGCACTCTTTTTAAGCTCCAATCTATTTAAAACAAGTAAATCAAAAGAGAAGATAGCTATTCTATTAACCGATGGAATGGATAATGCCAATACTATTCCATTAGAGGTGGCTATTAAAAGGGCTAAAAAGTATGGTATCAAGGTTTATACTATTGGTGTTGGTAGGGAAGGACTTGATTTTAACTCAGAAGTTTTACAGAAAATATCTAAAGAGACAGGTGGAAAATATTTTGTAGGTAATAGTATAGAAAGGTTAGAGCAGATTTACGAGACAATTAATAAATTAGAAAAAAGTGAAATAAAGGCAGATAAATATATTAAAAAAACATACTATTTTCAATATCTATTAACTTTAGCTCTTCTTAGTTTGATATTGTATTTTTATTTTAAGAATAGGGAGTAGAATATGATAAAATTTTATAATAGTGAATTTTTATGGCTATTATTTCTGTTAATTCCACTTATATATTTTATGAAAACAAAAGGAGATGAGTTAGGTACTATTTTTACTACTTCCGTTTTAAAAAAAGTACAACTTAAAAATCATTATTTATCTAAAAATGTCAAAAATATTATATTGATTTTAACCATAGCTTTAACTATTATAGCTTTGGCTAGACCACAAATAGACAATGGAGAGATAGAGGTTAAATCTAGTTTTATAAATATAGTAATCGCCATAGATATGAGCAAATCCATGTTTGCAGATGATGTTTACCCTAGCCGTTTTGAATTTGCAAAAAAAAGATTTTTTGAAGCTTTAAACTACTTTAAAAATGCGAAAATTGCTCTATTAGGGTTTAGTACTCGAACATTTTTAATCTCACCATTGACAGAGGATTTTTACTCATTAAGATTTTTAGCTAAAAATATCAGTTTAGACTATTTAAGCCTAAAAGGTACAGATATTTTAGGAGCTTTAGATGCCTCCAATAATCTATTTGAAGATAAAAAGAGAAAAATAGTATTGATATTTACAGATGGAGGAGACCAAACTAGTTTTAAAAAAGAGATAGCTTATGCTAAATCTCATAATATATCAGTATATATATATAATATAGGGACAGAGAAGGGAGGAGTAATTAAGGAGAAAAGTGGTGTTTTGAAGGATAAAAATGGTGATATAGTAATAGTAAAAAGAACAGACAAGATAAAAGAGTTGGCTCTTGAGAGTGGAGGTGCTTATATGAAATATTCTCTTGCAAAAGATGATATTAAATTTTTGGTAGAGACAATTCAGAATCGATATAAAGCAGAAGAGGAGAAGAGTTCAACAATAAGAGATACAAGAGAACTTTTTTATTATCCACTGTTCATAGCAATTTTACTCTTTTTTATAACACTATTTTCACTGCCAAGTAAATTAGAAAGAACAATGTCAAGAAATTTTTTTAGAAAGGAGAAAGGGCTTCCCTCATCATCTTAAAAGATGATGTCTTTGAGCCTAAATTAATAATGAAAATATTTATAGGTTTAATACTTTTAACTCTTGTTAGTTTACCGTCTCTTTTAGATTTTAGTTATTTAAATAGTGCAAAAGAGGCATATCATAATAGAGAGTATAAAAAGGCTGAAGAGTTTTATGGTAAGGTTGAGAGTGATGAGGCAAGATTTAATAGAGGTGATGCTCTTTATAGACAAAAAAAATATAAGGAGGCGATAGATATTTATAATTCTATTAATGATAAAAGATTAGAATATAAAAAGCTCCACAATATAGGAAACTGTTATGCCAATCTCAATCAAATAGACAAAGCAATAGAGAGTTATAAAGAGGCATTGAAGATAAAGCAGGATAGAGATACAAAATTTAATCTTAAACTGTTACAAAAGAAAAAGAAGCAACGACAAAAAGAGCAAGAGAAAGAAAAGAAGCAAAATAACACTAAAGACAATAAAAATCAAAAACAAAATAGTAGTAAAAAAAATAACCATAAGGATATGCAAAAAGAAGATAAAAACAGAGCTAATAATCAAGAGGAAAAATCTTTAAAAGAACAAGATAGTAATAAAACTAACAATAAGCGGTTAAAAAAGAGTGAATATAAAAAAGAAGAACCTCCTATAAGTAATATGGAGGAGAGAAAGTGGGAGAAGATGTTAAATCAAAAAGGGGTAAACACTCTAATGTTGCCATTAAATAGGAAAAAAGGAGATAAGATAGATGAGACAAATCTTTGGTAAAATATTTTTAATACTACTATTGTTTAATATTAATATGTCTGCAGGAGTAGATGTATCAATTAGTTCACCAGTAGTGTATAAAGGTGATATTGTCAATTTCACTATTAGTGCAGATGGTAATAATATAGAGTTTCCTGAGCTTCAACAAATTGCAGGATATAGGGTCATTGGAACCTCCTCATCTCAATCTATAAATATTATTAATGGTAATACAACAAAAACTATTTCAAAAACCTATAGCTTTAAACCTAATAAATCTGTAACTATACCCTCATTAACCGTAAAAGTAGATGGAGATATATATAAAACAGAAGAGCTAAAAGTAAGAGTTTTAAAACCTCAAGCTAGTAAAAATGGAGAACCATTTGTATTAGAGATGAGGTTAAATAAAAAAGAGGCTTTTGTTGGAGAAGCTGTAGAGTTACAAGTTATCTTTAAAAGAAAACTAAATGCTAAAATAGATAAACTTCAGTTAGGAGAGCCAAAACTTGAGGATTTTTGGGTTAAGAGAGTACAACGAATAGAGCAAGGAAGTGAACAGGATTATATTACAGAGACTAAATATTATCAACTTTTTCCTCAAAAGAGTGGAGAGTTTAAAATACCTTCACTTGAAGCATTAATTGGAAGAATAGAGCAGAGAGGAGGTGGTGGCATCTTTAATGACCCATTTTTTAGCTCTTTTACTCAACAATTAAATTGGAAAAAAATCTATTCAAATGAGCAGAACTTAACGGTTCATCCTTTACCGAACGGTTTAGAGCTTTATGGAACCTATAGTATAAAAGCAACTGTTGATAAAAAAAGAGTTCAGGCTAATAAACCTATAAATCTGACTATAGAGGTCGCTGGTCAAGGAAATATAGATGATGTGAAAAAGTTTAATCCTACAATAGATAATACTATAATCTATGCAGATGAACCAAAAATCTCATCGAAACTAATAGATGGAGTATATCAAGGTACCTTTAAGCAGAAAATAGCAATTATTGCGGACTCCAATTTTACAATCCCCTCAATGGAGTTAAAATATTTCGATAAAAATACTAAAGAGATAAAGATTGTCAAAACAGAACCGATAGATATTGAGGTCATTGGTGGAGAGAACCATTTAAGTAAAACTAAAACTTCCTCTATTGAGATTAGTCCAAATAGTATTATACAAAAACCCCAAATTAAAACTATTACCAAAACAGTAAAAGAGGATAGTTATATTAAATATCTATTTTTACTTGTAGGCTATATTTTAGGTTCGGTATCTATTTTAGGATTTTATAATTATAGAAATAGGAATAGTAAAAAAGAGAGTAATATAGTAAAAGCTATTAGGAAGGCGAAAGATGACAGAGCTTTATTTAATATTTTATTACCATTTGCCAAAAAAGATAAGATTATATCTAAAGCGTTAAATAGGTTGGAAGAAAATATTTATGAGGGTGGTCAAAATAAAATAGATAGAGAGGAGTTAATAGAGTTTTTTGAGGTAGAAACTTTTTAACTCTTATTTTATCTTGGTTCATTTTATTTAAAGCGTTTATATTAGAGATGAATAGAAATTCACTCTATTTTATGTCAATATAATATACTTTTGTTATAATCATGACTACAGTATTTTATATCAGGAGAAATAAATTGATAAAAATAGATAAGTTGTTTATATTAACCATCTCTTTAGTACCATTGATATTGTGGGCATCTAATGGAGATGGAGAGGCACTTTTTAATAAGAATTGTGTTCAATGTCATCTTAAAACTATGCCAATAAAGAGGAGAGGTTTGATTGCTCCACCATTAAGAGGAGTTATGAGACATGTAAAAATGGCATATCCAAATAGAGCTGACGCTGTTAAATTTATAGTTGACTATAGTATAAATCCAACAAAAGAGAAAGCTGTATGTAATCCAAGAAAGATTGCTCGTTTTGGGTTAATGCCCTCTCAAAAAGATGCAAATATTACTAAGGAGGAGTTAGAGACTATTGCTCAGTGGATGTTTGATAATGCTCCATCAAGAAATTTTCGTGGTAGAAGGAGAAGAG
>CAZROY010000047.1:0-6034 GCA_964601885.1 uncultured Sulfurovum sp. | reverse complement strand
GTAAGGGGGAAGTTCAATACCAACCTCTTTGGCTACTCGACGCATAAACTCATCTGGCATTTGTGTTAATATACCAGCTCCATCACCGGCATTTTTTTCAGCTCCAACCGCTCCTCTATGCTCTAAATTTTTTAAAAGTTCTAAACCTTTTTCTATAATGTAGTGCGACTTCTCGCCTTTTAAATGGGCTACAAAACCCACACCACAAGCATCTTTCTCAAATGCAGGGTCATATAAACCTTCTCTGCACAAATTATATCCTAATTTCATACTATCTCTATTCTCCTATTTGTTATTTATTGTTGTGTATATTATTACAAGTGAACCACCCAACCACTAAATAAATTTAGACGATTGAGGTTTCTGCTTTATTATATCATATCTAGTTGTAAAAGCTACAACGCTATAGAGGATACTCCACAAGTTTATATCCCAATGGTTACTATCATATCTTTATTATCTATGTTTTTGATATTAATATTTGTAGAGTATATTTTAGAAGAAAAATACCATTGGAATTTCGGTTATTAAATCCCACCTCCCAATGCTCTTTTGACATTATCATCTGCCATAGAGATATTCCATGCAGGTTCCCAAACAACCTCCACTTCAACTCTGCCAATATTATCTATTTTTTTAACAGCATCTTCAACCCAAGTTCTAATCATCTGATGAAGTGGGCAACCTCTAGTTGATAAGGTCATAACAACCTTCAGATTACAATTTTCATCAATAATTGCATCATAAATTAGACCCATCTCAACTAAGTTAAAACCGACCTCTGGGTCAATTACAGTTGATATTGCTCTATAGACATCATCTTTTGTTATTTTACACATATTATTCCTTATTATTTTCCATAAACTAACATTTTTGACATTGAGACATATAGAAATATAGCCCCAAATAACATAAATGAAACTCCTGATTTAAATAAGAAGTCACTTTTTTCTAAAAGTCCAACTCCACCCAATACAACTCCTATAGAGGTAAACCAAAACATCATACTCGCTTGTTCTTTTGGATACATCTCATGAAGCATAGGAACTCTCTCTTTTCCAACGAGTGGGGAAAATCTTTCAAACCAAACTAAGAATGGAACTATTTTATATAGATGACCATTTATAAGGAAACCTATAAATCCCAACATAAAAAACCATACTGCACTGTGAAGCCAAGTTTCACTAGCATTTGGAAGAAAAGATACCACCCCTAATAGAGTAGATAATATTAGTGAACCAAATCCAAATATCATAGATTTTGCCCAAATATCCAACTCTTTTCTAACAGTTAAAATATATATAAGATATATCTGATAGATATAAAATCCAATACCTGCAAATGTAGTAATATATCCTATGTATTCAAGAGTAGATATATTAAATAGAGTTCCAATAAAAACGGCTCCAACTCCAATAGTTACCAAATTAAATCCTCTTTTTATAGGAGTCTCATCAAATCCATGAGCTAAAGAAAACATTGGTAGTAAAGTTAAAGAGAGTCCCATAATGGTCAAAAGTACAAATCCGCCAAGTACAGCATAGACATGAGCCTTAATAAAATTTGCTACATTAACAGATATAACTCCACTAAGTCCTAAAGCTATTATAAATCCTGTAAGAATTCCAAGTAGTAAAAAGCTATTACTAATAGCCACAGTCTTGACCGTAATTGTATTAATTTCAGCCTTTCTTAATGTTGCAAATGCCTCTGTAGCAAATATAACCATTGAGGTTAAGACCAAAGTTCCACCATAAGAGAGTATAAATGGTTGAAACCAAAATCCAATAACCATAATAATAGTACCGATAACAAGTAGAGGCAAAATTACATAGTATAGGTCAACCACCTCATGACCTACCTCTAACACAACAGGTATTAACTGTGCCATAGCTCCAAATATAATAACCATAACAAAGCCAAGTAGAAATAGGTGTATCCAACCTGCTATTGTCATCTCTTGATATGCAAAAGAGCTATTAAAAGCCATTAAAGCTAATATGGAAATTAGATAAAATGTAACCCCTATTCTAAAAAAAGGGGCAATTAATTTTAGTGGTGGTGCAAAATCTTTAGATACTGCAAACATAAATTATCCATGACAGCTAGTCTGTGTTAAATCAGCTTTTTCACTCTCTCCCGATTTATATGAGAAGATAATTTTTACTCTACCATCTTCCATATTCTCTTTTTTATAATTATAATTTACACCTATTCTATCTATAAGTCCAGCTGGAAATTTATGATTTATCATTATCAATTCTTTATTTGGGGCATCAATCAATTTGAGTCCTGCCATTGCATTTACCATTGGGTCTGGAGGACCACATTTTGATGTATCAAACTCATAATATTGAGTCTCACCCATTTTATATGTAAAAAAAGGTACAGTAGCACCCATTACCTCAAACTCTTGTTTTTCTATTTCAGACATATTATCTCCTATTTTATTTTTTTATTATTATAATTATTTTTTCTTATAGCCCAATTGATTAACATCAAAAAATAGTAATAAGACCACTGCTATTTTCAAAAATTCTTCTAACTCTATCCTGCCAAGCGTTGCCGAACTGTTTTTTATCTTCTGCTGAGGCCTTCCCTTGCATAATCTTTTGCATAAGAGCTTGTTGAGTAGAAAGAGGTTTAATACTGTTTGGATTATATATTACATTGACAGATATATTCTTATCTAATCGTGTAAATTTAACACTTGATTTTATATCTTGGTTAAAAAACATTAAATTTGTACGATTAAAATTCCCACCTATACCTTTAAAACCAAAATCAGTGGTTGCTCCTGTAATATTAGTAATAACTGAAGCGATAACCCCAACTACTCCATCTGTTTGAGACTCTGCAAACTCAACTTTTATATCACCTCGTTGTGGTATCTCATTTTTGTATAGAGCCTTTAATCCATATAGTGTAGATAGATAAGCTCCCGCCACTGTAGGACAACTATGTCCTGCACTTTTTACTATATCTAAATATGTAAACTCTACAATACCATTCTCAAATGTACCTAAAAAGGCAGATAGTGGGTCTTGTAGTTTTATTGTTTCTATTTTATTAAAAAAATCTGGATAATTCATATAATTCCTTATTTAACGAATGAGCAGTTAAGGTCTCTAAACGCCTGTTTTAATCTCTTAATCATAGATAATTCACCCTCTCTCAACCATTTTCTAGGGTCATAATATTTTTTATTTGGTTTATCTTCTCCCTCTGGATTACCAATTTGTCCTTGTAAATAATCATGATATTTTTCAATATACTCCCTTACACCATTCCAATATGCCCATTGTGTATCGGTATCTATATTCATTTTGACTACGCCATAAGATATGGCTTCTCTAATCTCCTCAAGAGTTGAACCTGAACCGCCATGAAATACAAAATTAACAGGTTTTGGTTCTGTATTAAACTTCTTTTCTATATATTTTTGTGAATTATCCAAAATAGTAGGAGTTAAAACCACATTGCCCGGTTTATAAACCCCATGAACATTGCCAAAAGATGCTGCTATTGTAAATTTATCTGATATTTTTAAAAGTTCTTCATAAGCATAAGCTACCTCTTCAGGTTGAGTATATAAAAGTGAATTATCTATATTACTATTATCAACGCCATCTTCTTCTCCACCTGTTACTCCCAATTCTATTTCTAAAGTAATACCAAGTTCACTCATTTTCTTCAAATACTCTTTACAAGTCGCAATATTTTGCTCTATTGGCTCTTCAGATAAATCTAACATATGTGAAGAGAATAGTGGTTTTCCAAAAGTTTTAAAATGTTCATGACTCACTTCAAGCAGTGCATCTATCCAAGGTAATAGTTTTCTTGAGGCATGGTCAGTATGTAAAATTACTGAAACTCCGTAAGCCTCTGCCATAGTATGAATATGTTTTGCTCCTGATATAGTTCCAAGTACCGCTCTTTTTGGATTAGATAATCCTTTACCTGCATAGAACTCACCTCCACCATTTGAGAATTGAATAATAACGGGTGAATTTACCTCTACTGCACTCTCTAATACAGCATTAACTGAAGAGCTACTTACTACATTAATAGCAGGAATTGCAAATCCCTCTTTTTTTGCAATAGAAAAAAGTTTTTGCACATCATCGCCACTTAATACACCATTTGGTAGATTGTCTAATACTTTTTGAGACATCTTATGTTACCTTTAAATTTTTTTATTATTTTACAGTAATTTTTGCAGATTTTTTCAAATCTTTACTTAATTTTTTTAAATTTTCTTGAAATTTTCTTAGTTTTATAGAGTTAATTATGCTATTTTTTACCTTTGAAAACTCTATTTTACCTTCAGGTTTTTTATCTGTTAAATATATTATATGCCAACCAAATGCAGTTTTAACAGGTGTATGGGTAATTTGACCCTTTCTTAATGCAAAAGTAGCATTTGAAAATTCCGGTAACATCTGGTCTTTTTGAAACCAACCTAAATCACCACCATTTTTACTACTAGGTCCCGTTGACCTTGTTTTTGCAAGTTCAATAAATCTCTGTTTTAGATTACCACTTCTCTCTAACTCTCTTATAATCTCTTCAGCTTCATATTTAGTCGAAACTAAAATATGTCTAGCAGATGCCAATGCTGATTGATGAAATTTTCTATCATGTTCTCTATAATATTTTATCGCTTCCCTGTTGCTTACTTTTATACTCTCTAATCTCTTTTTCATCCACATATCAAGCATTAAATTCTCTTTCACTTTTTCTAGCTCTATAGCAAATTGTGGGTCATTCTCAATTCCTTCCTTTTTTGCTACATCTATATATAATTCCCTTTCTATTAATTGTTCGACCACCTTTCTCTTCTGTTCTTTATTCATAAAAGAGTATTGTGCTCCCGGAATACTTTTAGAGATAAACCTATCAATATCACTTCTTGTTATATTTTTTCCATTTACTATGGCCACAATATCAGAAGCAAATATAATTAATGTAAATAAGAGATTAACAAATAACAATCTATACATTTTGTTTAAAATCCTTGTAAAATAAAATTTGCCATATATTTTAACAATTGTATCTTAAAAAAATAAATGGTTCTTAAACAAATTTTATCTTAATTTAAGTTACTGAATATAAAATATTATATGGAAAATATAAAATTAATAAAAAAAGCAACAATAAAAGAGATAAAAGAGATAAAAAAATTACTCTTAGAACATTATCCAAACTCTACAACTGAATTGAATTATGATAATTTATATCAACTACTTGTGTCTGTAATATTATCAGCTCAATGCACTGATAAAAGAGTTAATATAATAACACCTCATCTCTTTAAAAAATATCCTAATATTATAACTCTAGCAAATGCCAATTTAGATGATATAAAAGAGTTAATAAAAAGCTGTTCTTTTTTTAACAATAAAGCTAACAATCTTATCAAAATGGCTCAAAAGGTGGTAAAAGATTATAACTCTAATATACCATTAAATAAAAACGAATTAATAAAATTGGCAGGAGTAGGACAAAAAACAGCAAATGTCATAATGATAGAGTATGCAGGGGCTAATCTAATGGCAGTTGATACACATGTTTTTCGAGTGTCTCATCGTTTAGGTCTCAGCAATGCTTCAACAGCAACAAAAACAGAAAAAGATTTAACAGATATATTTAAAACAAATCTTCACCAACTACATCATGCAATGGTACTATTCGGTAGATATAGATGTAAAGCGATAAACCCATTATGTCAAGGGTGTTTTTTAATTAATCAATGTAAAAGTAAAGATAGATTTAACAACTAAATAACTAATATCCCATATTTAAAGATTAGGTAGTTCACAGTATAAACTACCCTACTTTTAATGAGTGGGTGTGTGACCAAAGAGGTAATCTATAGACCCACACCACAAACTATAGTATCTTTTTCAATAGAAAATTATAGTAATCACAAAAATATCGAAAATGATTATCAATCTATAATGTAATAATATTCTATCTACTTCAATTTCACCTCACTAGCTATATATATGTAATATATAACTTTCTTTTAACA
>CAZROY010000046.1:0-29091 GCA_964601885.1 uncultured Sulfurovum sp. | reverse complement strand
ATCCATCTCCAAAATATTATCAAGTATTTTCTGATGATTAATTTTTAGTGTATCATTAAATAGAGGAAGTTTATATTCCAATCTTTTCAACTCTTTTTCAAATCCGTCATCACTTCTTAAAGCTGTCTCCATAGCTTTAACTAGCTCATTAATAAGTTTAGAGGTAGGTCCTAAATCAATTAATGCAAGTTTTAAAAGCTGTTTTTTATATGCAACCTTCATCTGCTCATGCATTATTTTATCTTCACTAGCTTTACCATTCTCAAGTAAAGCTTCTAAATCTTCACGACTTTTTAGCCAATCTTTTTTAGCTTTTGATAAAGCTTTAAAACTATCGACCACCTGCTTTACTCTCTTATCCACCTTTTTTATAGGTTTTACATCAACAATTAACTCTCCATTATCATCAAGGGTCTCATCTTTATCATCATCAACGCCATCATCTTTTTCATCTTCAAAGCTTTTAAAAAGCTCTTTTACTCTCCTTTCTCGATTTAAAAGAGGCTCTTTATAGTTAATAATATAGTCAATAAGATATGGGACAGAACATATTGCATCTAGGATAATATCCTCTCCACCCTCAATCTCACGACTAAGGTAAATCTCCTCATCTTTTGTTAAAAGTGGAATTTTCCCCATCTCTCTTAAGTACATTCTAACAGGGCTATCAGAACGACTCCATTCTAATAACTCCTTTTCTTTTAAAAAATCAAACTCCTCTTCACTATTTTGAGCCGCATTTTTTCTTGCCAATGCAACTCTTTTCTTCTCTTTTTCAAAAAGATATTTAGCATATTCAGATGAAGAAACAACTTTAATTTTATGCTTCTTAGATAATCGTAAAATTCTTCTTGATTGTACAAGTGTTGGTTGTTTATCAAACTCTTTTGCAATGTCTTCAAAGGTAAGAATATCACCTTTTTTACATCTATTAAAAATTTCGTCTAAATTTTTATTGATATCTTTGGTAGCCAAAAGCGACTCCTTGTCAATTAGTAGTAGGTTATATATTTTATAGCACAGTTTTTAGTGGTCGATTATATCTAAAATACCCTTATTTTATTTTGAATTTCAATAGATAGTGAGTAGATAACATTACAATTGTGTGAATTACCCAATCTCTAAAGAAGATTGGGCTTCCTTGGCTGAGTCTGCCCATAGGAAAATCTTGGTTATCGACAATTCCAAATAGGGATTTTACAGAGGTCGAACTCCAACCCATTCCCTATAGGTCTCACATACTCATATATCCGAAGGCGTTACTTTCGACAGTTCCTGCCGTAGATAAGAGTGTTGTAGCAAATAATAGATACAAAATCAAGGCATTCATCACAACGGCTAAAGACCATTGGACTTTCTGCTAATATTGTTTAAAAACATATATAAATTAATAATTATTTGTGATATTTTTGTGATTACTATAATACTCTAGCTTATAAAAAAGCTAAAGCATCAATTGCAATCATTTAGTCACATTTTTAATAAATTGGATTAGCATAGGTATTAATTCGTTTAATCCACCCTCTTAGAAAATGCTTCTCTGATGGCTTATTTTTAACTCTCTGTTCTAATACAACTTTTGCTGCATTTGCAAACTCTTTAAGTGCCTGTGGTCCTTTTTTAACTGGTCTCATTGTCTGTAATACTTGAAGCAGTCCCCACCCCTGATTGTTGTACTTTTCTGTCTCTTTAATACCTTTGCCTTTAAAATTGATATAATCAATTAGAGGATACCAACCACCTTCTGTATCGGCTACAGCATTATAATTATCTTTAATATATTGCTGTTTATCTTTTGGTACATACTTTATAATTTCTGGAATTGAGTTTACTACCCTATCAAAGAAAAATTTTGTCTGAAGTGCCTTTGTGTTTATAATAACATTTTCCAACTCCTTAAATCTTTTATCGGTGGTTCTAGCCCTTTCAAAAGCCTTTTTATTAGCCCAAGGAATACCTTTATCTTTCTGCTCTTTTAACCATGTAGGAATATCAACCTTATTATCCATATAATACTGTATCATATCTGGAAAAGTTTGGTCAAATTTTTGTGGTTCTCCTGCTGGATACCAGATAAAATGACCATAACCTAAAGATGCAAAATTCTCACTTGGTGACCAATACATTAAATATTTAGGATTTCCACCTGTCTCATTTTTATATATCTGGTCAGCAATTCTATTGAGCTGATAAGGTGTTAGCTCTGGTCTTGTAATATTCTGTTCTTGATATATATCTTTTTGGACATGTTTTGTACAACCACTAAATATAACTCCTACAACGACTACTGCTGTCAATAGTTTTAAAAACTTCATTCTATCTCCTATTTTTTTTTAAGTATAGAAAAAAAATGCTAATAACCAAGTTAAGAGCTAGAAATAAATTTCTATTTTACAACAAGATTAATCAATTTATTTGGAACAATTATCTCTTTAATAACAGTTTTTCCATTTAACCATTTAGGAACTGCCTCTTTTGCACTATCTATAATCTCATCTTTAGACGCATTTGATGATACTTCAATTTCAGCTCTTCTTTTGCCATTAACAGCTACACCCAACACTATACTATCTTTAATAAACACCTCTTCTATGATTTCTATTTTTCCTTGTAAATTTTTAGACTCAAACAACTCTTGACTGAGTTCAGCACATATATGAGGAGTAATTGGCTCTAATAGATGTAGAATAATATATATCCCTTCACTCCAAACAAGAGGATTTTTCTGTTTATCTAGTGCATTTAAAGCCTCCATACATGAGGCAATTAGAGTATTAAAGGCAAAACTTTTCTCATATACATTTACAGACTTTAGTAGAGCATCATAAACTTTGGCTCTAGCAATTTTCTCCTCTTTTAATAGAGTATGATGCTCAATAGTAGGCATAGATTTTAATGTGACTTTAGATTTTCTGTCATATAATTTTTTTAAAAATCTAAATGCACCCTCAACTGCCAAATCATTCCACTCCAACTCTTTTTGAGGAGGAGAAGCAAATAGTATAAATAATCTAGCTGTATCTGCACCATATTTTGATATAAGTTTGTCTGGGTCAACTGTATTTCCCTTTGATTTACTCATTTTAGAGCCATCTAGTAGAACCATTCCTTGTGTTAAAAGATGACTAAATGGCTCTTTTAAATCATCTATAAAACCTAAATCTCTTAAAGCTTTCGTAAAAAATCTAGCATATAAGAGGTGTAGTATTGCATGTTCAATTCCACCAATATATTGGTCAACACTCAACCAATATTTTACATCTTTTTTATCAATTCCTATACTATCCCATCTTTTCGGATTTGTTGCATATCTAAATTGGTACCAACTAGATTGGACAAATGTATCTAATGTATCGGTCTCTCTTCTTGCCTCTTTTCCACACTTTGGACATAAACATCTCTTCCAAGTTGGGTGATTTTCAAGTGGATTTCCCTCACCTGTAATCTCCACATCTTTTGGTAAAGTAATAGGTAGATTTTCTCTCTTTTCAACTACAACTCCACAACTATTACAGTGAACAAAGGGAATTGGTGAACCCCAATATCTTTGACGACTTACACCCCAATTTCTTAATTTATAATTAACAGTTCTCTCACCCAATCCTTTTGAGTGAAAAAGTTTAATAATCTCTTTTTTTGCTTGATTGTTATCTAATCCTGTAAACTCATTTGAGTTAATTAGCTCTCCATTACCGGTATAAGCTTCATTTTTATTTCCACCTTTGACCACAAACTTTAATGGTAAATTATACTTTTTTGCAAATTCAAAATCCCGTTCATCATGAGCTGGAACAGACATGACAGCTCCACCACCATAGGATATTAATACAAAATTGGCAACCCAAACAGGTATCTCTTCACCTGTTAGAGGGTGAATAACCTTAATTCCCAAATCATATCCCTTTTTTCCCGCTTTTGCTCTCTCTATTTCTGTCATATTTGACATCTCTTCAATAGCATCTATTATCTTTTTATCCAATAGATTGGATTTTATTAAAGCTTTTACAATAGTATGTTCAGGGGCTAAGGCTGTATATGTTACACCAAAAATAGTATCTGGTCTGGTTGTAAAAACCTCAAAACCATTAAAAGCTCCCCCCAACCTCTTTATACTCTCTTTTGAAAGATTGAACTTAAATTTTAACCCCTCTGATTTACCAATCCAATTTCTCTGCATAGATAGCACCTGTGAAGGCCATTTACCCTCTAAAAGTTTTAAATCATCAAGTAACTCATCAGCATATTTTACTATATCTATATAGTAACCCTCCATCTCTTTTAGCTCAACAATATTTTTACATCTCCAACAACACCCCTCCTCTACCTGTTCATTTGCTAAAACTGTGTGACAATCTTTACACCAATTTACAGTAGTGGTCTCCCTATATAGCAACCCTCTATTAAACATCTCAATAATAAACTCTTGTTCCCATTTGGTATAAAGCTCATCGGAAGTGGCAAACTCTCGTGTTTTTGAGAAAGATAGTCCAAGAGACTCTAACTCTTCTCTCATATATGCAATATTTGAATATGTCCACTCTTTTGGGTGTCTGCCATGCTTTATAGCAGCATTTTCTGCTGGCATTCCAAATGCGTCCCAACCGATTGGGTGAAGTACATTGTATCCCTGTTTTCTATAATATCTAGCCATTGCATCACCAATGGCATAATTTCTAACATGCCCCATGTGTAATCTTCCACTTGGAAATGGAAACATACTCAATATATATTTTTTAGGCAATTTTTTATTATCTAAAGGCTCAAATGCACCACTGTCTCTCCATATCTTTTGCCACTTTTTCTCTATTTTTTTTGGATTATAACTCATTACCTCTCCATAAGATTAAAATTGTGAGATTATAGCCAATGATGCATTAGATATTCTAATTTTTTTATTATAGTTTTACTTGTTAATCAAGTTATAAATCATTATAATTACAATAAATAAAAGAAGAAATAGGATTTTTTGTGACAATAGATAAAATATACTCATTAAGTTTATCAATACTGCTACTCTCTGCATGTAGCACTAAAAATATCGAAAAAAAAGAACCAATACAAGAGCATAATGAGAACAATAAAACAGAGAGTTTCCAATTTTTAGAGGTAAGTGGTGGAGACTTAAATCAAACAGAAGATTTGCCTTTACCCACAGTATCTTATGATGAATTACAAGGTGAGTTTCAAGGAAACTATAACCTTTTAGAGTTTATAGATATGATGGTAACAGTTCATAACTTTGATAGGAAATATCTAAATGAGATTTTCTCTCAAGCTAAAGATTACAATCTAATACCACAAACAAGAAGTTGTGTAAGTAATGTTGTAATGGGAAAAGTTGGAGCTTGGGATAGATATAGAAACTGTTTTATTTATGAGAGAAATATAGAGCGAGGTGTCAAATTTTGGGAGGAGCATGAAGATGCATTAAATAATGCAGAAGCTAAATATGGTGTTCCTGCTAAATATATTATAGGTATTTTAGGAATAGAGACAGCTTATGGTGTCAATTTTGGAAAACATAGGGTTATTGATGTATTAACAACTAGAAGTATGTTAGGGGATAGAAGGTCAAGTTTTTATAGAGATGAGCTAGAAAAGTATCTATTAATTACTAGAGACATTGGATTAAATCCTATAGAGCTTATGGGTTCTACTTCAGGAGCTTTAGGATATGGACAATTTATGCCTAGTAGTTATATGCGATTTGCCATTGATTTCAATAGCGATGGGAAAAAAGACCTTTGGGACGCAGAAGATGCGATTGGAAGTATCGCAAACTATTTTGCTGAGAATGGTTGGAACCCCTCTATTCCAAAAGTTACAGTTAGAGCTAGATATAAGGGGAATAGGTTTAAAAGATTAAAAACAGGATATAAGACTAAATACTCTCTTTATAAACTAAAAAAGAAGTACCATATTATTCCAAGAGAAAAGTTTAACCCTTATGGTAAAGTATCTTTAATTAAATTACCAAGAGGTACTTATGATGAGTTATGGTTAGGTTCACCAAATTTTAGAGTAATTACAACATATAACCATAGTACATATTATGGAATGACGGCATATCAGTTGGGAGAAGAAGTAGCAAAAAGAAGAAAGGAAAGAGGATATTAAACTTCCTCCTCTTATATTTTTGAACATCTTTAACAACTCTTAAGCGAAATCCCAATGGTTTCTATATAATTCACTATTAATCTGTTCCATTCCATGCAAGAGTGGCCTTTCCTTTCTCATCAAACTCAACGGCAGGAAGTCCCATAATATTAAACCCACTATCAACATAATGGATTTCACCAGTAACAGCAGAACTTAAATCTGAAAGAAGATACATACCAGAATTTCCAACTTCATGAATGGTAACATTTCGTTTAAGTGGTGCATGAGCTGTATTCCATTTAAGCAAAAAGGAGAAGTCTCCAATACCAGCGGCAGCTAATGTCTTAATTGGACCTGCACTAATTGCATTTACTCTAATACCATCTTTCCCTAAATCTTCTGCTAAATATTTCACTGTCATCTCCAATGAAGCTTTAGCTATACCCATAAGATTATAGTTCGGAACATATTTTACACCACCGAAATATGTAAGAGTTAAAATAGATGAGTTATTCGATAATATAGGTTTAAGTTCTCTTGTTATCTCAATTAGAGAATATACAGATATATCCATAGCTATATTAAAAGCATCTTTAGAAATATTAATAAATCTTCCACTTAATCCCTCTTTTGGTGCAAATGCAATAGAGTGAACTATAAAGTCTATCTCTCCCATGTCTCTTTCAACTGACTCTTTAAGTGCTTTTATCTCTTCAGGTTTACTTACATCACAAGGATAAAATCTAGCACCACACTCTAAATCTTTAGCGATTGGAGTCAATTTTCTCTTAAATCTCTCATTTAAAAAAGTAATTGCTATCTCTGCACCCTGTGCATGACAAGCCTTTGCTATTCCATAAGCTATAGATTTTTTATTTGCAATTCCAAGGATAATTCCTTTTTTGCCCTTCATTATCATATCATTCTCTCCATAAATAAAATTAGTTTCGTATTTTATCATGATTAAATAGAATATTATATAAATTTTTCTATTAAGCAATAATATAAAGAACTATTATATATCTTTAGTAAGTTCCTCAAGTTTTAATAAAATATCATTAACTTCTCTCGTTTTAGGTAGAGAGCAGTTTTTTATAATTGAGTTATGTTCTAAAAGATTGATATTTTGAGAAAAATTTTTTTCTACTCTAACTTTAGTTGATAAGAGATTATTAATATTTGTGACAAGACAATGATATTTTTCTTTTTGAATTTTCACTATATCTTTTACTTCTTTTTTTTTATCAATATATTCTATTTCCTCTCTTTTTTGGTTATCGTTAAACTGCTGAATACGAATATCTTCTTTATTTGAATATCCCATAGCTATCATTTCTTGAGCAATTTTATTATATATTACTCTATCTTCTGAATTTATCCAAAAGTGAATATGGTCAGAATTTTGTGTCTTATCAGAAGCATGAAATTCGACAATGCCAGATACACCTAAATCATAAAGATACTCACTTAAATGGTTAAGTGCATCTTGAATTTCATGATATGTATATTCACTCATATTCATAGTATTAAATATCATTCTATATTTAATACCATACTTATCCAATATTTGAGCTATATTTCTTTTATTTCTAATAAGTTTTCCATTATTATCACGAGCTAATGCCTCTTTTAAAATACCATGTTTAAGAATATTATTTCCTTCACTATCATAAGAAATTTCTGCAAAAGCGATTAACTCTTTGGAGCGTAAAAAACTTTTACTTGAAGCTCCTCTAAGTGCCACTATATATCCTTTATATTTTCTTCCAAAATTCTATTTTTATAGGCAAGTAGAGTTAAAACGAGTAGTCCAGATATAGTATAATATACCCAATTAGGAATTGGTATAGGTTCACCTGAAGCATAAGAGTGCAGACCTGAAAGGTAGTAGTTAACTCCAAAATAGGTCATAATAACCGAGCTATATGCCCAAAGAGAGGCTACATTAAATATAAATGGATTATCTAATTTAGGTATAAATCTTAAATGTAGAACTGTAGCATATATCAAAATAGTAACAGCTGCCCAAGTCTCTTTACTATCCCACCCCCAATATCTACCCCAACTCTCATTTGCCCACACTCCACCTAAAAAGTTTCCTATAGTTAAAAGAAATAGACCCACAATTAAACTCATCTCTGCAATAGAACTTAACTCTTTTATGGAGCGGTCAATGTTGCTATGACCATTTTTTCTAATAATAAATAAAATTAAAACTAAAAGTGATAACATAGAACCGAGTCCTAAGAAACCATCACCAGATATAATTGTGGCTACATGTATCATAAGCCAATAGGATTTTAATACAGGGACCAAATTTGTAATCTCTGGATTTACAAAACTCATGTGGGCTACAGCCATAGTAATACCAGCTAAAAAAGTTGTAGCTCCAAGCGTAAAAGGTGATTGTCGAGCAAAAAATAGACCAGCAATTACAGTGGAAGCCCCAATAAATACAATAGACTCATAAGCATTTGACCAAGGTGCATGACCCGATATATACCATCTCATACCCATACCAATTAGATGTAAAACAAATGCCGTAATTGTTATAATCCAAGCTATTTTTGTAATTAATTTTAAAGAAAATGTAGGTTTTATGACATTGATAAAAGAGAATAGAAGTAGTAAAATCCCAACTATTAAATAGATAGGCACAAGTTTAGATAGTAATCCCAACTTATTATATTTTATCTCTACATCTATATGAGTTGGTGATAAAAGAACTTTTGAACCAAATTTTTTTTGGTAGAGTTCAATCATCTTAATAGCTTTATCCGCATCTTGCCAATCTCCACTTTTTAAACCTTGATTTACCCCTTGAAATAGGAATGCTGTTATATTTCTAATCATGAGAGATAACTCTTGTGGAAACTGTTGGATAGCCTCTTGTGGACTAATCCACTTATTGCTACTATCATTTGGTATGGGGTATATCTGAAGTAGAGAACCTGTATATACCATATATGCAACATTTAATCTCTCATCAATTTTTATCAGTTCTGTATCATATTTATTTTTTTCTAAAGGTTTTTTTCTAGCCGATATAGATACCTTTTCTGCCAACCTATATCTACCATCTTCTGTAAAAAAATCCGAAAAAGAGGCGTATTTTGTTTTTTTTGGTAAACCTAAATCTTTTGCAACCCTAGTATGAGATATTTTAATCATTGGAATTTTCTGATATATATGAGGATTTGTCAACATTCCTAAAAATATAGCTGTTGGGTCAACTCCATAAATTGATGTGTGAGTTGTAAGTTTTGCTATAACTTCATGAGCTAAGGTATCAATAGGTTTCATTCTTCCTCTTCTATCTTGTAATATTAAGTGAGCAAACTTATCAACTGTCTCTATATTAAAACTGTTTATAAATTTAGTCATATTATCATCTAAGTGAGGTGTAGAGGCGTAAGTTGGAGTGGTTAGTCCAAAACTAACTAAAAATAGTAAAAGAGCCATTTGAGAGTTTTGTAGTTTTTTTGCACGAGTTAAGAGTTTCTGAAAACGACTTTTTCTACTAAATATATTCCAAATCATACCAATAGTCAATAGTAAATACCCAATATATGTGGGTAGAGTACCGGGGTCATGATTTACAGATAGTATTGTACCCTTCTCATCTCTATCATAAGATGACTGAAAAAAGCGATAACCTCTATGGTCTAATACATGGTTCATATATATTCTAAATGGCATACTCTCTACTCCTTCTTCATTATCTGTTAGCTCCACTTCACTAGCATAAGATGATGGACTCATAGAGCCGGGATACCTCTCTAACTGAAAATCAATCAATTTGAGTGAAAATGGTAAATTAATAACCTTTGCACCTAAACTAAGATTAACTTTAATATCTCCAAATTTAAGACTCTTAACCTCTCCCTCTGTTGCACTATATGCAAAAAGGTCAATATATTGACTACTCTTACCAACAGATACTTTAAAGGTAGCCATCTCTGGTAATCCAGATTTTGTTTTTAAGGAGTTTGAGATATATTTAAATGATGCTTTATCATAAATATCTTTTAAAACCACCATATTTTGAGCAAATTTATATATAACACCTTTATTAAAACTATTTATACCTCTTGATAAATTTTGCTCTTTTTGAGTCTTCATAGTCAATGTCTCTAAGTTAAAATCTGTTTTAATTTTTAAGCTGTTACCATCTTGAATAATATTAAATATTGGCACACCACTACTATTTAGTTCTCTACCAAAATTAATAATCAAACCATCTAGATTATAACTATCACCTTTAAAGAGATAAATATCTCTACCTTGTGAACCATTACTAACCTTTAGAGCTAAAACCATTTTCCCATTTTTATCTGCCACAAGCTGTTTTTGGGCAGTGGGCAGATATTTTATGAGTTCAACATTTACATCTATATCATCAATATTAATAGTAGTAGTGAGATGATTTGTTGTCATAGAGGAGAAAAATATGGATTTTTCAAAATGTTCTCTTTTATCTCCTTTTATTACATCAACTTGAAACACTTTAATATCTGATACCATTGTACTAGAACTTTGTCCCTCTCTAATGTGCATAATTCCCTCATATCCAATATATCTAGTAATAACTGCACCAAAAGCAATAATTAAAAATGCTATATGAAATATAAAAATAGACCACTTGTCTCTTTTGTAACTTCTATATTTGATAATATTATATATTAGAACTACTATAAAAAATAGAAGAAAAATTTCAAACCATCTTGCACTATATATTAATGCCCTAGCAGTCTCTGTACCGTAATCATTTTCAATAAATGTAGCAATCCCAATAACAGTACCAAATATAAATAGAGTAGCAACAGCCACCCTCATAGACAAAATTGTCTTTAACATATATCAACTCCAATATTTTAGAAATAACAATGATTATATCCAATAACCATTAATCATGTCATGAGTTTTAATAAATTTATTTAAAACCATTAAAATTCTTTAATAAAACTAAACGATAATCTTATTTATAGTATAAAAAACTCTTCAATTCTCTTTCTCATCTGATTTACATTTTCAATTCTATTTACTAAATTTCTAAATTTAGATGCACCATCATATCCAACTTTTGAGTAGATATGTAGATGTTTTCTAAATATAATAGCTCCATAATCCCCATAATAAGCTATCATTTGGTCAAAATGTTTTAATACCACTTGTCGTATTAGCTTTTTAGTAGGCTCTATCTTTTTATCTCCATCTATATGATTTTTTATAAGTTGAAATATCCAAGGTTTCCCAATTGCCCCACGACCTATCATAACCCCATCTGCCTTTGTGTATTCTAATACCCATTTTGCCTTCTGTGGTGTAGTTATATCTCCATTTGCAATAACAGGAATAGAGAGTGCCTCTTTTATCTCTCTTATTGCATTATAATCAACATCAGCTTTATACTTTCCAGCTCTTGTTCTACCATGAACGACTATAAAATCTGCTCCACTATCTTGGCAAATTTTTGCTATTTCTATATGATTTTTACTATTAAATCCTAATCTAATTTTTACAGAGGTAAACTCTTTATTGGAGTATCTTTTGATAGTCTCCACTGTTTTTGCCATAGTTGGTAGGTCATTTAAAAGAGAACTTCCTTGCAAATTATTAACAACTTTGGGGGCAGGACAACCACAATTTAAATCTATAATATCAACTCCATCTTCTTCATTTATAACTTCAACTGCCTCTCGTATAATCTTTGGATTAGAACCTGCTATTTGAACACTATATGGTCTCTCAAGAGGAGATTTTTCTAACATTTTAATAGTTCTTCTATTTTGAAAAGCTAGTGCATTAGAGCTTATCATCTCACTAACAGTAAGGTCAGCTCCAAACTCTTTTACAACTCCTCTAAATGGAAGGTCTGTAAATCCAGCTAAGGGAGCTAAAGCAACAATAGGTTTAGAGAAGTCAAGAGTCATTACAGATATGTTTTATATTTATAAGGTCTGTAATTTTATATTTTGTATGTGTCTTTTTTAAATCATATAAGGCTCTAAATCTCATAAAATCATCAGCATCATGCTCATCAAGATACTCTCCAGCCTTATCAATCATCTCATAATCAAATAGAAGATATAAATATGCAATTTCAGCTTTTGGATATTTTGTCTGATAATCTTTAAAAAGTTTTAAATTTTCATCAGGAGATAACTGTTTTTTTGTAATATTTGCAATAAGTAAAAAATCACTGCATTTTAAATCACTCTGTAAGTCTGTTATAAACTCATTTAATATAGTGGTATCTAATCCCAAATCATTATTTCTCGTTACACGACTCATAAGCTTTAAAAAGCTCTCTCTAGTAAAAATTTTACTATATTTTTTTGCTTTAGGAAAAGTTGTCTTTTTACTAAAGATTTTTAAAGCTTTCTCAAAAACTGCATTATCATATTTCTCTTTTGATTGTAACACCTCTTCTGCAAAATTCTCATCTTTTGACAAACAGTTAAATTGATTTCTTATCACTATTGGATTTGAAATTGATAATACATTTGCCAACTTTTTCTCTTTAAAATCAACACATTCACCCTTTTCTATCTCTGAAATAATATTTAATGCACTTTGAAGTTTTTCAGAAACACCATCTGCCGGACTATTTATTTTTAAATTAGAAACTTGCAAAATTGATGCTGTCTCTTTTAATTTAGGTAAGTTAAATTTATGAGGTTTTGGCTCATGTAAAATCGACCAATAGAGTGCATTATTTAGATTTTCTGTATCATTTTCCCACTTTTTAAATTTAAAAAAATTCTTAGCTCCATAAAACATCATGTGAATTAAAGATGCTATCATTAATATAAACATAGGAATAATCACCCAAATTGCAATTGGCAATACTAAGTGTATTCCAGCTATATCATAACTAAAATCATTTGGATTAATATTATGAATATATCCCCCAACAATTGCCATTAAAACTATTGATGCTAATATATACAAACCTAAACGCATAAACTCTCCTTATTATTTGTGTTCTTTTTCAATAACCTCTCTACAAGTAATGCAGTATCGAGCAAATATCTTGACTTTTAATCTTTCGATATTTATCTCCTCTTCACACATCTCACATATACCATAAAGATTTTCTTTTATTTTACCCAAAGCTAGTTCAATTTCTGCTAATTCTTTGGCTTGTTGATTTAAAATAGCATTATCTACAGCACGACCGAGTGAAGTTGAAGCAAAATCTGCCTCATCTTTTAAATCATTATGATTTAGACTATCCATCTCTTTAGTTGTAATATGTAAATTTCTCTTTATTATATCTCTTCTATCTTCTAATGCTTTTTTAAAAAATTCTATCTGCTCTCTATTTAACATTATATATCTCCTAATTATTTATGATAAGGGTGATTATTTAAAATAGTTAAACCTCTAAATATTTGTTCCATTAAAACCACCTTTGTCAACCTATGTGACAGTGTAATTTTACCAAAAGATATGGTTCTATTACATTTACTTAAAAAAGCCCTCTCAAAGCCGAAAGCTCCACCAATAAAGAGGTTCACAACACCTCTATCCTTAAACAGATTTGAAAATTCATAACTATCTATCTCATGCCCCTTTGGGTCAAGTGCAATGTTATATCCAACTGATAGATATTTATTAAATGCGATAGTATAAGATTTTTGTGAAGCCTGTGTGGAAATATCATGAGCTTTAGCTATATCTTTTGTAAATATCTCAAAAATCTCAATTTTTGCAAAAGGTTGGGCTATTTTTTTATAATGTCCAATAAGTGGAGCATATAGTTTATCTTTAGATTTCTTATCTATAATATAGAGATTAATTTTCATTACAATTGATTTAGGCTCAAAAACATCATATTGTAAGATGGTGAGGAGAGCCTTTCCTCCTTACTAAATAAATTTCTTGATATTTTATACGATTTTCCTTATAAAAATCACTACATTAACTATAAAGAATAGACTAAAATTTAATTTTAAAAAACTTCAATAGGTCACTTCCCACTACGATATATTTAATCTCTTCTCCAAACTTATCATCTAATCTAACCCCTCCTATAAGGGCAACAGGGTGCTTGGAATATTTCGCCAACCTTAAAGCATTTTTACCTAACACTTTTACATCTTTTTTAGTAGAAGTACTCCTATATGCACCAAGACCAATATAGTCTAAATCTAAACCATTAGCCTCTATAATCTCTCTATAATTGTGAGTAGATAAACCTAAACTCCTATCCCCTATTTTATCTCTTATAATTTTTACTGCTCTATTTAAATCTACATTAAACTCTCGTATATCCTCTTGACCTACATGTAATCCATCAGCAAATTCAATAAGTTCAATAGTATCATTTATAATTAGTTTTCCACCAAAATATTTTTTAATGGTTATTAAGTCTGATTTTTTTTCATCTAATGAACCAGACTTATTACGATATTGTGCAATAGGGATAGAGAGTAGTTCAATTTTTTTAGCAATCTCTTCTAAAGATACCTTCCTCTTTAAAAGAGTATCTTTGTCTAATAGAGCATATATCATAAAAGATTAATCCTCTTTCTCTTCTTGCTCTACCACTTTTTCTTTATCACTTGGTCGTCGAATTCTTGGATTATCTTCTAAAAAAAGTTTTAATAAACCAGATATAGTATCCTTCATATCATTTCTATCTACAATCATATCAATTAGACCATGCTCAAGTAGAAATTCTGAGCGTTGAAAACCTTTAGGTAAATCAACCCCAACGGTCTGCTTAATAACTCTCTGCCCAGCAAAACCTATTAAAGCTCCCGGTTCTGCTATAATAATATCTCCAAGCATAGCAAAAGATGCACTCACCCCTCCCATAGTTGGGTCTGTTAAAATAGAGATAAATGGTAAACCCTCTAAGTGCAGACGATTAAGTGCTGCTGATGTTTTACTCATCTGAAGTAGTGAAAATGTACTCTCTTGCATTCTAGCACCTCCACTAGCAGATACAATAATAAAACCACATCTCTTTTTAATAGCACGATTTATACCTCTTACTATCTTTTCACCCTCTACAGAGCCTAAACTTCCACCCATAAATGAAAAATCAAATATTACTAACTCTACCTCTATACCATTAATAGTACAACTTCCACTAACAACTGATGATGTTTTACCAGTTTTTGATTTGGCCTCTTCTAATCTTTTTTTATAACTTTTTTTATCTATAAATTTTAGTGGGTCAATAGGGGCTAAAGTACTATCATGCTCAACAAAGCTACCTTTATCACAAAGATACTCTTCTCTTTTACTAGCGTTAATTCTAAAGTGATGATTACACTTAGGGCAAACATTACATTTACTATCAACCTCTTTATAATACATTAGAGCTAAACACTTAGGACATTTTATCCAATTACTCTGTTCATTTTCTGTACTCTTGCTATTGCCTATCATACTAGCAAAAAGGTTTGCAAAATTCATTTTTTTATGCTCCATTTCTTTTACTTGATGGAATAATACCATATTCGTTATCAATAGTGACTAATTAACATCTTAAATTTTTAATAAATTATTCTGCTTTTATTTTTTCATTGATATAGTTTTGAACAAATCTCTTAATGTCACTATAGATAAAAGAGTCTTTATAATCTTTTATTTTTCCACCACTTGCATTTGGGTGTCCACCACCATTTCCTATCTCTTCTGCCATTTTTGAAACATCTAATCTATTATTACTTCTTAAGGAAAAATTACCTCTATAGTTTATGTCCATATAAAAATCATAATCTGGATTTTCCAATAAAAAGGTATTTCCTAAAATAGAGGTGTTGCCCAAATTATACCCTAACAGCCCTTTATAATTTTTATAATTAATAGTTAGTCTCTGTTTATCATGAGATAGTAATTCAGATACAAATAGAGCAACTAGATTATCTTTTGTATTATCATTTTTCTGTTTAAAAAACTCTTTTTTTAGCTGATGAATACTATTATCTAATGCAATATGAGCATCTTTCTCCTTTAAATACTCTCTAGCTTTATCTATTAGAAATAGCTTTAACTCTCTATCTTCTGTAGGAAAAAGTACTCTATTTATCTCTCTTGCTCCACTTATCATTCCAAGTCCAACTTTACCAAACTCAAATAGCTCATCATCACTTAACCAAATATCTATGGCATTAATAGCTTTTACTATCCCTTTATATCTATTTTCTTTATCAAAATCATAATATTTCTGTAGCCAATTATATATAAGAAGTGTTGCTGATTTCGTGGTATCCAACTGATACCATATAAACTGTGAAGCGGTTTTTTCTCCTGTTATATGGTGGTCTAAAAGTTGAATTTTGGCTCCAACTTCCATAGCTTCTCTCTCTAACCAATTTGCCTCTTTAGTTGTTAAATTTAAATCAGTTATTAAAATGAGATACTTATTATCTCCATTATTTATAAATTTTTCCCTCTTAATCGCTGAAATTATCTCTTCTAATCTAGCTTTAACCTCTTGTCCATAGTTTGCATTATAACATTCTATTTTATGAAAACAGTTTTTTGTTAAATATTGACAACCATAACCATCAAAATCAATATGTGAAAGGTGATAAATATACATTATTTTAAAATATCCTCAAGAGTAAGTTCTCGTAGGAATGTATCTATTTTACATTGAAAGTTAGCTAAAAAAGGTGATATATTACATGTTCCTATTGCACCATTTGGGCAAGTTGTTAAATATTGAGAGCAATCAAATATGGTAGGTGCTTTTCCCTCTGCTGCTAATATAATTTCAGCAATTGAAACCTCATTAGCCTTTTTTGCCATTATAAATCCACCATGTGCCCCTTTTTTAGACTCTAATATACCTTTTTTAGCTAGTGTTTGTAAAATTTTAGCCAAAAAACTCTTTGGAATATTAAGTTGTATTGCAAGTTGCTCTGCACCTTGTGGTTTAGAAGATGATTGGATAATATCAAGTGAAAGTAGTGCATACTCACTAGCTCGTGTTAATAACATAGGCATATTTCCTTATATAGATATTTAATTTTATAACTAAGAGTATTCTACTCTAACTTATATTAATTTTAGGTTTTATCTATATTTAAACAAATAGTGTTAAAATATCACTCCAATTTCATAACTATGAAAAATTAAATTACCAATCAGGAGGTCATTATGGCTTTAGATAAGGCGAAAAAGGCAGAGATTATCGCCAAATACTCAAGAAGTGAGAACGATACAGGTTCTACAGAAATTCAGATTGCACTAATTACAGAGAGGATTAAATACTTAACAGAGCATCTTAAAACAAATAAAAAAGACCACTCATCAAGATTGGGTCTGCTTAAACTAGTTGGTCAAAGAAGGAGACTTATGAAATATTTGAGAAAAACGGACTTTGTAAGATTTAATACCATTAAAAGTGAACTTGGAATTAGAAACTAATTTTTCCTGACTAAAAAATATGAGGAGTATTTCCTCATATTAACTTCTAATCAATTAAGTTTAGTCTGTATAACTAAACTTAATTTCATAAAAAAACTAAGATACAACTTGACAACTAAGACTCAATGTTGTATAATTTGGCACTATATTTTAAATAGGAGCATATCTATAATGGATAAAGAGAAACAAGAGACCTCTATAGATGCTGAAATTGAAATCTCAGAAGTTCAAGAGCATAATAAAAGTTCAGATGATGAACTATCTGAAATTGAAAGGCTAAGGGCAGAAGTTGCAGAGTGGGAAGATAAGTTCTTGAGAACACATGCAAGTTTTGAAAATAGTAAACGACTATTGGCTAAAGATAAAGCAACAGCAGTGGCTTATGCTAATGAGAGTTTTGCAAGTGATATTTTAAGTGTTATTGATTCTTTAGATAGTGCATTAAATATGATTAATGTTGATGAATCAGAAAATAATGAATTTATGAAAAAAATGAAAGAGGGATTAACACTCGTAGATGAACAACTACATAAGGTATTAGAAAAACACCATATAAAACCTGTAGATTGTAATAAAGAGTATGACCCGAATGTTCATCAAGCAATTATGCAGGTAGAGAGTGATAAACACAATAGTGGCGATATTGTGCAGGTACTACAGAAAGGTTATACTATAAAAGATAGAGTTTTAAGACCGGCAATGGTGAGTACAGCAAAATAAATTTAATAAATGCGACTTTAGTTGCATTATGAAATTCAAAAAAATAATATACTATCAAAAATAAAAAATTATTTATTAAGGAGAATATAAATGAGTAAAGTATTAGGAATTGACTTAGGAACAACAAACTCAGCAATGAGTATCTTTGAAAATGGTGAAGCTAAAATTATTGCAAATAAAGAGGGAAAAAATACCACTCCATCAGTTGTAGCATTTACAGATAAAGGTGAGATTATTGTAGGTGATAGTGCAAAAAGACAAGCTGTTACAAACCCTAAAAAGACAATCTACTCCATTAAAAGAATTATGGGATTAATGTTTGATGAGGAACATGCACAAGAGGCTAAAGCTAGACTTCCATATCATATTATAAATAGAAATGGTGCATGTGCTATTGAGATTTCGGATAAAACATACACCCCACAAGAGATTTCAGCCAAAATCCTTATGAAACTCAAAGAGGACGCAGAAGCATATCTTGGTGAAGAGGTCACTGATGCTGTTATCACAGTTCCTGCCTATTTTAACGATGCACAGAGAAAAGCAACAAAAGAGGCTGGAACTATCGCAGGACTTAATGTTTTAAGAATTATTAATGAACCAACTTCAGCGGCATTGGCTTATGGATTGGATAAAAAAGATGCTGAACAAATTTTAGTTTATGACCTTGGAGGTGGTACTTTTGATGCTACTGTACTAGAGACCGGTGATAATGTAGTTGAGGTTATGGCAACAGGTGGAGATGCATTCCTTGGTGGAGATGATTTTGATAATAGAATTATAGATTTTGTTGCGAATGAGTTTAAGTCTCAAACAGGCATTGATATTAAATCTGATGTTATGGCTCTACAGAGAGTTAAAGATGCGGCTGAAACAGCAAAAAAAGAGCTTTCCTCTTCAACAGAAACAGAGATAAATTTACCATTTATTACAGCAGATGCTTCTGGACCAAAACACCTTGTTCAAAAAATTACAAGAGCAAAATTTGAGTCTTTAATTGATGATTTGGTTGAAAGTACTATAGGTACTTTAAAAAGTGTACTAAGAGATGCGAACATCACTAAAAATGATATTAGTGAAATTGTTATGGTTGGTGGAAGTACAAGAATTCCATTGGTTCAAGAAGAGGTTAAAAAATTCTTTGGAAAGGAGCTTAATAAATCTGTAAACCCTGATGAGGTTGTAGCACTTGGTGCGGCTATTCAGGGTGGAGTTTTAAGAGGAGATGTAAAAGATGTACTGCTTCTTGATGTTACACCTCTTAGTCTTGGTATTGAAACTCTTGGAGGAGTGACTACTAAAGTTATTGAAAAAGGTACAACAATTCCAGCTAAAAAATCACAAGTGTTCTCAACAGCAGAAGATAACCAACCAGCAGTTAGTATCCATGTCCTTCAAGGAGAAAGAGAGTTTGCAAAAGATAATAAATCTTTAGGTATGTTTGAGCTTAGAGATATTCCAGCAGCACCAAGAGGTGTACCACAAATTGAAGTTACATTTGATATTGATGCAAATGGAATTTTAACAGTAACTGCACAAGATAAAGGAACAGGTAAACAGCAAGAGATTAAAATTACAGGTTCATCTGGACTTAGTGATGAAGAGATTGAAAAGATGGTACAAGATGCGGAAGCAAATAGAGCAGAAGATGAAAAGAGAAAAGCTTTAGTTGAAGCTAGAAATAATGCAGATGCTTTAATACATCAAACCAAAAAATCATTAACCGATTTAGGTGATAGTTTTGATGCTGGTGAAAAGGCAAATATTGAGATAGCAATTAAAGATTTAGAGACTCTATTAAAAAATGACTCTGCTACAAAAGAGCAAATTGAAGATAAAGTCAGAATTTTAACCGAAAAATCTCATAAATTGGCAGAGGCTGTATATGCTAAAGAGAAAGGCGGGAAGAAACAGACTGCTACTAAAAAAGCGGAAGATGATGATATTATTGATGCAGAAGTAGAATAAAATCTCAATATGATAAGAACTACCATTTTGGCAGGTAGTTCACTTATTAAAAACTCTCTAATATAGTATTCTCTCTATCTCTAATATCAACATTATTTAAATAGGTAAGAGGTAGAAAGGTTGGTCTAATTGTATATAGACTAGATACTTTTTCACAAATAGCCTTCCTGCCCCTTGTTGAGTTTATAAATTGGACTATAAAGCGAGAATCTATCTCTACATTTGGTTTCATTCTAATTGCTGCCATATAATGAGGTATAACTAAGCCCGACTGTCCCTCCTCTACAAAACATGCAATCATTGGAAAATATAAACTCACAATAACATCACCCTCTTGTGTTAAATTTTTTGGTAAAACCTCTTTATTACTATCTACATTAATAAGTTTTCTCTCATCAATAAAAGAGACAGGTTCTAATGAGAGCATAGTAAGCTCTTTATAAAAATGGTGATTATCCTTCTCCTCTCTCTCTTTTAGATGAGTACCTTTAATAATATCTGCTATCTCTTTTAACTTCATAATAAATTCCTTAAATCTTTCTTTGACGGGGATTATTATATTAGCTATTTCTTTAACTTTAAATTAATATTAAGCAAAATATTTAAAAATAATATATAAGCAAAACAAAATGTAATATAAAATATCCAAGATTTTTGCTAAAAATTATATGAAATTAGAAAATAATATTTTTAAACAGCTATAGAAGATAGAGTAAAACTATCTTCTATAATCGTTGAGGCATCTTATCTTTAAATGCTAACTTTTCTGCATTTTTTAGTATATCTAAAGCACCATTTTCTATCATAACAGATGCCAATTTTGCACCTAAATTTTGAGCATCACACCTTTGAGCTACTAAAGATTGATATAGAATATTGGTTCCATCTGGATAACCTATCATAGACTCTATTTTTACTATATCTTTATCAATTGTAGCATTAACAGCTACCGGTGCAGAACAACCTGCACCAATTGCAGATATAAAATCTCTCTCTAACTCAGTTAAAAGATAAGTTATTTCATCATTTAATGAGAGTGCTATCTCTCTTACCTTATTATTAGAGCTTACTATCTCTATCCCTAAAGATGCCTGTCCCATTGGTGGTATCATTATAGTTAAAGGAAGCTTTTGGGTAAATGGAATATCTTTGAGCAAATTTAATCGCTTTAATCCTATATAAGCTAAAATAATTGCATCATACTCCCCATCTTGAAGTTTTCTAAGTCTAGTATTAACATTTCCTCTTAAATCTTTAATTCTTAAATCGGGACGAATTTTTAAAAGTTGCATTCTTCTTCTTAAGCTTGTAGTTCCAACTATAGCACCTTTAGGTAACTCATCTAATGAGTTATATCTATGTGACAGAAAAACATCTGACTGCTCTTCTCGTTTAGTAATTGCTACAAGCTCCAATCCATCTGGAATATATGTAGGAACATCTTTAAGAGAGTGAACTGCCATATCGGCATTTCCAGCCAACATCTCATCTTCTAACTCTTTTGTAAAGTGTCCTTTTCCTCCAATTAAAGCTAAAGGTTTATCTAAAATTTTATCCCCTTTTGAGGTAATCTTATTTAACTCAACCTTAATATTTGGAAACTGCTTTTTTATCATATCTCTTATATGATACGCTTGCCAAAGAGCTAATTGACTAGCTCTTGTTGCTATTATTAACCTATCCATTACTATTTCAGAAACTTTTTATAACTATCTCTTTTCTTATCCCACTTCCCATCAAGATATATAGTAGGAGTTCCAGCAACCATTGATTTTGTTGCCATAGCTTGGTCATGCTTTAATTCATCTGCAATCTCTTGAGCATCAATATCTTTCTCAGTAATATTTAAACCATATTTTTTATTGATTTTGTCTAAAATTTTAGTTGCATTTCTCTCTTGTGGATTAAACTCCAATGAGTACATATCTATTACTCTATCGAAATGACCCTTTGATTGCTCTATAAGCATCACTCTAGCGATTGCATCTGATACAGGGTGGATACGGAGGAGAGGCATGTGATAGTAATATAGTGCAAAGGTTTTAGGATTCTCCTTTACAGCCTTATATATTTTTGGTACTATCTCCTTACAAAATGGACATTGAGGGTCAGAAAATATCAAAATCTTATGTTGAGCATCTTTATTACCTGCAAATAGATGTTTATCATCATACAGTTTAGGGTCAAGGTCTGGTTTTAATTGAGCTTTTAAATCTTTCCCTGTTTTCATATCAATTAAAGTAGGCACTGCAAAACCATCTTTTACAAAAATTGTCTCAGGAACCGTTACTCTATCTGTAATAGTAGGAGTTTTCTTTACATCTGCATGTATATTTACAAAAAACACCTCCCAACCTTTTGGATTATCTAACTCCTTTTTACTAATCATATCCACACCTGTTACTTTAATCCTAGAGTTATTTACCATATGATTTTGTATATAATCCTTCACCTCCGCTTCAGAGGTTCCTGCACTAAGGCTTAAGGTTGCGATTAGTGTCGCACTCAATAATTTCGACATCAATGACATTGTCATCTCCTTGTTGATTTGATTTTTTTATATTATTTTTATTTTTTATAGACGGTATTGTACCACCCAATTGTAAAAATAAAGAGTATAAAAGTGCTGTTACTCCTATAAAATCGGAAAAAACACCGGGAACTATTAAAAGTATTGCTCCCAATAGATACGCTGTAGCTGAGTCATGAAAACTTTGACTATCTAATCGTCCACTTGATAGTGAACCAAAACTTTTTAAAATAGACAGATGGGCATTTTTAAGTAACCCCATACCTATCATAAAAGTGGTTAATATCCATATAACAGAACCCATAAAACCTATTTTAGAGCCAACAGCCAAAGAGAAGTATAGTTCAAGAAAAAAGTATGGAATAATAAATATCATTAAGTTACCTTCTCTACTATACTATCTAAAGCAATTTTCTCTTTTAGGAGATTATCTCTTCTAATAAGTTCAACTTTACCATCTCTTATATCATTTCCCACAATAATTGCATACGGGAAACCTATAAGTTCAAAATCTTTCATTTTAACTCCAAATCCTGTTTTTTTATCTGCTCTATCATCTAATATTACAGATATTCCTTGTTTTAACAATTTATGATATATCTCTTCTGCCACCTCCATCTGTTTACTATCTTTAGCTTTTGCCACAATAATATCAACTAAAAATGGTGCAGACTCTTTTGTCCAGATACACCCCTTATCATCATGATGCTGTTCAATTATTCCTGCTAATAGACGACTAACACCAATTCCATAAGTTCCCATAATAAAAGGCTCTAACTTCTGCTTCTCATTTAAAAATTCTGCCCTCATTGGTTTAGAGTAAACTGTTCCCAATTGAAATATATGTCCTACCTCTATCCCTTTAGTCTGAGTTAGTTCTCCACCACACTTAGGACAAACTATCTCATCTTCACTTAATACCTCTATATTTGCTCCAAACTCACAACTACTACAGACCATAATAGTATCTTCACCACTATTAGCTAAAATCATAAACTCTTTAGAACCAGCTCCACCAATAGCCCCACTATCGGCCTCTACCACCCTAAACCTCAATCCTAAACGGGTAAAGATTTTTTTATATGTCTCCTCCATTAAATTAAATTCCCTAATCATATCTTCATAGGTAGCATGAAAACTATAAGCATCTTTCATTAAAAATTCTCTACCTCTCATTAGTCCAAATCTAGGTCTAACCTCATCTCTAAATTTCCAATTTATCTGATACATATTGATAGGTAGCTGTTTATAACTTTGAACTGTTTGACGAACAAGATTGACCATTGCCTCCTCATTAGTGGGACTTAATACAAAGTTATTACTGTGTCTATCTTGAAATCTTAATAGCTCTTTTCCAAACTTATCAGCCCGTCCTGTCTCTTCCCAAAGAGTAATTGGTGTAACTATTGGTAGATGAACCTCTTGACAACCTGCTCTATCTAACTCATCTTTTACAACAGCTCTAACTCTATCTAGTGTTATTTTTCCAAGTGGTAAGAGATTATATAATCCACTTCCTCCAGACTGCTGTATAAAACCTGCTCTTATTAAAAGTTTATGAGAGGTTAAAACAGCATCATTTGGACTCTCTTTTGCAGTTGATATTAATGCTCGTGAAAATCTCATTATTGGTATCCTTTATGGTGTTCTTTTTTATATTTTTTTACATCTTTGTCATCTGTTTCTATATTAAAAATCTCTTTGATGGCATCAACTCTTTTTGTAGAACTACTATTAGATGAACACTCTCGTAAATTTTGAGTTGCATCATGCAGAAAACGGTTAAACATCTGCTCTGCCATCTTTCTCATATTATCTCTATATTCACTCGGTACAAATTTTTTTTTGATAGCACGATTAAGCTCCTTCTCTATTGACTCTTTTGCTTGAAGCCTCATATCTTTTATAACAGGCTCTATAGATAGAACTCTTAACCATTTATAAAACTCTATCTTATATTTCTCTACTATATCAACTGCTCTATTTGCCTGTTCCTGTTTTAGTGCATAGTTCTCTTTAGAGATACTCTTTAGGTCATCTATTCTAAATAGCTGGAGTCTTTCGAGGTTCATATCACCAATATCTCTAGGAATTGCCATATCAAACCAAACTCTATCTATGGAGTCACTCTCTATCATTTTTTGAGTTATAATAACCCCTTTTGCCGAAGTGGCAGAAAACAGTAAGCGATATTTATTAATATATTTATGAATATGCTCCATAGTATCAACTCTTACATCTTCACCCAATTTTTTTGCTACTGCTTTGAGTTTATCTCTATCTCTTCCTAAAATGATAATATCACACCCTAAACGGAGGAGATTTTTAATAGCAATAATACCCATCTCTCCAGCACCAATAACAACAGCCGTCATACCTGTTATATTATCTCCATATATTCGATGGGCTTGAGTTACAGCAACTGAAGCAATAGATAAAGGATAACGAGATATATTAGTAACATTTCTTACTTCCGATGCACACTTCATAGCATACGAGACTACACGATTTAACTTTCTTCCTGCTGTTTTATTGTGAAATGAGAGACGAAAAGCCTCTTTTACCTGCCCTGTAATCTGAGACTCTCCTATAACAAGTGACTCTAAAGATGATACAACAGAGAATATATGAGCAATTGCATCTGCTTCATCATATCTTCCACCCATTCCCTTTAATTCAAAAAAACTAAGTCCGGATTTTAAACTAAGCATACCAAGTACTGCATGATAACTCGAAAAAGCATCTTTGGTAACTAATGCAATCTCTACCCTATTACATGTAGATAAAATATAAGCCTCTTCTATAAAATCAAATCCGGTAAGTTTATTTAGCATAACTCTTATCTCTTCATTAGTTGAGAATGCTAACTTCTCTCTAAGTTTTTGTTCACAATTTTTATGGTTAAATGATACTACTTGGTAGGACATCTTAAAACTCTCTTTCTATCATTGATTTGGCAATATTGGACAAATCCCACTCTCCCATAGACTCCATTAGCTCTATAGCTTCTGTAATAAGATTTTTTGCTTCATGGTACGATTTTTCAATAATATGATACTTACTCATAGCACTTTTTATCCATAAAGCCTCATCTTCTGTTAACTTTTTCCTATGTAATGAGACTAAATATTCTCTATCTTCATCTTCCAAAACCTCATAAAGATACATATATGGAAGAGTAACCTTTCCTTCTCTAAAGTCATGTAGTACCGGTTTACCTAAAGTTTTACTATCAGATGTAATGTCTAATATATCATCTATCATCTGAAAAGCAATTCCTAAGTTTCGTCCATATTTGCGGTAAATTGTACGATTTTTACCAACCAGGACCGCTCCTGCCTCTGCAGTAGCCTCCATTAGAGAGGCTGTTTTTTGATACAACATCTTTAAATAGGCATCTTTATTGGTATGGAATTCACGAGATAGTTCAACATCAGCTAACTCTCCAAGACTAAGTTGTACAACAGCATTTGAGACCACTTTTGCAACTAGAGGTGAGATATCTGTTAACTCAAAAAAAGCTTTAGAGTAGAGAATATCTCCCATCATAATAGCCGTTTTATCTCCATCACTAGCATTAACAGAGATTTTACCTCTACGAGTATTTGCATCATCAATTACATCATCATGCAATAGACTAGCTGTATGTATCATCTCAATAGTAGAAGCTGTTTTAATTGCATTTATCGTATTACCTGCTATTTTCAAAATCAATTTTGTACGAAGTCTTTTGCCTTTTGGTAATTTTTTATAGAGTGATGATACTTTTGTATCATCAAGCTCTTCTATATATTGCTCAATTTTTCTCTCAACGGCACTTATCACCACGAGTCCTTATTATATTCATCTCTATTCACATTGGGTAACAATGTTGCCTACAAGTTCTATATATAGGCTATTAGTTCTATCATCTAGCTCTTTATCCATAACCATACTCTTCATAAGTTGCTCATGTTTATCTTCAAGACCATGCTCTTCAAGTAACTTTTCAGCTATAGCAAATCTTCTAAACATCTTATCTAACTCCATCTCAACTATATTCTGATTTGCAGTTTTAGCAATAGAAAAGTAGTTGCTTTTTGGCGTCCCTACAAACGCATCATCATCATCAAAAATATTCATCATATTTCTCTCCATAGTACAAAATTTAAATTATTATATCCAATATTGCTAACGAAAAGATAAAATATAACCTTATATTATAAGTATCTCGCTATAAGGGCTTTTTTTCTACTTAACTCTCTCTTTATCTAAAGCTTTCGGGTCAAATTCACAACATTGACTAATACTTTTTTGTGGATACTTAATATACTCATATCCATTTTTAATAGTATATATTCCAAATAATATAACACTAATAGATGCAATTCTTATAATAAAATCTCTAAGAGAGCTATTTTTATATAATCCTATAAAAAAACCTAAGCTAAATAGTGCTGGAATAGTACTAACTCCAAATATAAACATAACTAATGCTCCATAAATGGCACTACCCGTACTAGCAGATGTAACTGCAAAGAAATAGACAAGTCCACACGGAAGGAGTCCATTTATCATACCCAATATAAAAAAGCTATAGAGAGTTTTCCTCTTTAACAACTCTCTAAATATCTCTCTATACCAAGCTCTATCCGAAATTGAGTGTTCTATAATAGTCAAAAATTTAATTTTTCCAGATAGAGAGATACCTGTTAATATCATAAAAATACCTGCTAATATAAGAAGCGTCCCATTTGCTATATTATTAAACATAGCAACACCACCTAAAAATCCAAACATAGCTCCAAATATAACATAAGTCGTAACTCTACCTAAAGAGTAGAGTAAATGGGCTATTGCCTGTTTAGTTCTACTCCATTCATCTTCTATTTTTGTACTACTATAAGCTATAATAATCCCACCACACATTCCTATACAGTGACTAAATGAACCTAAAAAAGCTATACCCATAATATATAATATATCAAATGTCTCCATTTATCCCCTTTTTTCTATTTAAAAGCTCTTTTCTAATATTTGGATTAGCCATTGTCTCCCCCCTTAATGTTAATATTCTCATCTTATCGAAAGAGATTGTATTATCTCTTTTGTTCTCATAAGCTCCAAATCCATAGTGCATAGGTGTATTTTCATCTCTAGTGTAATATGCCTCTTTTGCATCTATCCATCTGCCTGTATCTATGCTATGAACCCAAATTGTAGCTCTATCTTTAAAATCTCTAGCCTCTAACCACTTTATCATGTTTCCATGGTCATGAAAAAACCATGTTTTTCCTATAGGAGATATAACCTCTGAAACATATTTAATACTATCAATTACCATACCACATTGAGTATCTTGATATTTATATAAAGTTATATCTATTGGTTTTTTATCTATATTGCCTTTTATTACAGTAATCATCTGCTGTTTTTTTGCTAATGTTAAAAAAATTATAACAATTATAACAATAATTGCAATAATTATCAGTAATGGTTTTAAAATTTTCAATTTATACCTCTATTTTTGTGATGAAATGGACAATTATATTACTGTTTTATAGTTAATTTAGTGTTAAATACAAAAAAATGTAAATTTTTTCAACAGAATATGTTTTATTTAATTTTGTTTAAGTTTATTTTTGTTATAATTCTCTTGTAACAACATACATCTTTAGTATCCCCCTATTTCTAAATCGCTAAAGATTGGAATTTGTTCTCGTATGTTGTTACGCCTTAAAGAGTTATTTCAAAATATCCTTTTCCCCTATTTTTAATAACTCTTTTATACAAATCTATCTTACCATTCATTGCTATAAAGACTCCATTCTCCTTTAATTGTAATAGGTAGCCATAAGCAGAAGATAGATTTGCGGTCGCCTCAATAGGATTAATAGAAAAAGGTATCATTGCCCCTGTTAAAATAATCTTTTTATCCAATTCTTTAGAAGCTAAATATTTTGCTGTCTTATCCATAGTATCTGTACCATGAACTATAATAACCCTTTCATATTTTAAGTTATTAACTTTTTTTAATATCTCTTCTCTATCTCGTTGAACCATATCTAAACTATCTTTTCCAATTATATTAACTATTTCAAACTCTGTAAGCCAATTTTTGGATATAGTTTTAAGAGCCAATCCACTTTTATCTATCTCTAATTCTCCATTTATTGGGTTATATACTTTATTAAAAGTACCACCTGTATTAATAATTACTATTTTCTTCATCTTTATTTTATACAAACTCTTAACCTCTCTTAAACCACTCCACAACTAAAAGTCCAATTCCAACAACTATTAAAATAAATATAATTGACCCAATGACAACCTCATCGGGTACAGGTTTAGTTAGGTCAAACATTGTGCTATAACCTTACTACATCTATTACAAACTTGGT
>CAZROY010000045.1:0-17076 GCA_964601885.1 uncultured Sulfurovum sp. | reverse complement strand
ATATGGAAATTCTATTTTAAACGGGTAGTATCCAAATCCATTTACTAGGGAGAAAAGTCCAGCAGGAGACCTTCCATCCCCCTCTCTCTTAATATATTTTGCCTCTTTTGGGATAATATGCAAACCAACACCCCAACCCAAGCCATTTCTACCTAAAATAATAGATATAGGACTCCCCACCGCCACCCACTTATTATCTTGTTTTAAATATCGTTGTAAGACTCCCTCTCTACTATTCCAATTAGGAGTAGTCACCTTTAAAATCTGTTTACTCTCTTTTGGTATCTCTATACTATTCTTAACCATATCTTCTGTTGGATTTGCTTGACATGCTAAAAATATGGTTGATACAATAGTTAATGTTAATATAGATAATCTACGCATCATGGTATAATCCTTAAAAAATTTTATTAGGATAAATTATGGAAAACTTTGGCATTTTATCACTTATTATTCCACTCTTTATTATTATAATAGCAATTATAACAAAAGATGTGGTTATATCGCTACTTTCTGGCATATTTTTTGGAAAATTGGTTATTTATCACTTTCACCCAATTGATGCCACTCTTGCACTGCTTAATGGATTTGTTGAACTATTTGCAGAGGGTTGGATAACCAAAACTGTACTTTTTGCTCTACTTGTTGGTGCAATTATTAAACTTATTAGTGATAGTGGAGGGGTAAATGGATTTATAGAGTATATTGGCAAAAAACAGAAAAGTATAGACTCTCCAAAAGGTGCTTTACTTTTGGCATATATTTTAGGTGTTATTATCTTTATAGAGTCATCTATAACCTCACTTGTAGCGGGAACTGTAGCTAAACCTCTTTGTGATAAAAATGGAGTAAGTCGTGAAAAGTTAGCCTTTGTGTGTGACTCCACCTCTGCACCTATCTGTTCACTTATTCCCTTTAATGCGTGGGGAGCTTTACTTTTAGGATTAATTATTACAGCTATTGACTCCCAAGTTATAGCAGGTGATGGAATTTCTCTATTGATTAAATCTATAGTTTTTAATTTCTACTCTCTTATTACTGTTGTTTTTGTATTGTTGGTTATAATATTTAATATAAATATAGGTCCAATGCGTTATGTAAAACCACATAAGTTAGAGTTAAATAGCGACACTAGTGTTACAAATAGTAAATCTCCTCTACTCATGATACTACCTCTAATAGTTCTTATTGTAACTGTTCCAATCTCACTATACTACACAGGAGGTGGAGATATATTAAAAGGTTCAGGCTCTACTTCGGTATTTTACTCAGTAGTAGCCACCTTATTATTTATATATCTCTATTTTGTTCCTGCTAAATATATATCACACAAAGACTATTTTAAATCCCTATATGCTGGTATATCAGATATGATACCAATTACCTTAATTCTCCTTTTAGCCTTTTTAATTGGCTCTGTTATAAAAGAGTTAGGAACAGCCAACTATCTATCTCATATTATGCAAGGGAATATATCCCCCACATTTTTACCTCTTCTTATTTTTTGGGTAGCTTCTATTACCTCATTTTCTACAGGAACAAGTTGGGGAACATTCTCTATTATGATGCCAATAGCTTTAGCTTTAGGTGCAGATTTTAATATATATACCCCTCTTATAATTGGTGCTGTGGTATCAGGTGGTATATTTGGTGACCATGTCTCACCAATTTCGGATACAACCATTATATCATCTATGGCTAGTGGGTGTGACCATATATCACATGTACGAACCCAAATGCCATACGCTTTAATTTCTGCTGGATTTGCCTCTATTTTATATTTACTATTTGGGTTCATTTAAGATTAGGTAGTTTATGACAAAATTTGATATAATATTAAATTAAATAAGTTAATATAATGGTTTTCATAGAAATAATTATATACAAGTCAAGATTTTTTTAGAAAGGAGAAAAGGCTCTCCTCACCGTCTTAAAGGACGATGTCTCCGAGCTCAAATTAATAATGAAAAAATTAATAGTTTTCATGATTTTACTAGTTTTAGTGGGGTGTAGTAATCGTAACCAAAAATTAACAAAAGAGCTAAAAGCATTTAAATATACACCGGCAGGTGTTTTAATCCCGAAAAATAGTGGCATAGGTAGGCGTGGCGACAACTATATATATGCACCAAATATTAGATTTCCATTAGAGACTGCTCCAGCCTATATCAATTCACAAGTTTATGGTGTAGGTGGCATGTATGGAAAGAGTGGTAGTTTATGTAATAAAGAGAACTACAAATATCCTTGGCATGATAATTACTGTGAAAAGCGAAGTTGGAATATGCCACTTTGTCCATCAGGTAGAGGTCATCAAGGGGTTGATATTAGACCTGCAACATGTCACAAAGATAAATATTTTGCTGTAGCTGTCGAGCAAGGATTAATTACATATATAGGGCGATACTCTGTATATTTAAGGGGAGAGAGTGGTAGAACTTATAGATATTTACACCTTAATTCTAAAAGATTACAAGTTAAAATTGGTCAAAAAGTGAAAAGAGGTCAACGAATTGGATTGGTTTCTGATAATATGGGAGATACAAAAACCTCAATTCATCTACATTTTGATGTAAAAGAGACTCTTTTAATAAATGGACACCCTATTAAAGTATATATTCCAATATATACCTCTTTAGTAGAGGCATATAAAAGATTATTAAACGGTAACCCTTAAAAATATAAAATAACAAACAAATTATGGTAAAATTCTATTTAAATATATAATAGGAGAGATACTTCTCAAATGATAATAGATACACATTGCCATTTAGATGATAATAGATATAGAGATGATATTGATAAGGTGGTTCAAAGAGCCAAAGATAATGGAGTTGAAAGGTTTATAATTCCCGGAGCTGACCCAAAGAGCCTAAAAAGGGCAGTAGAACTTAGCCAGAAGTATCAAGAGATATATTTTGCTGTAGGTGTCCACCCTTATGATGCTAAACACTATGATAGAAAAGCTTTAGAGGAGTTTATTGAGCATGACAAATGTGTAGCGGTTGGAGAGTGTGGGCTTGATTACTATAGATTACCAAATACAAAAGATAAGATAGAAGAGGAGAAACAATTACAAAAAGCGGTTTTTATAGACCAAGTAGAATTATCAAAAAAATTTAAGCTTCCATTAATAATACACATTAGAGACTCATCTACTGACTCTTTTAATATACTTCAAAAATATGCAGGAGAGATAAGAGGTGTTTTACACTGCTATAATGCTAATGAGCTACTACTCAAACTTAGTTCTAAAAATTTTTATTATGGTATTGGAGGAGTTTTAACTTTTAAAAATGCTAAGAAGTTAATTAATATATATCCTAAAATCCCAGAAAATAGGCTTTTAATAGAGACAGATGCTCCATATCTTACACCTCATCCCTATAGAGGACAACGAAATGAACCAAGCTATACCAAACTTATACTAGCTAAAATGTCAAAACTATCAAATAGAGATATAACCTCTCTTGAAAAGAGTATTTACTCTAACTCTATTAGATTATTTAATAAAATTTCATAATTTATAAAAAAGGTATAATACCTTTTTTATAACAACAATCAACAATGCTTTTTCCATATTATTAATTAATATTATCTATTTTTAAATTTGCTTCTTTAAATTATATAATTTAAAAATTTAAGGTTTATTTTAAGTTTATATCCAATATAATATTTAAATACCATACAAGGATTAAATATGAAATATTATAAAACTTTAATAATAACCATATTGTTTAATATATCACTTTATGCAAATATAATTAGAGACTTTCCAAGTCATAACTATGTACTTAATGAGTTAGATATTGATGAGAAGTATATTTATAATAGAGATTTTCAAGATTTCGTTAGAAAAAATAGAAGAAAATATACAAAAATTTTTATTAATGCAATAAATCGTGGTCGTTTAATTATTCCAACTATGAGAGAATTGATGTATGAGAAAGATATATCTCCTATATTTATATATCTATCTATGGTTGAGTCTGCATTTAAAACACATGCTATCTCTAGCTCATCGGCAGGTGGTCTTTGGCAATTTGTAAAATTAACAGCTATTGATGAACATTTACAAGTAGATGATGTTGTAGATGAGAGATATGACCCTGTAAAAGCTACCAATGCAGCAATTGATTATCTATATAAAATTCATGATAATTTAGGTAAATGGTACTTAACAGCAATGGCATATAACTGCGGTGCTGGTTGTGTTCAAAGCTCTATAGATAAAGCAGGAACAGCAGATTTAGGTACACTTATAGACCCTAATGCAAACTATATTCGTAAAGAGACAAGAGATTATATAAAAAAGATTATACTCTTTGCTCTTATCGGTGAGAATTATCTATTTAAAGAAGATGATAATCTAGGTGCAATGAAATATAAATTTGATAATGACAGAATTACACCTGTTAGGGTTAAAGGGGGTGAGAGACTACAGAATATTGCTTCACTATTAAGAATGGATTACTCGATTTTAAAAAAAATAAATCTTCATCTTAAACAAGATTTTGTTCCATACAATAGCAATATTATGGTCAATATTCCAACATCAAGATTACATATGTTTCGTACACTCTATAGAAGTCATAGAAGAGAAGCATACTATAGACGATAAAATCCAAACTAAGGATAAATTATGAAAATTAAAAATAGTAGTATAATACTAGCAGTATCAATATTTATATTAAGTGGTTGCGTAACTAAGAGTATTAATACCAAAACAAATAGTTTTAACCAAAACCAATCTACTCATAACAGTTACTCTAAAAAAGATAAAAATTTACAATTTCCAAATAACAGCCATAAAACAGTTAAATCCTCTTTTGCACTCTTAAAACAAAAACCAATACAGGCGTGTGTAGGAAATAACTGTAAAGCATCTTTTGTTCAAAAAAGGAGTGAAGAGAAGATAAATAGTAACATACCATACTACTCATCTTTTCAAACTAATAGTACCCCTCCTCAAATAGATAACTTTTCTAAAAAAACCTCAATACAAGTTGGTGCATTTAGAAGATACAAAGGTGCTAAAATCTATGCAAAACGATACTCTCTTTTAAGTAATAGGTATAAAACTGTTATAAAAAATGGATTTAAAGATAATATCCCAATATATCGTGTTAGAATAGAGGGTTTCTCAAGCAAAAGAGAGGCAAAAAAGTTTATGGCAAGATATAGTTTAAATAGTGCCTTTTTGGTTAGTTCTCGTACTGTAAACTCTCGCTATTAATGGCGGGATAATTTAATCCTTTTTTTTCTTATGAATTTAACTCTTTTATTAGCAATCTATTAATAACTTTAGGATTTCCCTTTCCCTTAGTGGCTTTAATTACTTCCCCTACAAAAAATCCAAATACCTTACTATGTCCTGCCTTAAACTTCTCTACATTTTTAGGATTTTTATCAATTATCTCATGAATAATAGGTAAAAGTGTGGTAGGGTCACTTATTTGGGTAAGTCCCTTAGAGTTAACTATCTCTTGTGGATTTTTCCCACTTCTACTTATCTCTTCAAAAAGCTGTTTCGCAATTTTAGAGGATATTACACCATCTTCCACCATTGTTATAAGTTGTGCTAACTCTTTTGGGGTAAACTTAAGTTCATCTATCTCTTTCTGTTTTAGCTCTCTTGCCACCTCATTTGTTATAATATTGGCTGTAGCTATAGGAGTATTTGTTATTTTTAATGTCTCCTTATATAAATAGGAGAGTTTTTTATCACGAGCTAGAGTATTGGCAACTTCACGATTTAAATTATCCTCTTTTATATATTTTTCAAAAAGAGTTCTCTCCTCTTGGTTCATTGGTACTACTTTGCCATCAATTTGTACCTTTTTACTCTGAGGTTTTAATATTTTTTGAGAAGTTTTTCTCTTTTTTTGCCATGAGTCTTTGAGAGATACTATCTGATTAAATATAGGTCTATCATCACTATAATCTATAGGGTCAGCATAAAAATAACCTATTCTCTCAAATTGAAATCTAACATTGGGTCTATCTGTAATAACTGCTGGTTCAATAAGAGCATTTTTAATAACTTTTAAAGAGTTTGGATTTATATCATCTATACCTTTTGGATTTTCTACACTAAATAGTCTATCATATAATCTAATCTCGACTCTCTTTGCACTTTGAGCCTCTACCCATTGAATGGCACTTTTTACCTTAATCCCACTTTCATCAGAACCACTCTTAGAGTTAGGGAAATATTCTGCTTTTATCTCCATAATATCTCCACTGCTATCTCTTACTATTTCCCTACATCGAATAATATAGGCATATTTTAACCGTACAGGTTGATTTGGTGTCAGACGAAAATATCCTTTTGGTGGATTTTCATTAAAATCATCTCTTTCTATATATATCTCCTTAGAAAAAGGTAACATTCTTGTTCCCTCTTTAGGTATATCGTGTGGATAGTATGGTGCTTTTATCTCCTCAAATCCTTGATAATTCTCAATGGTTACCTTTAAAGGGTTCAATATGGACATAACTCTTGGAACTTTTTTATTTAAATCATCTCGTATAGCAAACTCAAGTTGTGCTACATCTACTACTGAGTTGGCTTTAGCTACACCAATGGCATCACAGAAATTTAAAATCGACTCTGGTGTATATCCTCTTCTCTTATAACCTGCAATAGTTGGCATTCTAGGGTCGTCCCAACCGTTAACTACTCCTCTCTCAACAAGCTCCAAGAGTCGTCTTTTACTCATTACTGTATAGTTGATATTCAATCGTGCAAACTCATATTGATATGGTCTTGGTGGTCCTAAGTTTAGAGTATCTAATATCCAATTATAAATATCACGATTATTTTCAAACTCTAGTGTACAGATAGAGTGGGTAACCCCCTCTATATAATCTGATAGTGGGTGGGCGAAATCATACATTGGATATATAGACCATTCATCTCCTGCTCTAAAGTGATGGGCATGTCGAATACGATATAATAGAGGGTCTCTCATCTTCATATTTGGAGAACTCATATCAATTTTAGCTCTTAATACATGCTCTCCATCTTTAAATTCCCCTTGTTTCATTCGTCTAAATAGGTCTAAATTCTCCTCAATGGAACGGTCTGCATAATGGCTTCTTTTACCCGCTGTAGTCACTGTTCCACGATACTCTTTTATCTCATCTTCGTTAAGACTATCAACATAAGCCTTACCCATTTTTATAAGCTCTATAGCATAATTATATAGTGTTGAAAAATAATCAGAGGTAAAATATACTCTACTATTCCATTTAAATCCAAGCCACTCTACCGCATCTTTTAGAGCATTAACATATTTTGTATCTTCTGTAGTGGGATTTGTATCGTCCATTCTAAGATTACAGTAACCTTGATACTCTTTGGCAATTCCAAAATTAATACTAATAGATTTTGCATGTCCAATGTGTGGAAAGCCATTTGGCTCTGGCGGAAATCTTGTGATAATTTTATTATATTTACCTGAATTTAAATCCTCTTCAACTACTCGTCTTAAAAAATCTTTACTCTTATTCATAACCTTCAAACCTTTAAATTAGGGCTATATTTTAACCAATTACTCCTTAGAAGTAAAAAGAGTAATTTTTGAGTTCTTTACGATATAATACGGGGCTAAAAAATTAAAAAAGGTTATAGATGAATGCAGATGCACAGCTTATGGAGCATATGATGAACCCCAAAAATTATGGGGAGATGGAAGATAGTGATGCCATTGGAATGGGGAAAAATCCACAAAATGGGGAAAAAGTTGCTATCTATATTAAAGTAGAAGAGGAAAATGAACCAATAATTAAAGATATATCATTTCAAGCTATTGGTTGTACTACTACTATAGTAGCAGGGTCAATTATTACAAGTGAGGCAAAAGGTCTTACATTCACAAGAGCCAAAGAGTTAATTTCCGTAACTTTAGGTATGTTAGATAATATTCCACCAGAAGATGCAGCATGTTCGGAAATGGTAGCGTTGGCACTTCAAGCCTCAATAGATACATACATTGAGAGACAAAAAGATAGAGATTTCCCTATGATAAGTTATATTATAAAAACAGATTGTACCCCAAAAGAGGAGGAGAGAAGAGATGAAAATACTATTTAAAGAGGTTCATGAACTATTTTTAGCTACACAGTTTGCAGGATTTATGTCTAAGAGTAGAAATCGTCAAGAGCTATATGAGTTTGCAAATATATTTTTTAAACATTTTACTTGGTTGGAGAATGATTTTATTAAAAATGGGATTACATATAATTATAATATCAATCAAATACCAATAAAAGTTACCAAACTTTCACAGATGCTAAATAATATAATCCAAAGAATAGAGTCTATAGAAGATAAATTAAGTAGTTGTAGAGATGGGGATATTACCCATAGAATGCAGAGCGACTTTAACTATATTAAGTTGGTATTACAAAACATGGAAGATGAAGATGTATCTAGCTCTTTTGATACAAAAAGAGACTATTTAGATATAGAACTATCTAATGAAGCAAGAGACGCCTTAACACTATTTCTATTTGAAGAGAGTTATAAAGAGTATGAGCTTATTATGGTGTATAACTACTCGAAAGCAAATAGCAGTGATGCTTTTTTAAATCGAATATTTCAAATTCTTATAGATGAGTCCTTTTTTCACCTTAGAAGTTTTGGGCAGATGATGTCTGAGATGGGAATTTTAGCAGTTCCAAGAAGTATTATGGAAGAGGTTTATAAATTTAATGATTTAAAACAATTCCTAAAAAATGGAATAGCTGAAGAGATAGGGGCAAAAGAGGAGTGTAAAAAATTAGCCAATACAATTAGTAGCAGTTCAGAATATTTTGCATCATTTTTTACATTTATTAATAATCAAGAGAACTACCATATAGCTTTAATGGAAGAGGCATTAAACTATATTAATAGATTATGATTGTTGAAAGCTGATAGCACTTTTTATAATGATTAGCAGTAAAAAAGATGCTATCACCTCATATCCAATAGCCCACAATGCTATATATTCATTGATATTTATACTCTTAAAAGTCTCTAAATTGGTTTTTGCAATAATAAAAAATATAAATCCAACCCCAATAATATAAGGAAGAGTTAAAAATGATATAAAAACTACAAATTTTGCCATACCTTCTGATAGATGTATATAGTCTGTAATTTCTATTTTTTGATTTAAAAAGTTATTAATTCTCTTTACCTTTTCTCTTTCATATCTCTCTTTATATCTTTTATCTTCTAAACTTCTTTTTGCTGTATTTAAGTATGGGTCATGTATTACACCATTCATAAGATATTTTTCCTTTATATTATATTAAACTTAAAAAATATTATATCATATTAAATTTAAATAAATAAAATTATCCATTTTCCATAAACTGCTCTATTGCATCTAAAACCTTTTTAGGTGACTCCTCTTGAGGCATATGTCCTACACCATCTAATATTATAAGTCTGCTATTTGGCATATCTCGATTTAATCTCTCTCCAAACCTATAAGGAATAGATACATCATCTCTTCCCCAAATGATTAATGTTGGAATTGTAATATCTTTATACTCCTTTTCTACCTTTGCTATATCATCTGGTATAATATAATCTACTGTCTGTTTATAAGCATATTTCGCATTTGGTAAATCTATCATTTTAGCAGACTGCTCTATACTCTCTTGTGGAATAAGCTTATCATTACTGAAAGCATAACTGTACGCCTCTAGGGCTATAGTATCAGCACTTAAGAGATGGATACCTAAATAACCTATTATGGGTTTCTGGAGTAACCACATCATAGATGGGAGATGCTGTTTATAGGACATAGTATTAATTAAAATAAGTCTATCTATCATGCTCTTTTTAAATATGTTTTTCTCTTGCATCAAAGCTAAAACTAAGGCTACACCACCACCAAATGAGTGACCAATAATCGTTAAATGTTTTAAGCCTTTTTTTTCGATAAAACTCTCTAACAGTTTTGCTTGGTCATATACAGAGTAGTATTCATCTTCTGTTTTAGGTGACTCTCCAAAACCTTTTAAATCAACTGTAACAATATGATACTTCTTAGCTAAAGGTTTAACTAAAAAACGCCAAGTATATCTACTCTCTCCAAACCCATGTATAAACAAAAGTGTTTTATTATGCTCTATTCCATACTCATCATAAGCCAAATTAATGGGCTTAATATGTGAGTGGAGAACTCTATTATCCCAAGTTATAGGGGTTTTTGAGGCACAACCAACAAATATAATAGGCATCAATATTAAAAATAATCTCTTCATATTTTTATTTTAGCATATTTTTATAAGAGTTTTAGATATAATATTTGTAATGAAAGATTTAAAATTAATAAATAAAATGGTTTTTATTATATTAGATATAATAGCTATAGCTATAGCTATAGTTATATTCTATATTACCATACCATTAGATATACCCAAAGATTTATTAAATAGAGTCATTAAACTGCCTAAAGGTTCTGCAACAAATACAATTAAATCTTTACAAAAACAGGGTTTTAAACTATCTATGATTGATACATATCTTTTGGTGCTTATTGGTCAACCCAAAGTTGGTGATATAAAGATAAAAGATGAAAAGATAAATAGAATAGATTTTCTCCATAAATTAACAACCTCTGCTATACAAGATTTTAATAGAGTAACATTAATACCGGGAGAGACAAAAGTTATCTTTTTTAAAAATATTGCAAAAAAATATGGATTGGATTTTAATAAATTAAATGCAAATTATCTAAAATATAGCCCATATCCTGAAGCTGGAATAGTTCCTGATACATATCACATTCCAATAGGAACAAAAGAGGAGAAACTCATTAGTTTTTTAGTTAAATCAAGTGAAAAAAGATATGAACAGTTGGCAATTAAAGAGTTACAACGATATGATAAAAAGGAGTGGTTACTCTATCTTATAATAGCCTCTATTATTCAAAAAGAGGCTGGAAATATTGAAGAGATGCCAAAAATCTCTTCTGTTATATATAACAGATTAAAAAAAGATATGCCTCTTCAGATGGATGGCACATTAAATTATGGAGAGTATTCACATACTAAAGTAACACCCAAAAGAATAAGAGAGGATAAGAGTAGATTTAATACATATTTAAATAAGGGACTTCCCCCCTATCCTATCTGCTCTGTCTCTATAGATGCAATAAAATCTGCTCTACACCCAAATAAGAGTAACTATCTCTTCTTTATGAAAAATAGATATGGAGTTCACGATTTTAGTCAATCCTATGAGGAGCATTTAAAAAATATAGAAAGAGCTAAAAAAAGATAACTCATTCTACAGTGAATTGGGTTGCTCACAATATTGTCATTAGTTATAAATTTTAGAGATATAATAGTCATAAATCTCCTTAGCCTCATAAAGTGCATACTCTGAAACCTCATTAAGCTTACCATCTTTGGTTACAGGTGTTGTGATTAACTCCTCTACTCTATTCATGAGTTTTTCAGTATCTCTCATAGTCTCTATAGATGATGGATGATATTCACTATAATCCCCTTTTATACCCTCTACATGTAACACTCTTTGCATCTTTGCATTCTGCTCATCTAATAGATATTTATAATTCTCAACCATAGGGATTATATTTTTAATATGCTCATCTATCTTCTCCATCTCAGTTTTTGACTCTTTTTGTTGCTTTACATAGAGATGTGATTTTTGATATATATCATTTGCCACTTTGAAGTTTTTACTCTCTTTTAAAGATAAAAAAGTTTTATATACCAAAATACCAAGAATTATAGCGGAAAGTCCAATCGTAATCATACCGAACATAGGATTACCATTAGCACCTGTCATACCTCCACCAATCCAAATTAATATCTTCTCAATATCCTCATGGGTGGGTAGTGTTGGTGGTTGAAGTTGTAATGTGACACCTGCTTTCATACTAGCTACATATATCCAAGTACCGGCAGTAATAATCATTGTTAAAAGTGCAAGAATAAAACCAGAAAATACTCCCGAACTAATATTTTTGACTTTGATACTCTCATTTGTACTCCCAAGAGAAATCTCAAAAGGCTCTTTTGCTTCATGTTTAGAATACTCATAAGAGGCCTTTTCTAATAAAATTTGACTTTGAGTAAATGTTGTATTTAAAAAACTATGTTTTATCTCCTCTAATCTATTTATATCAGTTGCAATAGTTTTTTTTGTAACCTCAATATCTTTATCCGCTTTTGAGATAAGCTCAATAGAGTTTTTTACCAACTCTTTTGCCTGTTCATTTTTATTTATAGGCTTCTTTCTATTATCTTCAATAATAAGTTTCTCCTCTAAATTAAGTTCATTAGAACCATCTATCTCTTTAGTCTCCAACATATCTACATTAGATATATCACTCTTGTTATCCATTTCTCTTCCTTTTGTAGTTTGTTAATTTTCTTTATTTTATCATATATATATATAATATCTATTGATATAAGAGTTAATTTAACTAATAGATTGGTATAATACTTTAAAATAAACTTAGGATTTTTATGGGCATTTTTATTGCATTAATTGTATTATCGTTTTTAATATTTTTTCATGAGTTGGGTCATTTTGTAACAGCAAGACTCTTTGGCGTAAAAGTTGATGTATTTAGTATCGGGTTTGGTAAAAAAGTATTTTCTAAAAAGGTGGGAGATACAGAATGGAGTATCTCTTTAATTCCTTTAGGAGGATATGTTAAAATGAAGGGTCAAGATGATACCGACCCATTAGAAGTTAGCTATGATAGTGATAGCTATACTACAAAAAAGCCTTGGCAGAAGATAATTATATTATTGGCTGGACCATTTGCCAATTTCTTTGTAGCTTTTTTACTCTATTTGGGTATCTCACAAATAGGTACATATCTCTCTCCACTATTTAATTATGGTCACTATATTGTACCTACTGTAGGTCAATTCTCTCAAGAGTCACCTGCTAAATTGGCTGGAATTAAAGAGGGTGATAAGATAGTAAAGATTAATAATATTAAGATAGAGAGTTGGGATGAAATAGGAGAAACTATACAGCAGTTAGAAGGAGATTTAGATTTTTTTGTCTTAAGAGATAACAAGAGTCTCCATTTTACAATTACACCTATTATAAAAGAGCAGAAAAATAGATTTGGAGAGACAATCAAGAAAAAAATCATCGGTATTGCACCCAAAATCACCGATGAGAAGCTACATTTTACACCTCTGGACGGGCTTATTTTTGCATATAATGAAACCATTTATGCTTCAACTCTTATCTTCAAGAGTGTGCAGAAACTAATTACAGGTGCCGTTCCTGCAAATCAATTGGGTGGAGTTATATCTATTGTTGATATAACTGCAAAGGCTAGTCAATCTGGAATAGTAGCACTTCTTTTTTTTACAGCACTAATTTCCGTAAACTTAGGTGTTTTAAATCTATTACCAATTCCTGCACTTGATGGTGGACACATTATGTTTAACTGTTATGAGATAATACGGGGTAAACCGCCAAGTGAAAATGTGATGTATGGATTAACAGTTATGGGGTGGGTAATTTTAATCTCACTTATGTTACTCGGAATATATAATGATATAAATAGATTATTAGGATAAAATATGAGAAAAGAGATATTAAGAGACAATTTAGATAGAATTATTTGGAATATAGAACAGGCTAGAATTGAGGTTAGCCAACATCATATAGTTAAACTTGTTGCTATTGGAAAATATAGTGATGAGGAAAGTATTAAACTTCTATATGAGCTAGGTCAAAGAGCTTTTGGAGAAAATCAAGTACAGCAGTTAGAAAAGAGAGTGAAAAATTTAAACTATCTACCTATTGAGTGGCAGATGATAGGAACTCTGCAGAGCAACAAAATTAATAAACTTATTCAACTTCGTCCATCTCTTCTACACTCATTAGACTCTCTTAGATTAGCAAAAGCGTTAAATAGTCGATTAGAAAATAAAAATCAAACTATGAGTGCCTTACTTCAGATAAATTCAACTAAGGAGGTAAATAAATCGGGGGTAACTCCAGAAGAGGCAGTAGATATTTATCAAGAGATAAAAGAGAGTTATCCAAATATAATATTAAAAGGTGTTATGAGTATAGGAGCATTAAGTGATAATAAAAAAATAGTTCAAAAAAGTTTTGAAAAGACATATAAAATATATGAACAATTAGAAAAAGATGGTGCCACAGTCTGCTCTATGGGTATGAGTAGTGATTATGAACTAGCAATTAGATGTGGTTCAAACTTAGTTCGTATTGGTTCAAAAATATTTAAATAAAATTAGGAATAATTCAAAAAATGAGACAATTAGTACACTACTATCAAGAGTTTGATACATTTAAAGAATGGTGCAAAGATAATAATATTAAAAATTCAGAAAAATTAATAATTGAAATTAACTATCCAAGTGATAATATTAGATTTATTAAAACTGTTCTAAAAAAGATAAAAGCTAAATTTCCAGATGCTACTATAATGGGGATGCAAAGTTTTGCAAGTTTTGTAAATCATCAAATATCAGATTTAAATCAACAGCCTATTATATCAATAATTGAATTAGAGACAAGTTCTGTCTCTTCTGTAGTATTGGACTTAAGTAAACAGTATATAAAAGAGACATGTAATGAGTATAAAGCAGATAAAAATCACATACAGAAATTTTTACAATCAGATACTGAAGCTATTCAAATTTTATCAAGTTTTAATAATTGTCAAACCTCATCATTTATAAATTCACTAGGTAGAGATTTTGCCCATTTAAAAATATTTGGTGGAGGGGCTACAAGTAAGTCTTCTACAGATACAAAATCTTTTATATTTCATGGTGATAAAATATATAGAGAGGCAATTATTTTAATATTTCTACATGGTGAAAATTTAACAGTTGAGTTATATCAAGCCTTTGATTGGAAACCAATAAGTAAAAAAAAGAGAATTACAAAAACAGATGGATTTACTATATTAACAATGGCAAATAGTCCGGCATTGGACATCTATAGAAAATATTTTCCAAATATAGAGAAAAATAAATCTGTCTTTTTACAAGTTCCCCTATACACTACAAAAGATAATATCTCTTTTACAATTCATATATTAGAGACAGATTTAAAAAAACAGAGTATAACTATATCTCAAAAGTTAAAGAAAAATGATATTGTTCAACTTTCTATTGGTAATTATAATGCTATGATGAATAGAATTCAAGAGATTTATAATTTTCTCTCCAAAACCCCTGCACAAGCATTATGGATTGGTGCATGTATCTCTTATGAGTACGGTTTTAGAATTCCAATTAAACACTATATATCAAATATTAAAGATAATAATCACATATTTGGATATATGACCTCACAAGAGTATTTTAATGAGGAGAACCACCCAAATACATATCATAACCACACTTTTATAATTGCTGCAATTAGTGAATCTAGTAGTAGTTATATTGAGTTGGTTGAGTATAAAGATGATAATATTACACCATTTGAGATAGCAAATAAAAATCTATACTCAATTATGCACAAAACAGCAAACGAGTTAAACCGTTTAACTGAAAATTTGGAGATTAGAGTTGAACAGCGAACAAAAGAGCTGAAAACTCTAAATGATGAGTTACAAATTAGAATTGATGATGCAGTAAGAGAGGTAAAACGACAAGCTGCCATTATGAACCAACAATCACGACTTGCATCAATGGGTGAGATATTGGAAAATATTGCTCATCAATGGAGACAGCCATTAAACTCTGTATCTTGGATATTAAATGATATAAAAATTAAAGCAGAACTTGGTATGAAAGATGAGATTAATATTGAAGAGGTGACAGATAAGATAAATAACTCAATACAGTTTCTATCCAATACGGTAGATGATTTTAGAAGATTTGTAGATAAATCAGATATGGCTCAAACTTTTAATATGAAAAAAACTATAGAATCAACTATCAAATTAATTGGAGATACACTTAATAGGTTAAATATAAAAGTAGAGCTAGATTGTGATGAGAGTATAAATTACAAAGGTTATGAAAATGATATAAAACACACTATTATGAACCTTATTAATAATGCAAGAGATGCGTTTGAAGATAAAAATATTAATAATGGAAAAATTATTATTCGAGTCTATCATGAAAAAGATGAGTTAATTATTACAGTGCAGGATAATGCAGGTGGAATTCCTAAACCTATATTAAAAAATATTTTTGAGCCATATTTTACTACTAAACATAAAACAAAAGGTACAGGTTTGGGATTATATATGAGTAAAAATATGATAGAGAGAGTACACGGTTCAATAGAGGCATTTAGTATCCTAAATAAAAAAACAACTTTTGTAATAAAACTTCCAGATGAGGGAGCAGTTCCATCTTCAATGAAAACAAACGATTATATCAATAAAAAAGAGGAGAGAAAATAAACTCTCTAATTACTCTTGTGCTTTAGCACTTTCGTTGAAACAGATAATAGTAATTTCTAATAAAAGTTATTAAAGTTATTTTTTGTTATAATTTGGTATGAAAAAGATAATATTTATACTAATAACAAATTTTTTAATAGCAGATAATAGTATCTATTTGGGAATCCAATCCTCCTATCCATCTGACGGATTGAGTGTTAAAGTTGATATAGGTCAAAGGACAGCCTTTCAAGCTATAGCCGACCCATTAGGAACAGAAAAAAGTTTAGCTTTTAGAGGAGTTTATAAATTTAAACAGGATATATTTTCTAATATATATGGATATGGAGAGATTGGATTTTGGAATTGGGATAGACGATACTACTCAAATGAGACTATCAATAGTTTTGGTTACGGAGTTGGTGGAGGATTTGAATATGACTTAAGAGGGCTAGATGCAAACTTTATACCACTCCTTGTAAATGTTGAACTTAATCTTCACTTTTTTGATGAAGAAGATGATTACTATTATGACAGTGAAGAGTTAGGTTTGGGATTTGGAGTACATTATAAGTTTTAGCCTTTATTAACTTTGATATAATTGCACAAATTATTTCAAAGGTGTTATATGAGAGCATTACTTAGTGTAAGCGATAAGAGTGGCATTGTAGAGTTTGCAAAAGGATTAAAGAGATTA
>CAZROY010000044.1:0-4640 GCA_964601885.1 uncultured Sulfurovum sp. | reverse complement strand
TTCAGGTGCTAAATCCAACTTCATTAAAGAGTCGATAGTATCTGAAGTGGCTGAAACAATATCAATCATTCTTGCGTGAATTCTAATCTCAAACTGCTCACGACTATCTTTATTAACATGAGGAGATTTAAGAACAGTATATTTCTTAATCTTAGTTGGCATTGGAATTGGACCAATAAGCTCTGCACCCGTTCTCCTTACTGCTTCAACTATTGAAGCAACTGAACGGTCTAAAACACGGTGATCATAAGCTTTCAGCTTAAGTCTTATCTTTTCCATATTAATTTTACCTTATAAAGAACTCGTTAAGTATGCCATAACACATGGCTAACTTAACTAAAATTTTGGAGTCGTATTGTACCTAGATTAACTTGTATTTGAGAAAGTTTTTAAAAAATTATTTCCTTTATTTAAGGAAATAAAAGATTATTTTTTTAAAATAATTTCCACCTTTATTGATTTAAATTTGGCTGTTGCGACAAGTTCATCTGTTTCGTCACCAAAAAGTGCATTTATTTTGGATTTAGAGTGGTGAAAGGTTACAAATAGGGTTCTAGGTCTTATCTTATTACTAAATTCTAATGGCAATTCTGCCGTCTCTCCATAAACAGATTTTAAGACAACTCTATTTGATAATATCTCTTTATCTTGAATAGAGGCTAAAATTACATCTTCATTATATTTTGTTAGTAACTTTTTACTCCTTTTAGTTTGAGCAGAATTATTATAGTGAGCTAGAGTTCTACCTGTGGTCAAATAAAATCCCTTTCGACTATTGTTTTTATAGAAATTCTTATCTAATATCTCTTGGACCATACCTCTAGGTTGATACTGTTGATAGATAAATCTCCCCAAGCCATCATTAGTTCTAAAATCTAATAGATGAAGTATAGGTGTATCCTCTATATATATAGGCCACTGCATTCCTCTTTTAGCATGTCTTTTCATTCTATAATATTTAGCCCCACTAAATCTTCTATGAGCTACATCTGTTACTTCATTCCAAACAGCCTCACTATCTTTATAGCTAAAAGAGCCATTTATTTTATTTTCTATTAATTGCAATACTTCCCAATCATCAGGTAAATCTGTTTTAATTAATGGTTCAGATAAATGGAGTCGTCTCATTGCACTTATATATACTCCTCTCTTCTCATAAGCGGAGCTGACACCGATAATAATATCTGCCTTTTTTGCAATATCAGTCATAAATAACTCTTGTACTATGAGAAACTCCAATTTATCTAAGGCTTTATCTATTTTATTTATATTTGAATGAATATGAGCAATATCTTCTCCCATATTTAATAGAGCTTTAATTTTCCCTTCCAACATTCCATCAATGAGTTGAGGTGTCATTAATCCTATCTCTTTAGGAGTTTGATAATCTGGTAAATAGTAAGGAAGACACCCCATATCACACACACCCTGAACATTGTTCTGTCCACGAAGAGGCATTAATCCTGCTCCTACTTTTCCAATATTGCCTGTCATTATAGCTAAATGAGTTATTGCCATAACAGCCTCTGAACCATCAAGATGTTGAGTAACACCTAATCCCCAAAGAATTATTGATTTTTTAACAGCATACTCTCTTGCTATATTAGGAATGGTTTTTGCTAAATATTTATACCCCTCAATGTTTTTAAAAAAGTTTGGATTTGCATAAGGGTCATTTAAAATTTTCTCTTTAAATTCATTAAATCCTTTAGTTCGATTTGCTATAAAATCTTTATGGTAAAGTTCTTCATCAATAATTACATAAGCCATCATATTAAGTATTAAAAGATTTGCTTCATAAGGAATGATGACATTATATTTTGCATATTTTGCAAGTTTGGTTTCTCTTACATCTATTACGGCTAAGTTGTTTTCTTGTTTTGCCATTTCAACAATACGATTTGAGACAATAGGGTGAGCCTCCATTGTATTTGAGCCTATAACTATAATAAATTCACTTTTATATATATCATTATATGGATTTGTAGATGCCCCTTCTCCAATTGTAGCTTTCATTCCTTTAAGTGATGGAGCATGACACACTCTTGCACAATTATCAATATGTGGTGATTTCATTGTTTCTCTACAAAATTTCTGTAATAGGTAAGCACTTTCACAATTTCCTCTAGCACCACCAATGGCACAAAAGCTATTGCCACCATATTGATTTTTTATTTCAATTAATTTTAAAGCTGTAATAGTAGTTGCCGTATCTAAATCACAACTATAAAATTCACTATTAAAATGAGAAAGTTTATCTTCTACTTTTTTAAAAATATGTTGATTATTTTTTAAGAATTTTTTTCTTATTCGTGGCTCTTTAATTCTATCTTCTGCATCTATAAAATCAAAGCCATATTTCCCTTTGATACAGAGTTTGCCTTGAGAGACTACTCCATCTTTCTGAGCATAAATTTTTTGAATTTTATTATCTTTTACTACAGCTGTAATATCACAACCTACACCGCAATAGGTACAAACACTCTCAATCTCTCTGATTTGACTTTTAGACATTAATGACCTTTAGCTTATTTATTTCAGATAAAACTTATCCTAAAAATGCTTAAAGTGGAATAAAATAAAGAACTATGGAGGAGAATACCAAAAGGTATTCTCTTTTAACTAATCATGTGCATCTGGATGCTTCATAGAATTTGTTAAGAGTACAAAGGCGAAGATTGTAACGGCTAAAACAAACATCCATGCACTTGACCAAAGACCTGTGAGACCAAGTAGCCAACCAAAAATAATTGGAGAGATAAATCCACCAAGTCCTCCAAGAACTCCTACAATACCACCAACGACACCAACCTCTTGAGGGTAGGTTTCTGCCACAAGTTTATATACGGAAGCTTTACCAATTCCCCATAAAGCTCCAACAATAATTGCTAAAATACCGAAAATCCATACATTAGCTTGGAAGAAAATCTTGGTTGTTCCTTTTACAAGTAGCTGTTTTTTAGTTACCTTATCACCAACCTTTACAATAGCTTCTTGTAGAACCTCTTTATGTGGTAATAATAGAAAATCTTGAGTGTCTGGGTCAATATTTCCAACTTTTGGAGTAAATTTATATGTTCTCACTCCTGCTTTAGGATTTGTAACCTCTACTGTTGTATCTGTCACCTTAGTTACCTCACCGGATAGTTTAGCCAATACTCCTTTTCCCGGAGACTCAATAGTCATTTTTGGTATCATAAGCATTGCACTAATAGTAATTGCAGATACAAAAACCCATAATGTTACTCTATTCCCACCAAACTTATCACTAAGATATCCACCTAAAGCTCTAATTACACCTGATGGAAAACTAAATGCTGCTGCAAATATACCCGCTGTTACCAATGGTAACGCGTAAACATTTACAAAGTATGGAACTAACCATTGTGAAAATGCTACAAATAGACCAAATACAATAAAATAAAATGAGCCTAATCTCCATACAGCAGCATGTTTTAACGGCTCTAACATTTTACCTAGAGTTCTGTTTGAACTATCTGGTTTTCTATTTTCAGTTAGTAGAAAGAAGATAACAGCCATAATAGCTAACATAGCCGCATACATTAATGGTAATTGTCTCCAAGCCTCCATATTTCCATCAGCTACAAGATTTTTAAGAATTGTTGGAGCAAAGAGTGCAGTTAGTGCAGCTCCAGCATTACCAGCACCAAAAATACCAAGTGCTAAACCTTGTTTCTCTTTAGGAAACCATACTGAGGTAAATGCAATTCCAACAGCAAAAGTAGCACCAACTGTACCAAATAATAGTGATGCAATAATGAAATCACTATAACTGTCTGCTTGAGACATTAAAACCATACCCACAGCCGCTATTAAAAGATTAATAGTAAATATAGGCTTCCCACCAAATTTGTCGGTTAAAATCCCCATTGGCAATCTAAATAATGCACCTGTTAAAACTGGAATACCAATAACTGTACCCATTTGAACTGCTGACCAATTAAGTACACCATTTGAAATTAAAAATGTAATCAATACCCCATTTGATAACCATGCTGCAAAGGCAATTGTAAATGCCAATGTGTTCATAACTAACATCCTGTAAGATTTAGGTGTCGCCTCTTTCATCATGCTCATATAAAACCCTTTTTACTCCGACAGGACCCCCTTTTATGACCAAATGATGGAGCAGTATCATTGAATTTTTGGTATCTATCGGGACTTATGTTCCTGCGTAAGCTTATTATAATATAAAATTTGTAAATAAATTGTGGATAAGGAAAAAGGAGACTATTAGAATTTCATCTCTTTTAATGGGTGATACTTTTTGATACATTTTTCTTATATAAATTATTAGATTAAATTATAAAGAATAAATTATAACAAAAAGTTGATACAAAAATATACACAAAATGATACTTTTAGTTAAAAAAATAATATTTTTTACTAAAAATATATTTAATATATTAATTATATAAAATAATATTTAAAATAAAACAAAGAAAGAGACATAATAATCTTGTAAAAAAAAGGAGTTATTAACTTTAAATAGTCTAAAATGCTTTTTGTAATATTTTATTTTATAAAAAAATAATTAAAAACATTTTATGTTTTTATCTCAAACTTTATATTTTAAAGTATTATATTATTTAAAGGAGAATAAAGAATGACACAAAATT
>CAZROY010000043.1:0-8497 GCA_964601885.1 uncultured Sulfurovum sp. | reverse complement strand
TCATCACTTAAAAATACCTCTCTACAAAGTTCAATTGCTTGATGAGCAAAAGCACCTCCTATCGCATTACGATAATTTCCATTTAAAGACTCTATACAGTGAATATAAGTATCCATCCCTGTATAAAAATACTGCTCTCTTGGTACAGTTTTAGTTAAATTTGGGTCAAGAATAAGTTGGTCATAGATAGTAAAATCACTATTCATTCCAAGTTTTAATCCACTTTTAGAGTTTGTCATAACACAAGTTCTACTCGCCTCTGCACCAGTTCCACTAATAGTAGGAATACCTATCTTATAGATAGCAGGATTTTTAACCAAATCCCAACCTTGATAATCCTCTGCCTTACCATCATTTGTAAGCAAATTAGCAATAGCTTTTCCTGTATCAAGTGTAGTACCTCCACCAATAGCAACTATTGCCTTTGGAGTGATTTTATTTAAAGTTACCAATGTTTCTTTTAATTCATCTATCTTATCAGTTTTTGGTTCATCTTTTGTTTGAACAAAAAAAAGTTCATCTTTTTTATTTATAGGTAATTTATCTACTAAATCACTATCTTTAAAATACTCATCTATATAATAAACAATATAACCATTATCTATTTTTTTATCTAAAATATCTTTTAGATTATCTATTGCACCACTACCAAACATATAATTTAATACATTTTTTGAATTATTAGTCATTTGTATCTAATCTCCATATTTAAACCTATCCCCAAACCTATAATCTCTAGTGGCAACTTGTCCTAAAATATCTTTTAAATATTTAGGGTGCGTTCCAAAAAATGGTCTGACACTTTTTATATTCTCTTCTGTCAAAATTTCACCCTTTTTAATATCTTTTGCCACATACAAACTCCTAGCAAACTGACGAGATTTTCTCTTTTTTTCACCCATAGAGTAGTCTATTTTACCCAAAAGTTTTTCAGCCTCTCTTATGGATTTTATCATATTTGCAAACTCTTCCTTGTCCATAGAAAATTTAGCATCTGCTCCACCTATAGATTTATCCAAGATAAAATGTTTCTCTATCACTTTAGCACCCAAAGTCACCGCCATAATTGGAGCAGTTGAGCCTATAGTGTGGTCACTAAATCCAACTTCCACTCCAAATGTCTCTTTTATATTTGGTATCATTTTTAAATTAGCATCTTCTAACGGAGCAGGATAAGCGGAGGTGCATTTTAGTAGAATTATACTACTATTTCCTTCATCTTTACAAATATCTACTACATCTTGAATTTCATCGATGGTCGCAATACCTGTAGATATAATTATAGGTCTCATTTTAGAGGCGGTATATCTTACTAATTCATAATCTGTTATCTCAAATGAGGCTATCTTATAGGCACTTGGAGTAAACTGCTCCAAAAAATCAACAGCACTCTTATCAAATGGAGAGGAGAATATATCTATACCTATCTCTCTTGCATAGCTAAAAAGCTCTTTGTGCCACTCCCAAGGGGTATATGCCTCTTGATATAGGTCATATAACTTTTTTCCGTCCCAAAGAGTTCCACCCTTGATTATAAAATCATCTCTATTACAATCAAGAGTTAAAGTATCTGCTTTATAGGTTTGAAGCTTTATAGCATTAGCCCCTATCTCTTTGGCAACCTTTATTGTCTCTTTTGCAATATCTAAAGAGCCATTATGGTTTGCAGAAAGCTCTGCAATTATATATATACCGTCTTGTTCTAAATTAAAACTACCTATTTTCATTATTAATTTAGACTCGAATACATCATCTTTTAAGACAGTGTGGAGAGCCTTTTTTCCTTTCTCAAAAAATTTTCTGACATTATAACTCAGTTGCTTAGAAATTTCCAAATTTTATATATTAAAATGAAGTAGTTAAGTTGTATCCAATTTAACTCCTAACCATTGGGGGTGGATATATTTACTGTACTCATACAGTATAGTATTAAATTGGCTTTTAAATTTCCACTCATAAAATGGCAGTTTATCATCTTCTCTTTTAAATCGTTTATTGATAGAGTAGAAATATCCACCTTTTTTTAAAGTTCTATCTATATGAGAGAGATAATATTGTGCATAAATAGCTGACATTTCAGACATTGAGTAGGTATCTATAACTAAATCAATAGAGCAATCTTTAATATATGGGCTGACCCAAGGAGGAATAAGTAGAAAATCATACTCTTTTGTAATATTATCAAATTTATCTAATCTATCTATAATATCACTTAAATATCCTATCTTTTTATTTGGAAAGTTATAGGCTATAAAATAGGAGCAGTATGTAAGTGTCTCCGGCAAATCTAAAAGAATATAACAGCTATTTGGAATATATGATTTCATAATTCTAGCCAATCCACCATATCCTGCACCTATTTCCCAAATAGTTGCCCTTTGTGGTAATTTTGTATTACTTAAAATATTATCTATAATAATGGAGTGAAAGAGTAACCTTATACTCACCCTTAAACCTCTATAGTGAACAGATAAATTCTCTCCAGCATAACTCTCTGATAGTGAAAGAAGTATCTCCTTTTTTACAACTTTTGCATGTCTGTGATACTCTAAAATTAAATCTATAGCTTTTAAATATGATATATAATATCCAAATTTTCTATTTACAACTAAAAATTGGTCTTTAACAATATTTGCTGGTAGCTCCTGTATCCCCCTAAATTTTTTTAGATACTCTTGATTTATCTCTCCATTTTCATTAAATAGTTCCCTTTTAAAAGCTCTACTCATCTCTTCCCACCAAGATGCTCTATCAAATCTATCAGGGTCTTTACTATTTGCTAAATGGTAAGATTTTTCAATTGTTTTAAAAATAGAACTATCTATCTCTCTATTCTTCTCCAACTCAACTAATGGTGGTTTAGGATATGGGATATTATCACTACCGACTCTATACATCTCTTTCAGATCTATATCATCAAATCCATCTAGCAGTATGCTTTTTTTAAAAATTAATTCATTTGATATAAGAGCAAGAAACTCTTTGATGGCAAAGCCAACTCTTCCAATAAATGTATAAAACTTAATAGGCTCTAATGGAGATAAACTGGTTTGATAACTACTCAATAGAAACCTAGATTGTGGTTGATAGATAATGATTTGATATAGATTTTTAATCTCTTTTATTAAAAAGAGAGGTCGTTTTAGGAGCCATTTTACTGTATATATTAAATTTCTCATTTGATAGCTAAAATCCCCTCAAATGGTCCAAACTTTGCAACACTCATAATATCTATAAATCCTGCTCGTTTTAACATATCTATATTCCCCTGTGTTGAAAATGGTTCTAAGACACCTTTAAGACTTCTTGATTTTTGAATAATCTCCTCTGCTGTATATCCCTGTTCCAATTTATACTCATTATAAACTCCTGTCATAATATCTTGAAATCTAGCATCTGGAGCCCTAACCTTTTCAAAATATAAGAATGCACCGCCCCAATTTAACCTCTGATAGATTTTATCAATTAAGAGTTGTCTATGACTTGGACGAATAAACTGAACAACATAATAAGATGTTATAAAGTCTGATGGTTTAAAATCAAACTCAAGTACATCAGCAGATATAAACTCCAAACTATCTAATCTATACCTACTCTTTGCAATAGCTATCATATCCTCTTCTATATCTAATCCAATAAATTTAGCACCTCTATCTAAAAATCTTTTTGCCAATTTATACGATAGAATACCTGTTGATGTTCCAATTTCATAACAGATAGAGTCATCTTTAACAAAATAGTCACTAATTTTTAATATAATATCGTGACCTTCACTATATAGTGGAACAGATTTTGATACATGCTTTTCAAAATCTTTTACCATTTCACCTGAAAATTTCCAACCTGCATTTTCTGTATTTATATTATCACCAACTGAATTTTTACTCATTATTAAACCCTTATAAGAAGTATTGATTTTTTTCAATAGATTTGTATTGATACTAGAGAACATTTTAATACCATTCATTCAATGAACTATCCACTATTGATAGAAACTAAAATGCCTCAATATCATCTATAGCTCCTGAACCACGAACTCTAAAACTATCAATTGCTATAAGCCTATTTCCAATCTCTGCCTCTTCTAAATCTTTTTGTAAATCCCTTATAAATGTTTGCCATGTTCCATTATTAGAGTTAGCCCCCAATCCAATTAAAATATAATTTCCTTTGAGTCCTCTATTATCATCTCTTGGGGTATAGGTTAAATATCTTCTTCCATTTGTAGTCTGCACAGATATATATATGGTGTAGTCTTCATTAAAGTTCATACTCCATTTTAAATTTTGGTTATCTCTATTATTCCAACCTCTTCCAAACATATACCCATCACTTTTACCCATACCTTGAAGGGATATAACTCGACTCTTTTTATCTACATCATAAACATTGGTAATATTGGCATCACCTGAACCTCCACTCATAATTTGCCAATCATTGATATTTCCATCTTCTGCATCTTCATACAGATGTGTTTTATACTCAAACATGCTCTTAACATCATCAATTAATCCACTGCCTCTTACAAGTAAGGCGTTAATTGCTATTAATCTATTATCTGGTTCAAATTTGTGTAAATCATCTTCAATATTTCTCTTATAATTTTTCCACTCTCCACTACTAGCATCACTGCCTAATCCAAATCTTATATAGCTTCCTATAATACCCCTATCTTTATCTCTTGGTTCATAAGTTAAATATCTAGCACCATTTGCCGTTTCTATCGCTACATATATAGAAAAATACTCATTAAATTTTATACTCCAACTCATGGCTTTATGGTCTTGATTGTTCCACTTTCCATCGCCTCTTCTTGCTCCAATCTCATATCCATTCTCAAACCCATTTCCATTAAAAGAGATAACTTTCCCTTTCTGTGGGTCTGTAATATTTGTAATAGTTGCACCTGATGGATTGTTATCATAAATGTGCCATTTACTAATTGTTCCATCTTCACCATCTTCATAAACTATATCATCTTTAGGATTTGGTACTACTGCTCTTGAGAACATCTTAATATCATCTATTAACCCACTTCCTCGAACCTCAAAAGATGTTACAGAGACAAGGGTGTTATTTGGTTCAAAATCTTTTATATCTTGATTTAAATCTCTTGTAACAGTCTGCCAAAAGTGGTTTACTGCTCCAAAATCTCGTCGCTGTTCCCAACCATTTTGACCCATAAGTGACCTACCACCCATCTCATGCCAAATTGTTGTTCCTCCATTTGTTAATCCTCCACTTGGAGTGTATCTATTACTATTTGTATATAGTAGCTCTCTTGCTCCATTTGTTGTTTGCACCATTAAGGATACTGAATATGTCTCATAAAATCTACTTTTCCACTGTATAATCTCATCTGTTGAGTTATTAATATTTATCTTGTAAGCATTATCTAGTTTTGAACCGTTTAACTCTATAACTAAACCTTGAACATGCTCCCCTTGTGGGTCATTAATTGACCTAATAGTTGCACCCTCAGGAATATTATCAGATATAGTCCACCTATCTGCTGTTGAGCCATCTTCATATATCCGCTCTGTTGGATTATAAAGCAAAATATTATCAAGAGAGACATCTGCACCACTATATATAAAACCATTAACCGAGATTAACTCATTATCCGGTTCGGAATCTTTTAAATCTGCCTCTAAATCTCTGGTATATGTTCTCCATACATTTTTATATTCACTATGGTTATATCCACCTAAACCGTGTAGAATACCTCCTCGTACTCCATGTCTTAAAATTCTTTTTGGCAAATCATTATAAAATAGATACCTTGTTCCATTTGTTGTAGAGATGGGAATATAGACTGTATATCTACCTCCCATAACCATTTTCCAAGATATTGTTTTCTCTTTAGTATTATTCCAAGCTAAATCACCAGATATGGCACCAAGTATCCAAGGACCACCTCTACCCTCTAATCTTATAACTTGACTATTTTGTGATGGACTATAGATATTTTTAGGTGTCTCTCCATCTCCTTGTACTCTCCACCCTTCTACATCTCCATTTTCTGCATTTTCATAAACTGTTAAGCCATTTAGTAGGTTAATAAATACTACTAAAGCTATTAATATAATATTTATTTTTTTCACTTCATTCCTTTGATTTTAAACTTAATAATAATATTTTATATTATTATAAGCTTAAATAGATATATATAAGCTTAAAACGGTCTGATTGGAAATATTATATAACAATTTATATTAAATACAGTTAAAAAATATTTAAATAACTCTATAAAAATTTAAAAAATCTCTTTTTTAATAATAATACTCTTATATTTGTCATATTCTACATTTGCTCCCTCTTGAACTTTTACAAATTTTCTTTTACAATAATCCAAAGTATAATTTCCCGCCTGTTTTAAAGAGAAATCAACACACAGCTTTCCAGCTCTCTCTATTACACTGTTTGGAAGATTTTGTTTATCTGTTTTTATAATTAAATGGGAAGATGGAATACCTCGTATGTGCATCCAAATATCATTTGATTTTGCCATTTTTAATATGGCTTGGTTCTCTTTACTATTTCTACCAATTAATACCTTATAATCATCTATCCAAAATAGTTCACACTCTTTGATTTTCTCTTTTTTTCTCTTAGATTTTCCTCTTTTAGGAACCAATAATTCTAAATCATGGGTTGTTTTTGCTCTCTCTATTGCATAGTACATATTTGAATAAAAAGCTAGTTTTGTTATAAGATTTTCTCTTTCAATATGTATATTTCTAGCCCTCCCTCTTGCCTTTTTAGCCTTATTGAAAAAATACTCACTTACTCTATTTGGTAAAATACCTTGTGGAAACTCTATTATTATCTCTTTTCCTTCAAAATCATGGGTTTTTAGCTTTCTATCATAGGGTTTTATCCTATATAAATTTGCCAATACAATATTTCCCAAATCTCTATATCTCTTCTCTTCTTTAACTAAGCTACTTGGCTCCGCTAACTCAGATAATAACCTCTCTAATTTCTCCTTTTTTTTGATAACGGCTAAAAGCTTCTGTTTTTTTAAAATCTCCAGCCTCTTTTTTTCAAAATCTATATATTTCTTCTCTAAAAAACTCTCAATATCCTCTATCTTATGAATATTTTTCTCTTTAATTTTAAATGGTGGAATTGGTTTTAGGCGAATAGATGGTCGAATTACCCTAAAAGAACTATTAGCATCAATATGTCTTAACGCTTCAATAACTATCTCACCCCTATCTAAAAGTATAACATTTGTATATCTACCTGTAAATTCAAATTGAAGAGCTATCTGTTTCTCTTTATAACTACTTTTAGGAGCTAATGTAAAACGGATAACCCTATCATCATTTGGTATCTCTATATTAATAATTTTAGAATTTGATACAAATGAGTGTAGCAGTGCATCAAATGGGGCATTATAACTCTGGAGAGGTCGAATTGAGCGACTCTTATATATAAAACTTCCCCCTCGTCGCATATTAAAAAATATACTATCCTCTCTATTAAAAGATAGCTCTATAGTGTTGTCCTCTACTCGTCTAGCTCTACTAATATATCTAAATCTTTTTAAATATTCAATTATTGCTTTTAATTCATACTGTTTCATCGTTAATTTAAGCTTGAATACATCGTCATTTAAGCGATGAAGAGAGCCTTTCCTCCTTTTCAAAAAAGTTTCTTGATATTTTAGGTAATTTTATTTATGAAAATCATTATTGAGCCAAAACTCAATTTTATTTGTATAAATTTTCTTATTACTTTGCTTTTGGACAAATGGATTTAATTAATTTTGTTACATTAGAAATTTTTTTTTATCAAAACAGCGAAAAACAATTAGCTTTCAATCTAAATAAATATATAATGAACAAATTTATAATAAAAGGGTTAATTGTTATGCAGGATAAGTCAATTAGAGATACAGCGATTATTACATTTACACTTATTGGTGGTCTTTTTTTACTACAAAAATGTAGTAATAGTGAGGTGAAAAAATCAATAGATAGAGTAGAACAGAATAGAACATTAAACACACAACGGACTCTAATAGATGATTATGAGTATAAAGATAATGAAATCGTCTTAACCTCATACAAAACAGCTTTAAAGACGAATGATAAAACAGATAAAACTCATAACCTGACACACTCTATTATAGTAGAAAAAAATGCTTCAAAAGCACCTAAAACAATTAAAATTATTGTTTCAAAACATGAGATAAATAGTAGTTTACAAGATAAAAATAAGAGTAATTTAAAAGTACTTAAGAATAGTACTAAGATAGAAAATAATATTACAAAAGAGACTAAAGCTATATTAGTTGATGATAATACTACTAAGGTAGAAAATAATATTACAGAAAAACCAAATCAATCCGTATTAGTTGAAGACAATACTACTAAGGTAGAAAATAATATTACAGAACAGACAGACAAAGCTGTATTGGTTGAAGATAATGCTACTAAGGTAGAAAATAATATTACAGAACAAACAGACAAAGCTATATTAGTTGAAG
>CAZROY010000042.1:0-6101 GCA_964601885.1 uncultured Sulfurovum sp. | reverse complement strand
GTTGCAATCTATGTTTGTGGACCTACTGTTTATGATGATGCACATCTAGGACATGCTAGAAGTGCATTGAGTTTTGATATATTGGTTCGTACTCTAAGAGCTTTAAATTATAGTGTAACACTATGTAAAAACTTTACAGATATAGATGATAAGATTATAAAAAAAGTAGAGGAGAGTGGTAAAAGTTTAGAAGAGATAACAACTCACTATATAGATAGATATTTAGAGGATATGAGGGCTTTGGGGGTAAAAGATGCTGATATTATGCCAAAAGCTACAGACTCTTTAGATGCAATAAAATCTATGATAGAGACTCTTATAGATAGGGATATAGCCTATATTGTAAGCTCTGGTGATATATATTTTGATATATCTAAAGATAGTAAGTATGGGACAATCTCAAATCAAGTTGGATTAGATGAAGATACTCAAAGTAGAATAGAACATACGATTGAGAAGAGAAATTCAAAAGATTTTGCTCTTTGGAAAGCTTGTAAAGGGAGAGATGATATATGTTTTGATGCCCCTTTTAATAGTGGACGACCCGGTTGGCATATAGAGTGTTCTGCTATGATAGCAAAACACTTTAAAGGAGATGGAGAGTATAGTATAGATATTCATGGTGGAGGTGCAGATTTACTCTTTCCGCATCATGAAAATGAGGCATCTCAAAGTCGATGTAGTACAGACCATGAGCTATCTAAATATTGGATACACAATGGATTTGTAAATATTAATGGTGAGAAGATGAGTAAATCGTTGGGAAATAGCTTTTTTGTTAAAGATGCACTTAAAATCTATAATGGGGAGATTTTAAGAAACTATCTTATATCAGTTCACTATAGAAATGATTTTAATTTTAATGAAGAGGATTTGTTAAATTCCAAAAAGAGATTAGATAAACTATATAGATTAAAAAAACGAATATATCCAACTAAAGCTTCCAAACCAAATATAGAGTTCCAAAAAGCTCTATTAGAAAAGATGAGTGATGATTTAAATATATCTGAAGCCTTAGCAGTTATTGACAATATGATAAATAGAGCCAATGATAGATTAGATATTAATCCAAAAGATAAACCTCTTAAAAAAGAGACTCTAGCAAATATTGAGCTTATAGATAGAGTTTTAGGAGTTGGGGGGTGTGACCCATTTGGCTATTTTCAAATAGGAGTAGATGAGGTGACAAAATCTAAAATAGAGCTATTAATTCAAAAAAGAGATAGGGCAAAAAAATTAAAAGATTACACTCTAGCAGATAATATTAGAGAAGAGATTTTAAATATGGGAGTCTCTATAATGGATACCCCAAATGGTACTTTTTGGGAGAAAGTTTAGAGTTTAAAAAATTTCAATGCTCTTTCTAAATCTTCAGGGGTATCAATACCAAAACTTTGAGTATTAACCTCTACCATAGCAACTTTATATCCATAATATAATGCTCGAAGCTGTTCAAGCTTCTCAATCTCTTCCAATGGGGATATTAAGAGATTACAAAACTGCTCTAATGATTTTTTTGTAAATCCATAAATTCCAATATGTCCTTTATAGTGATTAAAATGGTGGTCTCTAGGATATGGGGTTTTGGCACGAGAAAAGTATAAAGCTATATCGTTGTTGTCTGTAACCACTTTTACTATATTTGGGTCATCTGCTTCAGGATTATTAATATATTTATAGCAGGAGTTCATTAATATTTTACTATTTCCCAAATTTGATTTAGTTAAATTAAGAACAGCTTGAACCACCTCTGTTTCAATAAATGGTTCATCTGCTTGAAGATTTATAATGATTTCTCTATTATCTAAATCCAATTTTTTAGAGGCTTCATAAACCCTATCTGTTCCCGATTTATGCTCTATAGATGTCAAAACAGCCTCTATATTATGCTCCTTTGCTACATCAATAACCTCTTTACTATCTGTGGCAATGGCCACTCTATCTATAGATTGGACAGCTTTTGCTGTACGAACCACCATAGGTAATCCACTAATATCTGCTAAAACTTTATTTGGAAAACGGCTTGAACCCACTCTTGCTGGTATTATAATCATTTTTCTACTCCTTAAATTGCATAATATGTGGCTTTTGGGTGGTGAACTACAACTGCTGTGGTACTCTGCTCTGGATAAATCTGGAAAGTTTCACTAAGTCTAATTCCAAACTCTTCAGGCTTTAATATATTAAATAGTTGACGATTCTGCTCTAAGTCGGGACATGCTGGATAACCAAATGAATATCTAGCACCACAATAACGGTTTACTCTAACATCTCTTAGAGTCTCTCCTTCATCTTCTCTTACTATATTCAAATCCAATCTTATCTGTTTATGGGCAATTTCAGCTAAAGCTTCTGCCAATTCAACAGATAAACCGTGAACCATATTATACTCTAAATACTCACCCTTATCATATAACTCTTTCTCATAAATGGAAAATTTCTCTCCAGCACTTACACAAGTTAAAGCTATAACATCATGTCTATCATGTCTAAAAAAGTCACTTAATGCTCTATATGGTTTTCTTGTTTGTCTTGGAAAAGCAAACTTAACCAATGCTCTACTCTCTACCTCATCAAAACTCTCTCTTGAGGCATTATTATTAACATTCCACCCTTCACTCTCATCGAAAATAAGCAACTCTTGGTTATTACTTCTACATGGATAGTAGCCATATATAATAGTCGGTTCAAATAGTCTTTTATCTATAAATTCTCTTTTTAATCTCTCATAAGCTGGATAGACCTCTCTCTCTAACAACTTCTGATACTCAGCCTTATCTACCCCCTTACTTTTATACCCCCAATGCATTTTAATAACAGTTCTCTTATTTACCCAATGAAAAATCATCTCTAAATCTAAATCATCTCTCTGCATAACTCGCCTCCCCCAAAATGGTGGTATTGGAATATCTACAATCTCTGGCATTTTTATCTTTTCAAATGGTGGAATAATCACTTTTTTCTTAATAATTTTCTCTTTTTTTACCATATCTCCTGCTAATCTTGTATCAAGTCCTACAGACGGGTCTTGATTGTATTTTTCTATTCTACTCATTGCAATTACCCCATCAAACGCATCTCTACAGTAGAATATTGCACCTTTATATATAGGACGGCAGAAATCATCTACAAAACTTCTAGTAAGTGCTGCACCTCCTAATAGTATAGGAATTGTAATACCCATCTCTGCCATAGCCTCTAAGTTATCCCTCATTACAGCTGTCGATTTTACTAAGAGTCCACTCATTCCAATAGCTTGAATATCCCTCTCTTTTATTACATCAAGATACTCTTGTAGTTCTGTCTTTATACCAATATTTATAACTTTAAATCCATTATTAGATAGTATTATATCAACTAAATTTTTACCTACATCATGCACATCACCCTTTACTGTTCCAATTACAAGAGTTGTATCTGTCTCTTTCTCCTGTTTTGTTAAGTATGGATTTAAATAGTCCACTGTAGCCTTCATAGTCTCAGCAGATTGTAATACAAATGGAAGTTGCATCTTGCCACTTCCAAAAAGTTCACCAACTACTTTCATAGCATCAATTAAAATCTCATTTACTATAATATCAGGGTGTATTTCATCTTTTACCCTCTCAACCAAAGATAACATTCTCTCCTTATCGCCATCAAGAAGAAGTTTTGCTATCTTCTCTTGACTACTCATAGCCTCATACTCTTCATCTGTTGAGTTATCCTCTATATTTTTATCTGAAAAGTGTTCTATAAATTTAAAAAGCGAATTATCATTAGGATTAAAGAGTAGCTCTTCACATATATTAATATCCTCTCTTTCCATTTTTGATAGGGGGAGTATATGTTTAACATTGATAATAACAGATGTCATTCCAGCATCTAGGCAGTGGTGAAGAAATACAGAGTTTAAATATCTCCTCGCATTTGCATTAAGCCCAAATGAGATATTTGATAACCCTAAAGTTGAACCTACATCAGGATATTTTTTATGAAGTTCTCTTATGGCATTAACTGTCTGAATAGCCGCATCTCTATATTCTAAATCTCCACTTCCTACCGTAAAAGTTAACATATCAAAAATGAGATTTTTAGGGTTTATTCCATGTCGATTTACAGCTAAGTTATAAATTCGTGAAGCTATCCTTAACTTATCTTCAGTTGTTTTTGCCATTCCTTTCTCATCAATAGTTAAACAGACCAAGGCTGTACCGTACTTTTTTGCCAATTTGCATATAGCATCTAGTTTCTCCTCCCCATCTTCAAGATTAACAGAGTTTATAATCGGTTTGCCACCAATACATTTTAAACCCTCCTCCATAGTATTAACCTTTGTAGCATCTGGCATAAGAGGTAAAGGGATTTTTTGATTATATAGTGTTATTACACTTCTCATATCCTTAGCACCATCTCGCCCTGCAAATTCAACATTTACATCTAGGCAATGAGCCCCATCTCTAACTTGTGCTTGACCTACAGTTAAAGTCCCCTCATAATCACTAGCTAAAATAAGCTCTCTAAACGCTTTTGAGCCTGTAGCATTTGACCGTTCTCCAATAAGTAGAGGTGCAGGTTTTTGAAACAGCTCTACACTATTAAAAAGAGAAGCGATAGAGGGTTCTATCTTACCTATTGGTTTTTTAGGTTTTACCCCTTTTAGTGCTTTTTTTAGTCTATAAATATGTTGAGGAGTTGTGCCACAACAGCCCCCTAGAAAACTTACTCCATTAAACTCTATAAACTCTAACTGTTTATTAGTAAATTCATCTGGTCCCATTGGATAGTAGGTGTAGCCTCCTCTATTTTGAGGCAATCCTGCATTTGCATGAACCGATATAGGAAAAGGGCATAGTTTAGATAGAGTTTTGAGATGTTTTTTAACTTGGTCAGGTCCTGTTCCACAATTAAATCCGAGAGATAATATATCAAAAGGTTCAAGAATTGTAACAATAGTAGAAGCATCTGTACCGATTAACATAGTTCCACTAAGTTCAATAGTAACAGAAACCATAATAGGTATATCAACCCCTCTCTCTCTATTTGCCTCTTGACAAGCATGGAGTGCCGATTTTATCTGTAGTGGGTCTTGACAAGTCTCTAAGAGAAATATATCACATCCGCCATCAATAAGACCTAAAGCTGTAATTTTATACCCTTCAAACATTTCATCATAATGAATATGACCCAAGGAGGGAAGTTTGGTTCCGGGTCCAATAGAACCTAATACAAATTTTGGTTCAGTAGGAGATTGATACTGATTACATATCCCTTTTACTATCTCAGCCCCTTTTTTAGATAACTCATAAGCTCTATGAGATAAACCATACTCATCTAAAACCCAAGGCATAGCCCCAAAGGTATTGGTTTTAATTAAATCAGCTCCTGCCTTTCCATAACTATTATGTATCTCTCGCATAAGTTCTGGTGCAGTTGCATTTAGGAGTTCATTACACCCCTCTTGCTCTTCTCCATTCTCATCTAACCACGCCTTTTTAGGAATTTTTAAATTTTGTATCTGTGTTCCTGTTGCACCATCTATTACTAATACTTTACTCTTTATTAACTCTTCTATTATCTCTCTATTATTCAATACTATTTTCCTTTTTTCTCCTCCTACTTTTTATTTATTCTTTTTATATTATCTTGAGATGGAGGAATTTGTTAGCAATACTACTTTTACTTTACCATTCTATTTGATATTTTAGCATATTTCTAAAATTTTATGCTTTGGACTAAATAGAAAAGAGATAATATAATTTTATTATCTATCTTCAGTTATCTGATGAACTACCCAACCGCTAAAGACGATTAGGATTTCAGCTATTTAGTTATTCAATGATATAATACAATTTTGATAAGGGCAAGGATTTTATATTGGTGTAAGGACAAAGATAATTTAAAGAGAAATTTTTTTTCCAACCTCATTTTAAGTGTAAATTAAGCAAAAGCCCGATATAATGGCATTTATAAAAGGTTATTTAACAATTTATTGTTAAGAGCAAATTGGTTGGAAAAAATCTTGGCAAAATGCCCATATTTTGGGATTTGCTTAAATTTGCCATATTTCGCAAATGCCTATTTTTCCAGCATTGAACCGACACAAGAGTTGTATTGAAATA
>CAZROY010000041.1:0-3144 GCA_964601885.1 uncultured Sulfurovum sp. | reverse complement strand
ATGAACAATATTATACTATGTGGTGGAAATGGTACTAGACTTTGGCCAATTAGTAGAACTCTTATGCCAAAACAGTTTGTAAAGCTTTTCAATAATATCTCTCTTTTTCAATTAACAGTTGAGAGAAACTCTAAATTTTGTAGTAAAAATTTAATTGTATCAAATAGAGAGCAGTATTTTTTGGCTATTGACCAACTAGAGAGTTTAGATTTAGATATTAGTTCAAAATTTCTATTAGAGCCAATTGGTAGAAATACGGCTCCAGCCATTGCTTTAGCCTGTATGGCATTAGATAGAGAAGAAATAGTATTGGTAACCCCCTCTGACCACCTCATCAAAAATGAAAAAGAGTATGAAAAGGTATTAAAAAGGGCAGAGGAGTTAGCATCTCAAAATTACCTTGTTACATTTGGAATTACCCCTACTTCACCAGAAATAGGATTTGGATATATAGAGGCAGACGGTGTAGATGTAAAAGCATTTCATGAAAAACCAAGTAGAGACATGGCTCAAAAATATCTAAATGCTGGAAATTATTATTGGAATTCTGGAATGTTCTGCTTTAAAGCGGGTGTTTTTTTAGATGAGTTAAAAGAGTACTCTTTAGAAATTTATAATAGCTCCTATATAGCATATAGAAATAGTCTCTCCACCTCTCCTATTAAGATAAAAGAGGCAGATATGTTAAATATTCCAGAAAATAGTATTGATTATGCAGTTATGGAGAAATCAAAAAGAGTAAAGGTTATCCCATCAGATATTAATTGGTCAGATTTAGGAAGTTTTGATGCCCTATATAAAGAGTTACCAAAAGATAACAATGGAAATACCAAAAGTGATAATCACATCTCAATAGATAGTAAAAATAACTTGATATATGCTAAAGAGAGAATGGTTGCTACTATTGATGTAGAGGATTTAATAATAGTTGATACCGCTGATGCACTTCTTATATCTAAAAAGGGTAGTTCCCAAAAAGTTAAGCAGGTAGTCAATGAGATTAAAAAGCAAACCAATCTTCATGAGGTTCATTTAACAGCCCACCGTCCATGGGGAACATATACCGTTCTTCAAGAGGATAGTAGATATAAGATTAAAAGCATAGTTGTAAAACCAAACAAAAGGTTATCTCTACAGAAACATTTTCATAGAAATGAACATTGGATAGTTGTGAGTGGAACAGCTACAGTTACAGTTGGAGATAAGAAATATCTTGTTCGTCCAAATGAATCCACCTATATTAAAATGGGAGAGATACATAGACTTGAAAACGAAGGGAAAATACCTGTTATTTTAATTGAAGCACAAGTTGGGGAATATACAGGTGAAGATGATATTATTAGAATAGAAGATGATTTTAAGAGGGCTTAATTGAAAAATAATATCCTATTAGCATTTAGTTTTGCAAAAAGAGATTTTAAAGAGAGATATGTAGGTACAGGTCTTGGGCAACTCTGGTATATCTTATCTCCAATTATTACTATTTTTATCTATACTGTTATATTTTCCGATTTTATGAAGATGAAACTAGCTATTATAGATAATAGTTACGCCTATAGTATCCATTTAGTTCCTGCACTTTTAGCATGGACAACCTTTAGTACAATTTTAATGAGACTAAACACCTCTTTTTTTGAAAAAGCAAATCTAATCAAGAAGATAAATGTACCTATGTACACATTTCAATTGAGTATTGTATTAACAGAACTATTTCTATTTGGTATATCTATGCTATTGGCTATTATATTTTTACTATTAGTTAATCAACCCGTAACTCTAACTTTTTTATGGTTAATCCCACTTATGATACTTCAGACCCTATTTGTATTTGGTTTGGGGGTTATTATATCTCTATTTACCCCATTTTTTAAAGATTTAAAAGAGGCTGTTCCAATTGTGGTGCAGTTATGGTTTTGGGTAACTCCTATTATATATATGAAAGAGATGATAGCTGGAAAATACCCATTTCTATTAAAATATAACCCCTTTTTCTACTTTTCTGATAGTTATCAAAATATATTTTTATATAGTCAAGCCCCATCTATTTTAAGAGTTATACTTATTATTATAATAACAGCAGTTACACTTTTTATAGCCGGATATTTATATAAAAAGATGATTGGTACTATAAAAGATATAATTTAAGGATTTTTAATTGACAAGAAAATTATTAATAGTATATCTACTCTCTATATTTGTTATTGGGTGTGGATATAAACCCTCTGCAACAATTATACCTCAAACTATAGGTGAAAGTGTATATACAGAGGTTAAAGTATCTCTTTCAGACCCCGAGAATTCTATTCTGATAAAAGATGCACTAAATAGTGCCTTATATAGTAGATTAAAAAGAAGAATTACAACTAAAAAAGAGGCAAATAGTATTATAAGAGTAGAATATAGAGATATTCAATTTACACCACTACAGTATAATAAAAATGGATATGTCACATATTATCAAGCAAATATTAATTTGAAATTTCAGTTTATAAAAAATGGTCAAATTTATAAGAGATTAATTACAGGAAAATACTCTTTTCCTATTCGTCCAAGTGCCATTATCTCTACCTCTTTACGGTTTGAAGCAATTAAAAAAGGTTCAATAAAGGCTTTAGACCAATTTATTGCATATCTTACAACATTAGGAGCTATCAGTTGATAACTTTTAAAGAGTTTATAGATAAAAAACCTCTATATTATAAAAAAATAGACCACACAAGGGTTCATCAAGCCTACTCTATACTAAAGCCTCATATTAAAAAACCTCTAACGGTTCATATAGTAGGAACAAATGGAAAAGGTAGTACAGGTCGTATTATGGCAACTCTTTTACACTATCAAAATGTAAAAGTGGGTCACTTCTCATCTCCCCATATAGTTAGTTTTAATGAAAGAATATGGATAGAGGGTAAAGATATAGATGATAGCTCTTTGGAAAATGCTCATAAAAGACTATATACTATTTTGGGTCAAGAGATGAGTATCTCTCTAAGTTATTTTGAATATACCACACTTTTAGCACTTGTAGCTATGGAGAAGTTAGAAGTTATAATTTTAGAAGCTGGACTTGGTGGTGAATTTGATGCTACAAATGTGGTTAGTAAAGATTTAACGGTAGTAACTCCAATTGGATTAGACCATCAA
>CAZROY010000040.1:0-6478 GCA_964601885.1 uncultured Sulfurovum sp. | reverse complement strand
CCTAAAGGGTGCATTTAGCAGATATAAGCTATATATGGCAGATAGTATAACGAGAAGAGATGGTATAGTACAAGTTATTAAAGATGGTAATATTATTACAGAGTATCATGAAGGGCTTACTGTAGCATTTGGAGCGGGGGATATTACATATCAAATTAGAGGTGAATAATATTATGACGAGTGACTATTTAGTTGATTTAGTCGTATTGACTAAAGAATTATGATTTTTTTGACTAAAACTACTTGAAAAATTATTAAAAATATATTACAATTCCAAGAAAAATATATATAAGGATTATATACGATGGGAAAACATCAGTTTCAAACAGAGATAGGTCAACTCTTAAAATTAATGGCACACTCATTATACTCCAATAAAGAGATATTTATAAGAGAGTTAATCTCTAATGCAAGTGATGCAATTGATAAGTTTAATTATATACAATTAACTGATGAAAAATTTAAAAATGAAAATTGGAATGGAAAAATTAATTTAACTTTAGATGAAGATGATAATAGCATAACTATTGGAGACAATGGTATAGGTATGAATGAAGATGATTTAATTAATCATCTTGGAACTATTGCAAAATCTGGTACAAAATCTTTTATTGAGTCTTTAACGGGAGATGCAAAAAAAGATAGTCATTTAATTGGTCAATTTGGTGTAGGTTTTTACTCTGTATTTATGGTTGCAAAAAAGGTAGATGTAATTACAAAAAAAGCAGGTGAAAGCCAAGCCTATATGTTTAGTACAGATGGAACGGGAGAGTTTGAGATAAAACCTGTAACCAAAGAGGAGCATGGTACAGTTGTATATATTAAACTTAAAGATGAAGCAAAAGAGTTTTTAAGTAGATGGAGAGTTAAAGAGATTATAAAAAAATACTCAAATCATATTGCTTATCCTATTATGATACACTATACAGAAGAAGAGAGTGAGGGTGAAGGAGATAAAAAGGTAACTAAAAAGGTTAAAAAAAGTGAACAGGCAAATGAAGCGACTGCACTTTGGATATTGCCAAAAGCATCACTGAAAAAAGATGATTATATTGAATTTTATAAAACACTTTCACATGGGGATAATGAGCCTTTAACCTATTTACATAATAAGGTGGAAGGAAAAAATGAGTTTATAACCCTCTTTTATATTCCAAAAACCGCTCCTATGGATTTATATAGGGCAGATTATCAGAGTGGAGTTAAACTATATGTAAAAAGGGTATTTATTACAGATGATGATAAAGAGCTATTGCCAACATATTTAAGATTTGTAAGAGGTATTATTGATAGTGAAGATTTACCATTAAATATTAGTCGTGAGATTTTACAAGAGAATAGAATTTTAGCAAATATTAAACAGCACTCAACTAAGAAAATTCTTCAAGCAATTAAAAAATTAAAAGATGATGATGCCAAAATATTTACCGAGCAGTATAATAAAGTTATCAAAGAGGGGATTTTCCAAGATTATACTAATAAAGAGACACTTCTTGAGATAGTGAGATATAAAAGTTCTACAGAAGATGGAATGATAGGGCTTGATGATTATATCTCTCGTGGAAATTCAGAAAAGAAAGAGATTTATTATATTATAGGTGAAGATGAGAAGGTATTAAAAAACTCTCCTCTACTAGAGGCGTATAAACAAGCAAGTATTGAAGTTTTAATCCTAGATGATAAAGAGATAGATGAGATTGTTACTCCTACTATTGGAACATTTAAAGGGTGGACATTTAAAGATATTACTACTATAGATGCACCAGATGGTAAAACAGAAAAAGAGAAGGAAAAGATTAGTGAGGAGTTTAAAGGATTAACAGATAAAATTAAAAAGGTTTTGGGTGATGAGGTAAAAGAGGTAAAAACCACTACAAGATTAACAAATAGTCCGTCCTGTGTGGTAAAAGATAGCTCTGACCCTATGGCAGGAATGGCTCATATGTTTGTGCAGATGGGTCAAAAAGTTCCTGAAGTGCCTCTAATTTTAGAGATAAATCCAGACCATGAGATGATTAAAAAATTGGATAAACTAGAGGATAAAGATAGATTTGCCGATATAGTTTGGATATTATTAGATAGTGCAAAATTGTCAGAGGGATTAGAACCTAAAGATAAGTCTGCATTTGCATCAAGAGTTGCAAAAATTACCACAGAAGCTCTATAAATTAGCTTTTCATCTGTTTTTGTAAGATATAATCCTATAAAAACAGATGGGTTTTCCATAAAAAAAGGATACAAAATGAATAAACATATAAAAAAGATTTCAAATTATGCAATAGTAGGTAGTATGAGTGCTTTAGTAATAGCTTCAATGCAAGGTTGTGGAGATAATCCTCAAGAGAGTAAATCAGCAGAGCAATCAGCATCTAGTGCTATTAAAAAAGAGGGTGCAACTGTCACTATTCAAGAGACATTTAACAAAGATATAAATAAGAGTACCTATAAAATCATAGATGAGATACCAAGTGCTACTACAAGGGTTATTTTACGAGATGCAAATGGAACAGAGAGAATTTTAACTCAAGCAGAGATAGATAAACTTGTAAAAGAGGAGGCAGCACGAGTAGATGCTGGAACATCAGCTTTAACTAAAAATCCTGAAGAGGTAAAAGATAGTGGAGGTTTAGGATTGGCTGGAACTTTAATGGCAAGTATGGCAGCTGGTATGGTAGGTTCATATTTAATGAATAAACTTATGAATAATCAAAACTATCAGCAAAATAGAAGAATGAGTTATAGCTCTCCTAGTGTATATTCCCGTTCTCAGAGTAGTTTTAGCAAGGCACGAGCCACAAATTCTGCAATAAGTAAAAGAGCTACAACCTCATCTTCAGCTACTCGCCGTTCAGGTTTTGGAAGTAGTAGAAGTACAAGTAGTCGTTTAAGTTTTGGAGGTTAATAGATGAAATTAACCCCTGTGAAACTGCCAGATAATAAATTTTTAGAACAGATTGGTTTTTTTTGGCATACCGACCCAGATAAAACCCCTTACGTAGCATCTGAAATTGTTGATATTACTCCAGACGAAGCAGATGGATATTATGAAGCTGTAAATGAGCTTTATGAAATGTTTGTTGAGGCTGGTGAGTATGTTATAGAAAATGAACTTTTCCATGAACTTGGTATCCCATTTAATTTAATTGATGCTATAAAGATGAGTTGGGATAATGATGTCCATTGGCATTTATATGGTAGATTTGATTTAGCAGGTGGGATTAATGGTCAACCAATTAAATTATTGGAGTTTAATGCAGATACCCCAACAGCCCTTTTTGAGACATCTATTTTACAGTGGGCAATTTTAAAATATAATAATATGGAAGAGACCCACCAGTTTAATAGTGTTTATGAGACCATTAGAGATAACTTTAAACGGCTTGTAGTATTAGATGGTGATATTAAAGATTTTGATAAATATTATGAGGGGTGGAAGATACTATTCTCATCTGTTAAGGGAAATGAGGAGGAAGAGAGTACTGTAAAACTTCTTCAAACTATAGCTGAAGATGCAGGATTTGTAACAGAGTTTGCATATATGGAAGATGTCGAGTTTTCTGGAGTAGATGGAGTATTTTATCAAGATGTAAATTATGAGTATTGGTTTAAATTATTTCCATGGGAAGATATAGGTATAGAGGAGAGTGAATTAGCCAGATTAATAACCCAAATTATGGAAAATCAGAAGGCAATATTCTTAAATCCAGCCTATACTCTAATGTTTCAATCAAAAGCCTTTATGAAAATCTTATGGGAATTATATCCAAATCACCCTCTACTTTTGGAGACAGATTCTAAACCTTTAATAGGTAAAGCATATATAGAGAAAAAAATTTTTGGTAGAGAAGGAGCAAATACAGCTATTTTTGACAAAAATGGAAAACTTATTGAGGAAAGAGATGGAGAATATGGTGAATTTGCCTCTATATTTCAAGAGTATATAGAGTTACCAAAAGATAGTCAAGGTAATTATTATCAAGCAGGAGTCTTTTTTGCTTATGAGGGTTGTGGTCTTGGTTTTAGAAAAGGTGGTTTAATTCTTGATAACTATTCTAAATTTGTAGCTCATAGAGTTAAAAATTAGTTTAAGGGTAGAAAATCCCGTCTTTTAGGGCGGGTAGATTTATTTGTAAATTTTTAATTTATGGATAAAAAATGGTTTTAGTCGATTTTATAATATATATCCTTGCTCTTCTAATCCATGACGGGATTTACTCCAACCTTTTTTGACTATAACATGTAAATCTAAAAATATCTTTTTTTGTGCAAATATCTCAAGTTGTTCTCTTGCAAATTTTCCAACTCTTCTTATTCCTTGACCTCTATTTCCAACTATAATACCTTTTTGAGTCTCTTTCTCTACAATAATAGTGGCATAGACTCTATCTATATTTTTACCCTCATCAATCTTCTCTATAGTTACATCTGTCTCATAAGGTATCTCATCACTTAAATTTTCAAATATTGACTCTCTAATTAACTCTTTATATATATCTCTAATATGCTCCGTTGTAATAATATCAGTATCAAAAAAGGCAGGAGATACGGGTAGATGTTTTATTACCTCATCAAGTAGAGTATCTTTCCCTATCTCTCTTTTGGCTGAAAATGGTATTATAGCCTCAAATCTATCTTGATATTTTTGATATTCACTCAATTTTTTCAATATATCTATCTGTGTTACATGGTCTATTTTTGTAAGTAGAAGTATATGTTTTACTCTTTTAGACTCTTTTAACTCTAAAAATTTTTTATACTCATCTATATTATCTGTAATTGGAGCTAAAAATAGAATTAAATCGCTATCACCCATAGCCTTTAGAGCCTCTTCTAACATAAACTCATTAATTAATCTCTCCCTTTTATGAATGCCCGGAGTGTCCACAAAAATAAGTTGATTTCCTTTGTGCATTACAATAATATTCATTCTTTTTCTTGTAGCTTGTGCTTTTTTAGATACCATGGCAAGTTTTTCGCCAACTAAATAGTTAAGAAGTGTACTTTTTCCTGAGTTGGGTCTTCCAACAACTGCTATAAATCCTGATTTTATTTTACTCATATTTCGCCTTTATATTTTATAAAATTATATCCAAAGTGAAATAGAAGTATAATTTCCAAAATAAAAATTAGGAACAAGAATGATAAAAGCACTTCGTGGAATGAAAGATTTAACTTTTGAGGAGAGTGAACGATTTGTGCATATTATAACAACCGCTATAGCAGTGGCAAAAAGGTATGGGTATAGTTATATTGAGACACCAATATTAGAAGAGACAAAACTATTTAAACGGTCTGTAGGGGAGAGTAGTGATATAGTTGGAAAAGAGATGTATCAATTTGAAGATAAAGGTGGTAATGATGTTTGTATGAGACCTGAAGGTACTGCTGGGGTGGTTCGTGCATTTGTTCAAGCCAAATTGGATAAACGACAGAATGAAAAATTTAAATTTTACTACTATGGAGCTATGTTTAGGTATGAGAGACCTCAAAAGGGGAGACTAAGAGAGTTTCATCAATTTGGTTGTGAAAGTTTTGGAGAGAGTAGTGTATATGAAGATTTTACTATAATTCAGATGGTAGGAGATATTTTTCACAATTTGGGCATAGGATATACTCTTAAGATAAACTCTCTTGGTTGTCCATTCTGTATGCCAAAATATAGAGCAACTCTTATATCATTTCTGAATAACAATAGGGATAAGCTTTGTCAAGATTGTAATAGACGAATAAAGAATAATCCAATTAGAGTATTAGATTGTAAAAATAAGGGGTGTCAATCTCTATTTATAAACTCCCCAAAATTAATAGAGCATTTATGTAATAGCTGTAGTAGTGATTTCCACAAACTAATTAAACTTTTAAAAGAGGCAGATATTGAGTTTGAGATAGATAGAAATTTAGTTCGTGGACTCGATTATTATAATAAGACAGCTTTTGAGTTTATAAGTAGTAATATCGGTTCTCAATCTGCCATTGCAGGAGGTGGAAGATATGATAAATTGGTAGAGTTTTTAGATGGTAAAACAACTCCTGCCATAGGATTTGCTTTAGGAATTGAGAGAATTATGGAGTTGGTTCAAATGCCAAACTCTAAAAGAGATGGGTACTATATGGGTGTTATGGATACTCAGGCAGTAGATAAACTATTTAAATTAGCCCACAAAAAAAGAGTTAAAGAGCGGGTAATTGTTGAATATAATCCAAAAAAATTAAAAGCCCATCTAAAGGGTGCAGATAGAGCAGAAGCAAGATATTGTGCTGTAATTGGTGAAGATGAGTTAAAGGATAATACTATTTGGGTTAAGGATTTGGTCAAACGAAAAGAGTTTAAGATTGCTCTTTCTGATTTTTAAAAGAGTTCTATTATGGCAGTAAAAGAGATTATTTATAAAAAAGAGTTATTTAAACTTAGTTATGAGATATTAAATCCTCACGCAAAAGTAGGAATTTTAATTCTGCATGGGTGGGGTAGTAGTAA
>CAZROY010000039.1:0-23656 GCA_964601885.1 uncultured Sulfurovum sp. | reverse complement strand
ATAACAGCCTTAAGAATAAATGAAGAGGAGAGTTATGCTATTTATAATGAGCTTTTAGTAGGACATGAGATAAGAGTAGATGTACTACTCCACTCTTTGAGTAATTGGAAAAAAAATAATAGTATCGTTCCACTTCTTATTCAGCGTAAAAATGAGGAGATACTTTTACCTAGAAATAGAAAATTGCAGATAGGAGATAATATCTTATTTGCTTGTGATGAAAAGGCAAAAGATGAGATAGAACTTATTGCTTCAAATATATATGAACTCTATTATGCTTTATATGGTCAAGAGAAAAAAAATCCAATACTTAAAAAAATATTTGGATAATTTATAATAAGTAGCTATAATCTCAAAATTAATTTAAACACAAGGCAAGGTTATGGCAATTAATTCAGTAGAAGAGTTCAAAAAATTAGTAGCAGAGATAACAGCACAAGATGGGTATAGAGAACCCATAGCATTTGGTATAGCAAGAGTTGATAGGGGACAAAAGAATGCTGATAAGATACTTCAAGCAAATTTCCCACTAATTAATTGGCGAGAAAACTACAGTTTAGGAGCTATTTTTATAAAAGCACTTCAAGATGCAAATTATACAATTGATTTTAGAGAGAGTGAGTTTATAGCTACCATAAATGATAAATTTCTCGATAGTGCAATGGTTTTATTAACTCCATATTTAGGTGTAGCAATGGGAGATGAGTATAAGAATATTCAAATTATTAAATCTTTAACTGCTATGGAGGATATAGGTAAGAACTTTAGAATTGTATTACTGTTTGATGAGGTGGCACCAAAGAGTGTAGAGGCTGTTTATTTAAAACTGTATGCACTATCACTTCAGAAAGCTCCTCTTAGAAGTTTAAATTTAGATGGAGCATTTGGACTCTTAACAAATGTAGCATGGGTTGGAAATAGACCGTATGAGTTGGAGTATCTAAGAGAGAATGAAATAGAAATGAAATTAAATGGAACATTTCCAAATATAGATAGTATAGACAAGTTTCCAAGATACCTACAGCATATTATTCCAGCTGATAATACAAGAGTTTTAGATAGTAGTAGAGTGAGAATGGGAGCTTGTCTTGCAGGAGGTACAACTGTAATGCCGGGAGCTTCATATATTAATTTTAATGCAGGAACTTTGGGTGCTGTAATGGTTGAGGGTAGAATTTCAAGCTCCGCCATTGTTGGAAAAGGTAGTGATATTGGTGGAGGAGCTAGTATATTGGGGGTTCTTAGTGGAACAGATGGAAATCCAATCTCTATTGGTGAGAATAGTCTGCTTGGAGCAAACTCTGTAACAGGTATTCCATTGGGTGATGGGTGTATTGTTGATGCTGGGGTTACTATTTTAGCAGGAACTAAAGTAAAAATAGAGCCAAAAGAGTTAAAATTAATTCAAGGGGCAAATCCAGAAAGAACCATTAAAGAAAAAGAGATATTTAAAGGCAAAGAGCTACAAGGACTTAATGGTATCCACTATAGACAAAACTCAATAACAGGGGAGATAATTGCAAAGAGAAGTACAAGAGAAATTAAATTAAATCAAGAGTTACATTAGAGTTTATATATGAATGAGTTAAATATTTTTAAAAAGGTTTTTCTTTTGGCAGTAGCCAAAAGAGAAGAGGGTGAGAGTATAGAGATTACTATGAAGAGTTTAGTTAATACGGGTATGTTTAGTATGAGTGAAGCAAAGCAGGTGTTAAAAGAGCTTAGAGATGAAAAATATCTAATAGGAGATAACCTATCTATGATAGGTGTAATGGCTGTAAATAGAGCGGAGCGGGAGTTTAAACAATAATTACTTTTTTTTTGATAGAATTACAAAAATTAAAAATTAATTGGATAATATATATATATGGACTATTTACAAATCATAGGTGGTAGCAGACTAAATGGTGCTATTACAATATCCGGTGCAAAAAATTCGGCTCTTCCTGTAATTGCATCTACAATTTTATCTGATAGAGATGTGAAATTAACTAATCTTCCAAATGTTGTAGATATAAGAACCCTTTTAAAACTTCTTACTATGTTGGGTGGCAATGTCAACCATTATGGTACTATGGCAATTATCAATAATGAAAATATGAACTCAACAAAAGCTATTTATGAGATAGTATCTCAAATGAGAGCCTCTATTTTAGTTTTAGGTCCACTTTTAGCTAGATTTGGAGAGTGTGAAGTGAGTCTTCCCGGTGGTTGTGCTATAGGGCAGAGACCAATTGATTTACATCTAAAAGCGTTAGAGGCGATGGGTGCTAAAATAGAGATAAAGGGTGGATATGTAAGAGCAGAAGCCCCAAATGGTCTAAAAGGGGCAAAGATAATATTTGATAAGATAACGGTTGGTGGAACAGAAAATATTATTATGGCCGCATCTTTAGCAGATGGAGAGACAACTATTATAAATGCAGCTAAAGAGCCAGAGGTAGTACAACTTTGTAAAGTAATAAAAGATGCAGGTGTCAATATTTGTGGAGTTGGAACAAGTACAATTACTATTGAAGGAACAGCCCAAGAGCTATTAAAATTTAAAGATATAGAGATAATACCAGATAGAATAGAAGCTGGTACTTATCTTTGTGCAGGGGCAATTACAAACTCATCTATAACACTAAAAAAGGCAAATGTCACACATATTCAATCATCTATAGATAAGTTGGAGGCAATGGGGTGTAGTTTTAATATAAAAGATGATGAGATAACCATATATCCTACAGAGAGATTAAAACCGATAAATATAATTACAACTGAATATCCCGGATTTCCAACCGATATGCAGGCTCAATTTATGGCAGTAGCCACTATGGCAATAGGTGATAGTCTAATAGAAGAGCGACTCTTTGAAAATCGTTTTATGCATGTGAGTGAATTAAACCGTTTGGGTGCTGATATTTGGCTAAAAGGAAATATAGCCTCAGTAAGACCTGTTGCAGAGCTTTATGGTGCAGATGTAATGGCGACAGATTTAAGAGCAAGTTCAGCATTGGTTTTAGCAGGACTTGTGGCAAAAGGAGTTACCAATGTTAGACGAATTTACCATCTTGATAGGGGATATGATAATTTAGAAGGTAAACTTCAATCACTAGGAGCTAATATTAGAAGATTGGGATAATTTATATCAATTGGTTAATATTTAAACTTTTATTTAAATCTTCTATTGGAAATAGAAGTATCAAATGATAATGATAAGTTTATAAACTTTACTTACTCTTTATTATATAAATTCATTAATTTTTAAATCTATTGTGACATGTATTACAGACATTTATAATATTTTCTATTTGTGGTTTTATCCATTCTGTTTTTTTTATTTTAACTATTTTATATAATTTTGTCACTTGTCTTTTTAAAGCTTTAGATAGTATGAAATAATTATTATCAGCATCAGGATATAGAGATTCTATTTTGTGACAATCTTCTATAAACTCTTTTAGTAGATTTTGAGTGTTTTTGCCATAAAACATATCCTCTTCACCATCTTCTATTTCACTATTTAATTTTGAAAATAAAATATAGTCAAATTTACGCATAACTTCTTTAAGTTCTTTATTCTCTTCCTCTTGAATAATTTGAGTATCTTCTATAATAATTGCTGGAGGTGATGATACTATTGGGCTAGATTTATGAATATCACTTTTAAAAACACCATTTTTATTAATGTAACTACAACCGCTTATTAATAATAATATAATAGTTGACAAAGAAAAAAAACGCATTATTATCTCTTTTGTATTTATTTATTCAAATAGTAGCCTCTTTTCTATTAAAAAAAGCAATTATTAACATAAAATAGAAGCCAAATTCAAAATATAATAATTGAATACTAACCTATAGGTACTGTTAACTTTGTAGTAAACTGTTCTATTGTTAAGTTATTTATTTTACTATTTTAATATATTTAAAATACTATTTATAGTACAATAATTATAATTTAAAATAAAAATAAGGATAAGGTGAGATTATGAAAAGGTTTTATTTATTAATAGTATTACTATTAATAACGACCCTAACAGCTAAAGATACGAATTCTACAGAGCATAATGTGAGTACACAAGAGGATATAACTCAAAAAGAGGTTCAAAAACAGATAGAACGAGAGAAAAAATATGCTAAAGAGCAGGTTTTTTATCAAGGAGATGACTATAATCTATCTGCAGTTGAGGTAAATGAAAAATCACTCTCTTCAATTAAAGTGATTGAGCCTGATTATGACTTTAATATGGACGATGCTTATAGTGATGAACAGTAGTTAGATAGATTTAATCTATCTAATTTCTAAAAAACCGTCTGTTATAAATTCACCATTACTATTTCTGTCTCCTCTAATGGCATTATCATCAAAACTGATTATATCTTTTCGTATATTATAATCTCTCTTATTCCATGAGTTACCATCTTGATAACTATATTTATCTATATAGTTTTTGCCAGAATCAATATTGATATTCCCTATTAAATTGTGGTTTGTCAGAATAAACTTATATCCAGATTTTCCATTATTCCAAGATACATTCTTAACAAGTGTAATTGAGACTTTATTATCATTTGAATCAAAACCTCTTCCTTTATTGTTCCAAGCCTTACAGTGTGTAACAATGTGTGCATCTCTTGCATGACCAAATCTATTATGGACACCTAACTTAAATCCATTTCCATCACCTTGAAAATCACCTTTATGCCAAATATCTTTTCCATTGTCATAGGCTAAACAGTTTGTAAAAGATATAGGATTTCCAGCCTCCCAACAATCATATCCATCATCAGAATTTCCCCAACTTCTACAGTTTATAAATCTGTTTCCAACACCTACAAATGGAGTTGGGTCGGTTTTATGTCCAACTATTACAAATCCATCTGCATGTTGACCGTGGCTATTTGAATCAAAGTTATGGTATGCATCACAATTTACAATCGTGTTATATTCTGCCCCATCTGTTAGAACTAAACCGCTATAGTAGTTGTCATGAAGAGAGAGATTTTCAAATCTATTGTGGGAAGCTCTTGATTTTATATATAATCCGTTTGCACCATTTTTTATCTCAAAATTTCTAAAAATTAACCAACTACCTGTAACAATAAATGAGTCATTGGAGTGGTTTTGATTTAAATTATAGAGTTTATCATCTCCATAAGAGCCTACAAATGATACTTTCTCGCTATTATAGGCTTGAAAGGTAATAGGTTCTTCTCTAGTTCCATTGATTGATATTCTATTTTTTATAGGATAGTTACCACCTCTAATATTTACTATATCTCCTGCCTTTAAGAGAGTTGTAGCTTTTTGTAGTGTCTTAAAGGGTTTCTGAATAGTTCCACTATTTCTATCATCTCCATTTGTAGCTACAAAATATATATTTTTTGCCTCTAGTGATATGGCTAGTAGTAGCCATATTATAAATTTAAGCATAATAAATCTCCTATTTTTAATATTAAACATATTTTATCATACTTAATGTAAGTTTAAATTAAAATATTAATTTACTGTATAAAAATTACATTTTCACAACTTCTACCTTGATGTGTCCACTCCACTCATCTGATACAATTGGATAGACTCCATCTTTTAAATCTATTGAAATCTTACTTCCACTTAACTCCTCTTTTGATTTAGTAGATACCTCATTTAAATTATATTTAGTACTTCTATCTATCTCATAAGCTTTTATCTCAACTTCCAGCTTAGTCTCATCTTCTAATACAAAGTCATCAAATAAAATCTGTTCAAACTCTTTCGTTTGCTTTTTGTTTTTGTAATGGTGGATAGGTAAAATTCCACTATTATAAACTCTTTGAGATATAAGAGTATTTATTCCCCATCTCTCTTTGACTTTTGGAGAGTAGATATTATTTTCAAAAACAATTTCAGCATTCTCATTAATAGTAGGGGTAATTCTCTCATGAAGAGCATTGATAGTAGCATCTATAAGTGTAATTCTTACTCTCTTTTTTGCCTCCAAAAATGCAGAAATAGAGGCATAAAGTGTTGTACTATCATTAATACTCTCATGGTCTATATGAATTAGTGTATGAGATGGTACTTGCAGATAGTTTTCTATTTTTTGAAAATATGTATCTCGTACTAATTGATACCCATCATGTGGTTTAAATTTACCATTGAGTTGCAATATATATTTAACTCCTATGCCATTGTTTGTGTCACTATCCGTTAAACTAATCTCTCCTACCAAAATATCTTTATAGTATGAACTAGCCATTGTGTCTCGTCTTTTTGTAAGATTAGCATCTATCCATTCATATTTCATCTGTTTTGTCTCTGGTGAGTTTTGGAAAAATGAGTCTAATAACTCTTTTACCATACTGCTATTTATCTTATCACTCTCTGTAATGGCATAGTTTCCTCTAATAACACCTTCCGTACTCATCCACTGCTCTATTTTTTTATCAGATGATAAATTTTCAAGGTTTTTTTCTATCATATATCTAGTAATTAGTGAACCCATACTAGCACTTATAATATTAACTCTCTCTGCTTTAGTAGTATTTAAAATATATTTTATATATTTTGCAACAATAAGTGCATATCTTGGAATTCCATTTGTAGTGCTATTTATATCTTCTATATCTTTTTGAGTATAATATTTTGGTGGCAAATTTCCATAATATTCAACTCCTGTAATTATATGAAAAGGGTTATTTACATCATAGTTATTTAGTGTCTGATATTTGGTGTATGTGAGTAAATTGTCTATAAAATTACTACTATACTCATCTCCATATATACCCTCTCTATAATATCCATCTGATTTAAATCCATGAACATATATTGTGACTATCTTTTGACTATGTTTAAAGGTTATATCATGTTTTAATGCCTCTTTAGGCTCTTGAATTGTATTATTTCCGTTACCACTTCCACATGCTGTAAAAAATAGTAATATAGATATTAATAGATATTTATATCTCATAGGTTAATCTCTCCTTGTTTGAATGTATTTCAGTTTAGTAAATTAAACAGATTTAGATAATTGGACATCTTGCTTCATTATATCATATTGGGTATTAATTAATTGAACTTTTGATAGAGTAGAAAGATAAAAAGGGAAATTGCAGAAATTAAAATAATAGATGCACCTGAAGATATATTATAGATATATGATATGATTAAACCTACAATGGTAAAAATAGAAGAGAAGATACCGGATAATATCATCATCATATATAGAGTATTTGATAGCTTTTCTGCAATATATACAGGAATTGTTAAGAGTGCAATAACCAAAATAAGACCTACTACTTTTATAGCAACCACTACAGTAAGAGCAGATAGTACCAAAATGAGAGTATAGAAAAACCTAACATTAATTCCACGAAGTTTTGCATAATCACTATCATAAGATACAGCTAAAATATCTCTATATCTTAGAGTAACTATTAAAATAGTAATAAGTAATAGAGTTCCCATATAGTATAAATCATTATGACTTACTGCTAAAATAGAACCAAATAGATAACTCATTAAATCGACATTATACCCTTGTGTTAAATCTATAAGTACAACCCCTAATGCCATACCAACAGCCCACATTAAACCTATAAATGTATCCATTCTATCTTTATGGTTTAAGGTAATAAAAGAGATAATAAGAGCAGATAGAACGGCAAAAAGAGATGCTCCTAAAAAAATTGGTAGTCCAAAATATATGGCAACTCCAATTCCCCCATAAGATGTGTGTGCAATACCACCTGCTAGAAATACCATTCGATTGACAACAATTAGTGAACCTATAATACCAGAAGCAATAGATACCAATAACCCTGCAATAATAGCATTTTGAACAAACTCAAAAGATAGTGCCTCTATCATCTCTTATCTCCTTGTAAAATTTTAAATAGCTCAACTTCACAAAAATGACCTTCCATATTTAATTTTTTTTTCTCTTCTTGACTTAAGAGATGATAAGTCAATGTTTTATTTATATGTACTATTTTATTTGCATATTCTAAAATAATAGATATATCATGACTTACCACTATGATTGTTATAGTCTTATTTAGGTTATTTAAAAGTTCATATATCTTTTTCTGTCCATCAATATCTATATAAGCTGTTGGCTCATCTAATATTAATATTTGTGGATTTGCACATAATGCTCTAGCAATCATTACTCTCTGTCTCTGTCCACCTGATAGTTCACCTATCTTTTGTTCCGCAAACTGCTCCATTTCAACCTGTGCTAATGCACCCATAGCACACATTATCTCCTCTTTTGCATATCCAAATAGGGGTCGTTTTGTCCCAATATGTCCCATGAGAACAACCTCTATAACTTTTATAGGAAAATCTATATTTACATCTGTATTTTGTGGTACATATCCAACTTTTGCAAGATTTTTTTGTGGTTTTTGACCAAATATCTCAATACTTCCCTCTTGTGGAGGAATAATACCCAATATCAGTTTGAGAAGTGTTGATTTACCACCACCATTTGGACCAATAATTGCAAAAAAATCTCCCTTTTCTATTGTTAGATTAATATCTTCTAAAGTTTTATCTCTTTTATAAGAGAATGATAAGTTCTTTATCTCAACTATAGGCATCTATTTTGTCTCTTTATATGCAATAGCTTTAGCTAACTTTATAAGATTTTGACCCCAATTTTTGGCTAAAGGAGATATTTTTATCACTTTTAGTTTTAATGTTTTTGCAATAATTTGGGCTGTTTTATCAGAAAATTCAGGTTGAGTAAATAAAACCTTTATATTTTCAGCTCTTGCTTTTTTAATTATATCTATCAACTCTCTAGGTTTTGGAGCTTTTCCATCAATTTCAATAGCTAACTCTTCTAAATTATACTCATTTGCAAAATATCCCCAAGCTGGGTGAAAAACCATAAATTTGCACCCCTTAGGGGTGTAAGTTAGTGCCTCTCGAATTTTTTTATCGACACTATCTATCTCTTTTAGATATTGTTTAAGATTTTCTCTATAATACTCTCTATTCTCTTTGTCATTACTACTTAGAGCCTCAAATATATTATTTGCAATAATTTTAACATTATGTGGTGCTGTCCAGATATGTGGATTGTTATCTATTCTATTTATATCTTTAGAGATGTCTATGATTTTTAAATCTCTATTTTGGCTTTGAAATCTATTAAGCCAACTCTTTTCAAACTCTACACCAATAGCAAGATATAGCTTAGCTTTACTTAATATTCTCATTTGAGACGGTTTTGGTTCGTATGTGTGTGGTGAACTTCCCGACTCTACCATTAAAAATGTCTCTACCTTGTCTCCTCCTATCTTTTGAACAAACTCAACCTCTGGTGAGATAGAGACAATAATGTTTAGTTTAGAGAATGCTGAAGTGGCAAAAATTAGTGATATTATTAATACTGTTTTTTTCATATTGTAATTATAGTATAATTTTAATAAAAGGAGATTATTATGAAACAGACATTAACACTAACAGTAGTTATCTTTTTGATACTATTAACCCAACAGATAGATGCTAAATGTTCACTCTCTAAAAAGTTTTGGAGAATGGAAATATCTCAAAGTAAGAGCTTAGAGCAGTTCTTTATAGACAATTATAGTTGTAAAAAAGAGTTCTATAAATCTCTCAATAGTTCAGAAAAAATATATTTTGATACTATTCTATACCCATATAGTTTAACAAGGAGTCAATATATAAATAGATGGTTGGCAGTTGCCTATAGTGATAAGAACTTTTTTAATAAGTTTACATTTTTTAATAACTATTTTCAAACCCATAAAGATACAATTACAACACATCAACTCCATTGCTTTCAAAAACAGCAGGGATTTGAAGAGCCAATAGAGAAAAATGAGTTTTATAAGGAGCTAAAAATTAGAGGTATGATGAGTGATGTATCTTATCTATATCCTCTTATTAGATGGTCTTATGAAAATAATGGAATAGATATGAGTTTAAGTGAGAAGAGAATAAGGAGTGCAGAGAGGATTTTTGGAATAACAAAAGGCAAAATAGGGGATAATGAGCAGTTTGCTAGATATATTGCTCTTTTTAATAGTGAATATAGTGCTGTTGCTAATGAGTTATCTAAAAGAACCGGTATTAATGTAGTAGATAGTTATAAACTTTTAGTAATTCTAACATATTTGGAATCAAGAGGTAATCTCTTTGCACTCTCTTCAACAGGAGCTTTTGGAGCTATGCAACTTACTATGCACTATTATATGCTCTATGGTGAGCCAAATAATCCATTTAATCCAAAATCTAGTATTATAAAATTGGCAAATAAATTTATTCACTACAATCGAATAGGTAAAAGTTTAGACGCTTCTGTTATAGCTTATAAATCTGGTAGTCTAACAAAGTGCCAAAATGGTTTAAATATCGATGATGCCGATTGTAAATATTATCGTGATTTTAAAAAATATATGTATGGAATGAGAAAGCTTAGTAGAAAGAGTGAAATATCGAGATATTTAACAGGTAAAAGTTATATATCGAAAAGATTAGATAGATTAAAAAGGTCAAAAAATCCAAATGGTATTAAATATTATGAGCCGTATCAATATGCCATATTGAGGGGGAATATATTACAAAATAGAGCAAAGGATAGTATGTATCTTACAGGAGGATTTTTTAAGTCTCTTGGTAAAATGAAACGCTCTGATATATATTATCTGCAAGATAAATATGGTATAGATAAAATAGGTGTTATCTCAGACAAAAAGGTCTGTTTCTAATAACTTTTAGCAGAAATTTCAATAGTTTTGTTTTATGGATAGTTCATTGACTTTCTGCCAAGGCTCTAATTTCTGCTTGAATTTTTTCCATCTCCAACCTCTCTCTCTCTTTTTGAAGATTAAAAAGCTCTTCATCTCGTCTATGTCCTTTTAGTGAAAAATAGCTAGAGATTAAAAAACCAATAAAAGATAGTAGCGATGTTATAAGTGATGTTAGGAGTATAAAACTATCTTCAGTACCTTCTATATTTGCCTCTACAGATAGAGATGGAAGATGTGGTTTTTGATTTATTTGAACTTTTTTATCTATTTGAGTATGTTTCTCCTCTATTGTGGTTGGATAAAATTTAAAAAAGAGAAAGACAGATAAAGAGATAATAAATAATAGAGCAAAAAAATTTTTTATACTCATTGAGTTTCCTTTTTAATAGCGATTATAGCAGAAATTTTCATTATTAATTATTACAATTTTAAATTAATATCCTCTATTAATTTAAAATATGCTTTTTCCATTGCACTTAACATATTCTCAATATTTTTGCCACTAACAACCTCATTCGTATTAAAAAAGTAGCTTGTAGTTTTTTTCTTATTTTTATCCAGAATTTGGTAGTTGGCTTCAAGTGTTACCACATTTTGATATGGGATAAATTTTGTAATAGTAATTGAAATTTTTTTATCGATATGATTAATATTTGACCATGGATATGGGAATATATTAGGATTATTAAGAGATTTTTGTAGATAAGATATAATTACTCTTGTCAGATGCTTATCTATTTCACCAATCCAATTTGCATTATCTAGCTTTTTTAAATGATATGGATTATCTTGCTGATAAATATGGGAGTTCATAAGATATGTAGGTAGCTCTACTCTCTCTACTGCTATAAACTCTTGACTACTCTTTTGTCCACTTTTGATATGTGAAGTATCACCTATTGTATATAACTGTTTTGAGCTACATGCCTCAAAAAAGAATATTATAACTGCTATTAAGAGTATATTTTTCACTAGTTATCTCCTACTACAAGTGCATTTGCTTTTCTCTCCAACATTTTGTTGGTTTTATTGAATGATTTAGAAGCTTCAGATATTGCTCTAAGTGTTACCGATATTTGGTCTGCAAATTTGGAGTCTCCATTATAATCATTAAGTAATCTTTGAACCTCAATAAGAGTTAACTCAAGCTCATCTAGTGAACTCTTAAGGGTTGTTGGTAGGTTTATTAGGTCACTATTTGATGTAATCTTATTTAAATTATTAATACTTTTATCTAAATTGTTAATGGCATTATTTAGACTTTTAACTGTTTTATTTGAATTTTTAAGTAGCAATTTAATAGGTTGTCTATTTTCATTGAGTAATCTTGTAGCAGATTTAAGTAGCTCTTCTAACGGAAGATTTTTTAACTTTTTTAATAGACCATCTATATTTTTACCAATATTGCTTTTAGAGTTAGCCTCTACTGTAGGGATAACGAAGTAGTCACCATCTCGTACTAAAGAGGCTGGTTTATTATTATCAAAAAATAGCTCTATAAAACCTGTTCCCACAATAGGTATAGATGTTGATATTTTTGCTTTTAATCCCTTAATATCTCCCTTTTGATTAAAGGCATCTTCATAGATTAGTGCATATACAGTACTCTCTACTTTTTTTGTAGCTTTAGAGTATTGACTTTTTATGTCTGTTATATATCCCACTTGAAAATTTTTAAACTCTAAAGGAGTACCAATCTGAAGTTTAGAGATAGGCTCTTTAAACACCAACTTGTAGAAATTTGTATCTCCATATCCTAACTGTTTTGATTTCATTTGAGCTAAATTTTTATATAGAGGAAATATTTTATCATTTTTAAGAGTATTATTTTTATCTAATGAGTTAACAGGGGTATATACAGCTATTCCACCATGTATTATTTGGGAAAATGGAGCTGTTGTTATATCTAGGTTTCTATTGGAAAAATCTATATTAAAGTTGCTTTTAGCATAAAATTTACTATTACTATTGATGAATTTTACATACTCCTCTTCTATAAAAATTGTAAAATTGACATGTGTACCATCTGGAGATATTGCAACTCTTTCAACTCTTCCAATCTTCATCATACGGTAATAGATAACTCCTTTTTCAGATACATTATAGCTTTGTGGTGCAGATAGCACAAAATAGACCCCTTTTGCGTTATCATCAATATATGGGTGTTCTAAACCGACATATTGATGTTTTGTCTCTTTCCCTTTTTTACTATGTATCTCAATATATGAACCACTTACTATTGTATCTAAACCCGATATACCTTGTGAACCTACATCGGGGTGGACTATCCAAAACTTTGCATTCTCATTTAGATACTCACTTACTTCTCTATTCATTCTAGCTTTAATTACAACACCCTCCCCATCTTTTGATAGTGAAATCTTTTTTACAACTCCAACGGTTACATCTCGCATCTTTATAGGACTTTGATTTTCAATCAATCCAGCATTAGATTTAAATGTAATTGTTATTTTTGAGCCAATTTTTAGGTAATATTGATACCCTAACCAGAGTGCAATAATCATAGCAATAAATGGAACAAGCCATATAGTTGTTAAGATATGAACACCCCTTGACTCTTTTACTTTTGGTGCATTGTATTTTTTCATCATTAATTTAAGCTCAAAGACACCATTTTGTAAGACGGTGAGGAGAGCCTTTCCTCCTTTCTAAAAAAATTTCGTAACATTTTAAAACTCAGTTCTAAAAAACTTGAAATTGTTAAATAGTTATCTTACTACTACCTACTACTTTGCAAGACTGTACAATCTGGGTTTGTATAGTGTAAGACAATATTATTTTAACAACATATTAATTAATATTGGTAAGAAAAACAACCAATTATTCATTATTTTTTTTTTATTAATCTCGTATCAAAAGAGAGAGCTGAAAGCATGGTAAAGAAAACCATGAGTGCAAATGCAGTAGCTCCTGCTCCGGGTACTATCTCTATAGCTGAGAAGTGAATTAAAACAGATAAGATTGCAACCACAAAAACATCTATCATAGACCATGAACCTATTACTTCCGTTATATAAAATAGTTTATGTTTGTCTATTAATGATGATTTAACATTATACTTAGTTGAGATAAGAAGATAGATAATAAATATAAATTTTAAAATAGGAACAAAAACAGAGGCTAAAAGAATGATAATAGCAACAGGATATGACCCAGCTTCCCAAAGATGCATAACACCACCCAATATAGTACTCTCATTTAATATCCCAAATTTTTTTGTAATTAATATTGGATATAGATTAGCAGGTATATATAAAATAATGGCTGTTATTAAAAAAGCTACTGTTTTATGGAAACTTATTTTTTTATAGTCATGTATCTTTTCGTTACATCTTCGGCATCTAATTTTTCCACCTTTATCTATATTAACGGCTTCACATATATGACATCTTATTAATTTATCTTTAAACATTTTCTACTTCTCCCTGTAGATTTTTTCATATTCCTCCCAAATATCACTCATGTTTACTCTTTTAAGTATAAAAATATCAAGTAATATAACTAAAAGAAAAGCATTAAAAGCTATTCCTAACTCTAGCTGTGCATAATCAAAAAGTTTAACCATTGCAACCAATATAGATATAAAAAATATATCAACCATACTCCACGGCAAAAGTTTTGCTATCAATATTAACAATCGTTTAACTAAATATTTTGATTTTTTAAGTTTTATAAGTGTTAAGAGAACTATCATAGAAATGAGTATAATAAGTGGAAATATAAATATTAAAAGGGATAACATTATTCCAACTAAATAATATTCTTTATTAAATATAACTAGAAAGATAGAACTTATATCTAAATTTTGATAGATACCATTGATATTAATACGAATAATAGAAAATATAACTGCAATAATAAAAAATATAAAGGATACCCAACTTAGGGCTAGAAGGGTATCTATAAAATTCTTTTTATGGTATCTGTATAATACACCATTACACCTTCGGCATAATGCCTTTGTGCCATGATGAAGTTCTATTTTTCTGTGGAGTGTATGACATCTTTTACATATAATAAAGTTGTTTAGTTCATTTTCTTTCATCTTAACCTCATGAGATATAAGGAACATTACATTATTCCATAATAGACTCTTTGATAGCTTCTGCCACTTTTTCAGCTTTGGCTCCTAGTACTATTTGAATTGTATTATCACTAGGTTTAATGATACCTTTAGCACCAAGTTTTAAGAAAGCTTCCTCTTTTAAGTTATTAGAAGATTTAACTTCCATACGAAGTCTAGTTATACAAGCATCGGTTGAGATTATATTGTCTTTACCACCTAAAGCCTCTATAAAAGCTTTGGTTTCATTAGATATTTTTATATTTTTGTTACTCTTCTCTTCTGTAAAGATATTAAGTTTAAATAGTTTTATAGTGTAGTATGAGACTATGAAATAGATAAAAGCAAATATTATTCCTAAAGGTATAATAAGGGTTGGATTTTGTGCTAATTTATAGTTAATAATATAATCAAATAGCCCAGCTGAGAAACCAAATCCATGATGAATATCCATAAATTGAGCAGTAGCTAACGCTAAACCTGTAAGTAGTGCATGAATTAGATAGAGTAGGGGAGCTTCAAACATAAATAGAAACTCTAATGGCTCTGTAATTCCTGTCAAAAAAGAGGTAAAAGCTACACCTGCTAATATTGCTTTAACTCTCTTTTTTTGCTCTTTTGCAGTTGTGAGATAAATAGCCAAAGCCATTGATGGTAGTCCAAACATCATAATAATGTAAAAACCAGACATATAGACTCCAGCAGTTATATCTCCTGCAAAAAAACGATTTAAATCCCCATTAGCTACCATGCTAACCCCATCTTTAACATAAGAGTAATCACCCAATTGAAACCAAAAAACAGAGTTTAAAATATGGTGAAGTCCTAATGGGATAAGAAGTCTATTTAATACTCCATAAATAAATGTTCCTATCTCATTGAGGGATATTATATAATGAGAGAACAAGTTAATTATATTTTGTGCGTAGTGCCAAAAATAACCAGCCAAAATCCCTACTATAATAGCAGATAGTGACATTATAATAGGTACAAATCTTTTTCCTGCAAAAAAGCCTAAAAATTCAGGCAGTTTGATATTATGAAAACGGTTATATAAACTTCCTGCTAAAACCCCTATAATAATACCGATAAAGACTCCCATATTTAAATCTTTATCTATTTGTAAATAAACAGCTTTAGATATAAGAAGTCCAACTCCAGCAGATAGAGATGCACTTCCATCACTATTTTTCGCCAATCCATAAGCTATACCAATTGCAAATAGTAAATCAAGATTTGAAAATATGGTTTCCCCTGCCACTTTCATAATATTGGCAATATCTCCTGTAAATATATCACCAAAACCTAAACGGAGTAAAATAGCAGCTATTGGAAGGACTGCTATTGGGGTCATTAAAGCTTTGCCTATTTTTTGTAAAAGAGTAAACATATTTTTGCCTATATTTTTTTGTGTTATATTAACATAATCTGGTTTGAGTCCAATATCTATTTTCCAAATAAGTAAATTAAATTGGGAAACAGTAAAATAATCAAAAGAGCTAATATTTGTAACCCGATAAATGGGATTACACCTTTGTAAATTTGTCCCGTTGTTACTAAATCTCCAGATGCTCCTTTTAGATAAAATAGTGCAAATCCAAATGGAGGAGTTAAAAATGATGCCTGTAAATTTAGAGCTATTAAAATGGCAAACCATACAGGGTCAATTCCAAATGAGTGAATAATAGGAACTAAAATCGGTACAACTACAAATGCTATCTCTATAAAATCAATAAAAAAACCTAGAATGAATATAATGAGCATAGCAAATACAATAAACCACCACTTGCTACCCATATCATTTGCAAAGAAATTTAATGCCATATCTTGTCCACCTAGTTCATTAAAGACAAGTGAAAATGCTGTTGCACCAATTAGTATCATAAATATCATAGATGTTAGTCTTACAGTTTCAATGGAGGCATATTTTAGAAGTTTAAAGGAAAATTCTCCATTGATGCCTGTTAATATTAACGCTCCTATTACACCAATAGATGCCGACTCAGTAGGTGAAGCAATCCCTGCAAAAATAGAACCTAAAACAGCTAATATTAAAAGTAGAGGAGGAGTAATAACCCTTAACGCCTCTTTTAGCATTACACTATATTTTTGATTGCTTTTTATTGCAGGAGCGACTTTTGGATTAAATTGAGCATATATAACAATATATAATATATAGAGTAGAATAAGTAAGATACCCGGTACCACAGCTGATTTAAATAAATCTCCTACACTAAGATGCATCTGGTCACCTAGTACAATTAAGACTATTGATGGCGGAATAATCTGTCCTAGTGTTCCACTAGCCACTATGGACCCTGTTGCTAATTCTGGCTTATAGTTATTTTTTAACATAAGTGGAAGTGCAATTAGACTCATCATAACAACACTAGCACCAACAATACCTGTACTAGCTGCCAATATTGCACCAACTATCACTACAGATATAGCCAGTCCTCCTCTAATTCCACCAAACAGTTTACCCATAGATAGAAGTAAATCTTCCGCAATTTTAGATTTTTCTAAAATGAGTCCCATTAAGATAAAGAGGGGAATTGCCATAAGTGTAACATTGCCCATTATGCCATAAACTCTATATGGCAACATCTCTAAAACCTCTAAGCCTAAATCTTCACTAATTAAGGCAAATATTAATGCAACACCGGCAAATACAAATGCCACTTGAAATCCACTCATAAGCAAAACAAGAGTTAATATAAACATAATCCAAAGTGGGTCAATTAAAAATGGTAAATGTATAAACATTATAGCAAATATAGTACTCAGTACACCAATAGTAATAAAGAGTAGCTTTTTATTATTGATTTTTAAGTAGGCTTTAATAATTTCAGAAATGGCTTGTGCAATTAGCAATATAAAAGATAGAAATAGTATTCCTTTAATAATAAATCTATATTTTAATCCCCCCGGGTCACTAGATATTTCATTTTGTAAAAAGCTCTGGATAGTCATATCAAATGAGCCTTGTATAAAAAAGAGTGAAAATGGTATAAGAAGAAAAAGCATAGATATTATCTGTATAATAGCTTTTGTTTGAGTTGAGTAATCTATAAAAAATATATCTACTCTTACATGTTTATCATACTGTAGTGCATAAGATAACCCTAATAGGAAAACCATATCAAATATATGCCACTCTATCTCTTGAAGTGCTATTGAACCATTCGAAAAGAGATAACGCATCAAAGTATCATAACTTACTAAGATGGCTAAAGCAATGGCTAATATAGATGTAATAAATCCCACTTTTTTTATAAAATTTTCTATAATATTCATTTTGGATAACTCCCTTCTAATTTTTTATATAAATTATGTGGTGTGATGTTGCTATTACTATTGAGAATATTTTGCATTACTACATTGTCTTCTTTTCCTTGCCATATTTTAATATATGTTCCATCTTTATAACCATGTCTTTGCCTAAATTTATTGAGTATATTTTTACCAATATAAAGGTTGTAGAGTTCTGTTAATTTTAGATTTAATTTTGATGACATAATTAGAAAAGCACCAATCAAATCTTTTATATCATCTTTACAAAATAGTGTCTTTATCATATCTTCAACTACCCTTATTTGCTCATAAATATCTAAATTATCACAATTGCTATTTTGACTAAACTCTTTAAACTCTTCCATTTTAACAATACTTTTAGCAATATCTTCTATTGAACCTAAATTATTTACTTTATATGTGCGTAAAGCTTCACTCATAATAAAGTGCCAAATATCAACAATCTCTATTTTGATGTTTTCATAATTTGGTATGGCTTTAATATCTTTCCAATGTTTCCAAGGGTATGAGTCTATAAGTTCTCCTGCTTCAAGATATATACATCGTTTCCAGTTAATTCTTTTTCCATTTTTTGTAACACCATATTCCCAATTTAAACCATTTGTGTTATTATTTAGCTCTTGTTGAAGCCTCAACATTTCTAAAATCTTATTCATCATTAATTTAGGCTCATAATATCATCTTTTAAGATGGTAAGAAGAGCCTTTCCTCCTTTCTAAAAAAAATTTTTTAATGGCCCTTTATCATCTATTTAGCAGAAATCCCAATGATATTTAGTGATTAGGTACTTTAGATTTGTAATTGTAGCTTATTCTATAATAAATCTTTATGATATTTACTACAAAAAAGTAAAATTTAATAACTCTTAGCAGAAATTTCAATGTTCTTTCTTAAAAAGAGTGCTAAAGCACAAGAGTTATTGGAATGAATGTGTATATGGTGTTAGTTTGATTTTGTATCGGTTATTCGCTATAATACTTTTATTATATGAATTGGGTAGTCCCAGTGTAAGAATATTAAAAGAAATGATATTCTTTCTATAAAAAATCAATGAAAGATGAATATATGATAAGAACCGAAGAGTTTATAAATAGAGAAAATAAAGAGGTAGAGGGGATTAAAAATACTATCTTACGGATATATTGTGATGGAGCATGTAGAGGAAATCCCGGTAAATCAGGGAGTGGACTTGCTATATATTACCCAAATACTCCTAATCCAACTTTACTTTATGGTCAATATCAGGAATATGGTACAAACAATATGGCTGAATTAAAAGCTTTATATAAAGCATTACAGATTGCATCAAAGTATAAAGAAGCTTTAATATATTCAGATTCAAAATATAGTATTGATTGTGTTATTAATTGGGCTTATGGTTGGAAAAAAAATGGTTGGAGTAAAAGAGGGGGAGAGATTAAAAATCTTGAGATTATCAAGTTAACTCATAATCTTTATGATAAACTTAAAAATGTAGTGACTATTAAATATGTAAAGGGACATTCGGGCATTGAGGGAAATGAGTTAGCCGATAGAATGGCAAATTTAGCTATAAAAGAAAAAATTTTAAATTATAAAGAGTGTTGTTAACAGTACAGCTGGGCTTAATTAAAGAAGCCCAATTATCTTTAGTGATTGTGTAGTTCAGTCGTCTATCTTTTGAAAGCTTTTACTACCATAATCATAAACCTCTAGGTTACCACTTCTAATATCATACCACCAGCCATGTATCTCTAAAGTTTTATTTTCTAATGCCTTCACAATATAAGGATAGGTCATTAATCTCTGAATTGATAACTGAATATTATTCTTTTCAGTAATTTCTGCACGATTTTTGGTTGGATTATGTAAATACTCAAGCATTGCGTTATATTTTGCAGGATAGGCTAAAGTTAACCAATCTTCGACATGCCTTAACTCTATGTGTTTTTCTGTTTCTATTTTTTCATGATATAGATGTGCACAAGCACCACATGAACTATGTCCCAAAATAACTAAATTTGGTACTTGCAGTGCATTTATAGCATACTCAATAGCAGATTGTGTTGCTCCTTTTGTTACCTCATAAGGAGGTACAATATTGCCTATATTCCTTGCTATAAAAAGCTCTCCCGGTTTTGCAGATAAGATTTTTTCAGCCGATACACGACTATCACTACATGTAATAACCATTGTGTGTGGTTTTTGTCCTTCTGCTAACTCATCAAAAAGTTTTTTATTATCCTTAAAATAGACCTTTTTAAACTTTTTATATCCATTAAAATGAATTTCTTTCATAAATTTGTTTCCCTTTTGTGATTTATAAATATTATACTGAGATTATTTAAATCTATTTAGTAAAATAAGAAAAAACTGCATATTAAGCGTTTTTATTATTTTAACTGTTTCAGATTTAATCATTTTAAAGCTAATTTTTTAGACAGAATTTTTAAGCTATCTTTATTATTACTCAATAATAGCATATACAAAGCTTTAAAAGTTTATAATTCGAAAAAAGGTATGTGGTATGATATATAAAGAAATAGTAGCATCACTAGATAATATAGAAGAGGTATCAGAATATTTAAATAGACTGTTACCAGATAGTGTAATACTATTTTTGGTGGGAGATTTAGCATCAGGTAAAACTACACTAACTCAAGCTATTGCAAAATCAAAGGGTATAATTAATATGGTATCCTCTCCTACATTTTCACTCCAACACTGTTATGGAGATAATCTATTTCACTATGATTTATATCGTATAGAGAACAGTCATTTTATGGAGCTTGGTCTATTTGAAGAGTTTGAAAAGGGTGGTTGGCATATCATAGAGTGGGGTAATGCTAGACTAAAAGAGTTTTTATTAAGTGTAGGATATACTCTATATACTGTTACAATTATACCTTATAAAGAGAAACGAAAATATATTATAGAAAGTAATTAATGGGACAACATATATTAGAGGCTATTAGCCTATCAAAAACTATTAAAAAAACCAAAATTATTCATGATATATCACTAAAAGTTACATCTTCACAGATAGTTGGGCTTTTAGGTCCAAATGGTGCAGGGAAAAGTACAAGCTTTTATATGATTTGTGGGATTACAGATGTTACAAGTGGTAAGGTCTATTTAGACGGAGAAGATATTACACACCTTCCATTAAGTGCCAGAGCAAAATTGGGCATTGGTTATCTACCTCAAGAGTCTAGTATATTTAAAGATTTAACGGTAGAAGAGAACCTTTTGATAGCAGGAAAAGCTATGAAATTAGATAGTAGGTTAACTTATGAGAGAATAGAAGATTTATTAAATCTATTCAATATCGAACCAATCCGAAAGAGATATGGCATTCAATTGAGTGGTGGAGAGAGACGAAGAGTAGAGATTGCAAGGGCATTAGTAGCACAACCTAAATTTCTGTTACTAGATGAACCATTTGCAGGGGTTGACCCAATCTCTGTTGAGGACATTCAACAGATTATTAAACAGTTAATAGAACTCAATATGGGTGTTTTAATCACAGACCACAATGTTAGAGAAACTTTAGGAATTTGTGATATAGCTTTTGTAATGAGAAATGGTGAAATGTTGGCAACAGGGAGCAGTGAAGAGATTATGAATAATAAAAGTGTAAGAAAATACTATTTAGGTGAAAACTTCCACTTTTAAATTCTATTTAAGTATAAGAGCCATTTGGTGGTCGAATATGTAACTAAAATTCCCAATTTACTTTTTAATTACTTCTCTTTTTGTCTTAATCTATATTTATAATTCCTATAACTAAAGGCTAAGGGGTTGTAAGATATAATCTCCCAAAATTATTTATTACAATAGGATGGACACATGGAAGGTGTATTTACTTTTTTAGGTGTATTAACAGGACACGGTATTGGCATGGTTATGGCTCACTTATTATTAGTGGCAATATTAGCTATACTGTTGGCTAAATATGCAACTACAACTTTAAGAGCTGTACCAGCTGGTACTCAAAATGTTATGGAAGCATACCTTGGTGGTGTTATTTCTATGGGAAAAGATACTATTGGTGAAGAGTTAGCTAGAAAATATTTGCCTCTAGTTGCGACAGTTGGTATTTTTATATTTTTATCTAATGTTATTGGTATTATTCCTGGATTTGAGTCTCCAACTTCAAATATCAATGTAACTTTACCATTGGCGTTAGTAGTATTTATCTATTATAATTATGAGGGAATTAAGACAAATGGTGTAGTACACTATTTTGCACACTTTATGGGACCTGTTAAATTATTAGCTCCATTAATGTTCCCAATTGAGATAGTATCACATATTTCCAGAATTATCTCATTATCATTCAGGCTTTTTGGTAATATTAAAGGTGATGACTTATTTTTATGGGTTCTTTTGATGCTAGTTCCTTATATAGCTCCACTTCCTGCTTATTTATTGTTAACATTTTCAGCACTACTTCAAACATTTGTATTTATGATTTTAATATATGTGTATCTTGCAGGTGCTGTTTTAATGGATGCTGAACACTCTGAGGCACTATAAAAGCATCTATTATGCGATTATCTTCACCCATTTTAAGTTTGTTAATTAACTTCCTTTTAGGTGTATCTTGGGCTTTCGCCCTGATTGGTGCATCAACTCTTTTTTTCTCTTTTTTAGATATTGGTTTGCTTTATGCAATTTTAGGAGCAATATTTGGTTCTTTGCCATTTTTTATTATTATACTATTTTTAGAGTATTTTATAATGCGACAAGAGAAGTTAGAGGAGCTTAAGAAACATACCAAACTACTCCAAGAGCTTGTGGAGTTACATAAATAGTTATGATTGCTTATGCTATCACTGACCCAACCACACTTGATTTTAATAATTTATCTATTGATTTAGAACGATTTTCTAAGAGGGCAGATATGATTGTATATCGTGACAAAACAATAGATGATTACTCCACTAGAGCAAAAGAGTTTATAAAGAGTGCAAAAGGGTATGATTTTGATAAAATTTTAATTCATCAGGATATAGATTTAGCCTGTCTTTTAAAAGCCGATGGCGTTCACTTAACATCTTCTCAATTTGGTTCAATAGTTAAAGCAAAATTTTTTAAACTCTTTACAGTTGTTAGTACACATACACTATCTGAAGTAAAGGAGGCTGAAAAGTTAGGAGCTGATATGATAACGTTTAGTCCTATCTTTAAAACTCCAAATAAAAAAGAGCCAAAGGGGTTGAAAGTTCTAAAAGAGATAACCTCAAGGACTAACATTCCTGTTATTGCTTTAGGAGGGGTTTTAACCGATAAGCAGATTGAAGATTGTATTAAGTGCGGTGCTTATGGCTTTGCTTCTATTCGTTATTTTGCATAACAGTATTAACTTTTAGTATCTAAGACTAAACTTTATTAATCAAATATCATTAGATTGTTTACCAACGGTTAATAAAAAAGTTTTATAATCTTATCAAGATTAAACAATTCAATAGAATAAGGAAAGTTTGCTTTATGGATAAAATCGAAGATATAAAACGAGAG
>CAZROY010000038.1:0-5699 GCA_964601885.1 uncultured Sulfurovum sp. | reverse complement strand
TAACATCTTACCGTGAAATTTACCAAATAGTTGGCTATCATTCTCTAATGCATCTTCAAAATTCTTAACTCTTTTTTTAGAGAAGAAAAATCCAAACATAGAACCTCTAACCTCTGTCACCATTGGAATATTCACCTCACTACTAGCCTCTTTAAATCCCTCCATTAATCTTTTTGCTCTTCTTTCTAAAGTTTGATATATTTGAGGATTTGCCATAAGTTTTTCTAAACTAGCTAAACCTGCACTCATAGCTATTGGATTTCCAGATAGAGTACCAGCTTGATATATTGGTCCTTCAGGTGATAATTGTGCCATAATTTCACCTTTTGCCCCAAATGCACCAACAGGCATTCCTGCACCAATTACCTTACCAAATGTTATAATATCAGCCCGAACTTTGGTAAACTCTTGTGAGCCTCTAAGTGATGCTCTAAATCCACTCATAACCTCATCAAAAATTAACAAGGCTCCATATTTATCACAAAGCTCTCTAAGCTCTACTAAAAACTCCTCATTGGCAGGAACTAAACCCATATTTCCAGCTATTGGCTCAATTATAATAGATGAAATTCCACCTTTACTATTTGTAAAACATTTTTTTACACTCTCTATATTATTATATTGGGCTAAAAGTGTATGTTTTGTTAAATCGCTAGGAACTCCGGGACTTGAGGGAGTTCCAAAAGTTGCCATTCCTGAACCAGCTTGAACTAAAAGAGAGTCGGAATGACCGTGATAACACCCTGTAAATTTTATAAAATCATCCCTTTTTGTATATCCTCTCGCTAATCTAATAGCACTCATTACAGCCTCAGTTCCAGAACTTACAAATCTGACCTTTTCAATCCCATCAAACATATCTACTATTTTTTTTGCAAGTTTAGTCTCAATTAGAGTAGGAGCTCCAAAACTAAGCCCTTTTTTTACAGCTTTTTCTACAGCCAACTCTATATCTTTATCACAATGCCCAAATATAAGAGGTCCCCAACTCTGAACAAAATCTATATATCTATTTCCATCAATATCTATAATATATCCACCCTCTCCTCTATCTATAAAAGGTGGAGTACCTCCCACACTAGAAAATGCTCTAACAGGTGAGTCAACACCACCCGGGATTACACTAAAAGCCTCTTTAAAAGCCTCTATACTCTTTTTATAACTCATATTTTATAGTCCTTATTTAAAATTTTTCGATTATACTATCTTTAATATTTTAAAACTCTTGATAATATGTAATTATATTAATCATTGCCGATACCTCTTTTAGAATATCAAAATGGTTTTCTTTGTTAAATACTCTATTTATAGATATTAAGTTATAAATTATTCAAAAATATTGTAAAATATTAAATAATGTTTTATTAAAAAAGTAGTACAATATTATATTGAAAACTATTATTTAATATTATCTATTAGTATAAAATATTAAATACTATTTTTTATTATATTGGATACAATTCCATTTCAATTTTTAGTATAAAGGGAGTCTTGTGATGATACGAAATATTTTATATATTTTTATACTACTATCTATATTTGGCTGTTCAAATAAAGAGGAGTTTATACTTTTTAATAAGAGTGATATGAATGGCTCAAATAATACCACTATAACTTCTACTAAATTTAATGATATTATATTTGAATACAAAATTGTCCCGAATGATAGAGTATCCGTCATTATATATAGACACCCTGAACTTAGTCCCTCAACTCTTGGAAATAGAACAAGTGATAGAGGTATATTAATTAACTCAAAAGGAGATATTAGACTTCCATTAGTTAAAACAATTCATCTTGCAGGTTTAACTCAAACAGAAGCACAAGAAAAAATAGAGAATGCTTTTAGTAGATATATAAAATCTCCAGATGTATATTTTGAAGTTCTGAGTAAAAGAGCCTATGTTATTGGTGAAGTTAATAATCCCGGTGAGGTGGAACTTATTAATGAAAAATTAACCCTTATTCAAGTTTTGGCAAAAGCTGGTGATTTAAAAGATAGTGCCAATAGAAAAGCTATTATGATTTTGAGAAGTGGAAAAGATAGAATTAACTCTCAAATTGTGAACTTGACAGATTTTAACTCTCTAAAAAGTGCCAATTTGATGATTAGACCAAATGATATAGTGTATGTATTACCTAATGATATGAAAGCATTTAATGTAAACGTTGATGAAATCAATCCTATATTCAGACTTATAAGCAATATATTATCACCATTTATCACTATTAAACTCTTATCTAATTGGGAGTAATAGATATGCAAAATAGTCAAAATGAAGTAAGAATTAGAGATGTTTTTATCATACTAAAAAATCATATTTTATTAATTCTATTTTTTATGATTTTAGCCTTTGCACTATCTAGTATATATCTATTTTTTACCCCACCAACTTATAGTGCAAATGGTAGTATTGAGGTTATTACATACGATAAAGGAAATAGAGAGACAAATGACTTACTTCAAAATACATTTTACGCAAACAAAGAGGTGGATAAAGAGATAGAGAAATTAACAACTTATGAGATTAATAAAAGAGTCATTAAAAATATGAATCTTTCAACTCAATTCTTTATAAAAAATAGATATAGAGAGCGAGAGATATATGGTGATGAAGTTCCAATAAAAGTTACCAACATTCATAATGTAAATGATTTTATATTGACTAGATTAATAAAATTTATTCCGCTAAAAGATGGTTATAGATTGGAGATAGAGCCTACATTTCAAGAGAAATTATCAAAGATTTTATTTAAAAAAGAGCCGATTAAATTTAATAGTGATAGAGTATTCCCTTATAATAAGCCAATTAAAACAGAATATTTTGAGTTTATAATAAAAAGAGTTAAGAATGTAACAAAACCAATATATTTAAAATTAAATGGTGATAATCGTTATATTTATGAAACTTTAATTAAAAACAGACTCTTTGTAGGACAAAAAAATAGAAATGCTCCAATTGTGGATATTGTATATCATGATAACATTCCTAAAAGAGCTACAGAGTATGTTAATAGATTAATAGAGATATTTCAAAATGAAGGTAGAATACAGAAGAGTAAACGAAACAATCTAATATCAGATTTTATAAAAAAAGAGTTGGCAAAAAATTCCAAAGAGTTAAAAGATGCAGAAGAGGCACTTGAGAGATATAGAATAAAAAATAGAGCAATCAAAATATCTACCCAAACCGATTTAATTATTAAAAGTTTAAACAATATAGAGGTTAGCATATCAGATAATCATTTAAAAAATATTATGGTTGATAATATTTTAGACCTTATTAGAAGAGGTAAAAAAATTGATTCCATTACTCCATTTTTAATAGATTTAAAAGATAGTGTTAATATCTCCTTAATTAAATCTCTACAAGATTTAGAACTAAAAGAGAATAAATTAAGTTTAGAATACACAGATGAGTATCCCGATTTAGTTATTGTTCGTGAACAGATAGATATTCTTAAAGATAAAATTAGGTCAAATTTAGCAAACCTAAAAAAATCTCTCTTAGCAAAAAAAGCAAATTTGGAGAAATTAAAAAGAAAAAAAGAGAGAGAACTAAAACGATTACCCATTGATGAGACAAATATGGTGAATTTGGATAGAAGGTATAAACTTCTTCTCCAAATGAATGAATATTTATCTCAGAAGGAGAAAGAGAATGATACGATAAAAGCTGCCATTATTTCTGATTATAAAATAGTAGAGAGAGCCTATTTACCTAAAATTCCTATAAAACCTAAAGGCTCATTAATAAAAATTTTAGCTCTACTGACCGGTTTATTAATAGGTGTGGTCTTATCCCTATTACATAATAGTTTTAGTGATAAGTTAAAAAGTATTGAAGATATTGAAAAATTAACAAAAATTTTTATATATGGGACAATACCCAATTTAAAACGAAATAAAAAAGAGCTAATAGAGGTATTTAAACACTCAAAATCACCTTTTTCTAATAGTTTGAGAGTTTTAAGAACAAATCTTCAATTTGCATCAAATCAAAATAGCTCTACAGTTATTTTAATTACATCAAATCATTTAAAAGATGGAAAAAGTATTACTGTTGCAAATTTAGGGGCTATATTACAACTAGCAAATTATAAAGTGGTGATTATTGATTTAGATTTGCATAATCCATCTATACATAAATATTTTAATATAGATTGTGATGCGGGTATTAGTGGATATTTAATGGGAAAATATAATATGAGTGATATTATATTTTCTACAGCCTATCACAATTTGGATATTATACCAGTAGGCACTATTCCATCTAATCCTTCAGAAATAATTTTATCTAAACGAATTGAAATTATGCTATCTAAGTTAAGAGAGAGATATGATTATATCTTAATTGATACGGTACAACTTAGCTCATTAACTGATACTCTTCATCTAATGAAGTATGCAGATATTAATCTAGTTATTTTTAAATTAAATAGTGTAAAGAAGGTGTATATAGAGAAATTAGAAAGAATAATTCATAGATATAGATTACAAAATATTGGCTTAATTATAAATGGTGTTCATAAAGATAAAATCAAAGATATATATATTTAATGTAAGGAAAAAAAGATGAATGGAATATTAAATCGTGTTGATAATATTTTAAGATTATTGGTTATGGGAAGAAGAGTCTCTACAGTTTCGACTGTAAAGGGGTATAATAGAGTTGAGTATATACAAAAAAGAGTAGTTGATTACATCATGGTGGCTCTTTTTATTATATCTCTTTGGCCTATTATTTTATATACAATATATAGAATAAAAAAAGAGTCTCCTAATGGAGATATTTTATTTAAACAACCAAGAGTAGGATTAGATGGTAAAACTTTTACTTGTTATAAATTTAGAAGTATGCACCCCAATAGTCATTTTGACCCATATACAAAGGATAATGATACAAGAATTTTTCCATACGGAATAGTCATGCGTAAACTGAGAATAGATGAATTGGCTCAAATTATAAATGTAATTAAAGGAGATATGCATATTGTAGGTCCTAGAGCAGAATGGGATATTTTAGTCCATAATTATGAAAAAATAATTCCCAATTATCACTATCGTCACAAAGTTCGACCCGGTATTACCGGTTTAGCACAGACTAAATATCCTTATGGAAGAAATGCTTACGATGCTCGACGAAAATTGGGTTATGATTTGCTATATATTAAAAAGTGGTCTCTATTTCTTGAACTTAAAGTTCTATTTAAAACAGTTTTAGTAGTCATAAAGAAGAGTGGAGTGTAAAATGAAAGGTATCATTTTAGCAGGAGGTAATGGTTCAAGACTATACCCTATTACAAGAGGTGTCTCGAAACAGTTACTTCCAATATATGATAAACCGATGATTTATTATCCATTATCGGTTTTAATGTTGGCTGGAATTGTTGATATATTGATTATCTCAACTCCTCATGATTTAGACAACTATAAAAGGGTTTTGGGAGATGGTTCAAAATGGGGAATATCAATAAATTATGCTATTCAACCATCTCCTGATGGATTGGCACAAGCTTTTATAGTTGGAGAGAAATTTATTGGAAATGATAGTGTATGTTTAATTCTTGGTGATAATATTTTTTATGGAGCAGGACTCACACCTTTGCTAAAAAGAGCATCTCAAATAGTAGATGGAGCTATTATATTTGGCTATCAAGTAAAAGACCCCGAAAGATTTGGAGTAGTCGAATTTGAT
>CAZROY010000037.1:0-7016 GCA_964601885.1 uncultured Sulfurovum sp. | reverse complement strand
TAAGATTTATAAAGATTTTAAGAATGGTATAAAATCAATAGATATTAATCAATAGATATTATATATATATATGTTAAAATAAAGCAAATTAATAATTTAAAAAAGGATAAAAAATGGATTATAAAAATGATATATCTAATGTAGATATGCCAGAAAGAGAGGAATTAGAGGGGAGTAGTCAACTTAATATGGAGGAGAAACTCATTATTGAAGATGAAAAGAGAAAGCCGATAAACAAGAATGAACAAGCGAAGGAGCTAGTAAGAAGCTCGGTTGAACTTATTTCTAAAGCTGATAGAGAGATTGAAGTAACAAAGGATAGTATAGCCTCAGATGTCAATAAATTTGAGGAGCTTAAAAATAGTTTTCTCAATACAACTTTTACTCAGAGTTTAATTTTTTTAGAAAAGGCGTCTTATATATATTCGAAAAATAAATCGGAAGAACCTTTTGAGATTTCTCTTGGTACTACAAATGAGAATATCAAAGTTAAAAAGATAACTTCTGGAAAATTTACAGCCTTTCTTCTTGCTCTATTGACAATAGTAATCACGGCTAGTGGTTGGGTATATTTTGCTATGAAAGAGGTGGGTATTCAATTACAACTTCAACCACCAACAGTCCCAACTCATAATGAGATAGAGCAGATATTGACATGGATTGGCGGAGGTATGACGGGGGCAGAAGGAAATTCTATATTTGGTTTAGCCACTATTATCATATCCGGTCTTATTTTTGGATATTTAGTATATAAAATGTTTGTATCATTGAAAGAGAATAAAAACTTTAAAATAGCAAACGAGATATATGAAAAGTCACATATCTATGTTGAGGAACAGAAGGAATTTAAAACAGAAATGGAGAAAATAGATAAGCATGTAAAAAAAATAATCCCTATGGTTGAGAATTATAAATATCTATTAGATGAGCAGAATGCAAAAATGCAACGAATTTTACATATTGAGGGTTGTAAAGATGATTATAATGATTACCACCCTTCATCTGTGGAGACTATGAAAGATAGTGAAAAGCTTATGAATAGGGTAGAAGAGTTGATAACAACCCCTGTAACAAAAGGTGGCAAGTTAAATGAAGTTTCAGAGTATGCATTATATGAGGCTAAAGAAGTTTATGATTATTATCTATCTAAACTTTATAATTAGTTGGAAAGCAAAGATTTGAATACACCCTATTGGCTATTGGAAGAGAGACTTTTAGAGAAGAATTTAAAAATATTATCATCTGTTAAAGGGAAAACAGGAATTAAAATACTCCTTGCACTTAAAGGATTTGCTTTATGGCAAAGTTTTGATTTAGTGTCACAATATCTTGATGGTTGCTGTGCTAGTGGACTACATGAGGCGATTTTATCTAATGAGGAGTTTCAAAAAGAGACACACACCTACTCCCCAGCCTTTAAATTAGATGATATAAAGCCTATTTCAAAAATATCAGACCATATTATATTTAACTCTCCAAACCAATTTAAACAGTTTGCATCTTTGGCAAAAGAGTATAATTCTAATATATCTTTGGGATTAAGGGTAAATCCTGAATATTCAGAATCACCTGCTGAGATATATAACCCTTGTGGATTGTACTCAAGACTTGGTACAACATCAAAAAATTTTGATAGCTCTTTAGTAGGAGCTATTAATGGTTTACATTTTCATGCACTCTGTGAGCAAGACGCCTCTGCACTAGAGAAGGTTTTAAAAATTTTTGAAAAAAAGTTTGGAGAGTATCTAAATAAGATGGAATGGGTTAATTTTGGGGGTGGTCACCATATTACAAAAGATGGATATAATATTAAACAGCTTATAGAGATATTAAATAGGTTTAGAGATAAATATCCACACCTAAATGTCTATTTAGAACTTGGTGAGGCTGTAGGTTGGCAGAGTGGAACACTTGTTGCATCTGTTTTAGATATAGTTCACAATGGTATAGATATAGCAATATTGGATACATCAACAGAGGCTCATATGTTAGATACAGTTATTATGCCATATCGCCCTGATGTAAGAGGAGCTGGTTTAGCAGGAGAGAAACCTTATACATATCGTTTGGCTGGAAATACATGTTTAGCAGGTGATATTATGGGTGAGTATAGCTTTAATAAACCCTTACGGATAGGAGATAAAATTATTTTTGAAGACCAAATGCACTACACAATGGTAAAAGCAACAACCTTTAATGGAATTGCTCTCCCCTCTATTGCTATAAAACGAAAAAATGGAAAAGTTGAATTGGTAAAAGAGTTTGGATATAGAGATTTTAAAGATAGATTATAGAGAGTTAATTTGTAGTTTTTATATACTTTTCAAATCTATCTAAATCATCATTATACCCAATGCAGACCATCATATCGCCTCTATCTAGGCAATGTTCCAATCCACTTGTTACAAATAGAAATTGATTACTAAGTCGTCTATCTATCATACCGACCAATATAACCCCATGTCGTGAAAAATTAAAATCATCAACTTTAATATTATCTAATAGTGAATCTTCAGGAATGTCTATCTCTCTAATTGAGAGTCTCTCTTCAGGAGATAGTAGATTGCTAATTAACTTAGTGGCTATTGGTTTATTTAAAATATTATATATTCTATTTGCACTTACTTGATATAGGTCTATTACCTTTGTAGCTCCAGCCATCTTTAATTTTTGAGTTACATGAAATGAGTCTGAGAGTGCAATAATTCTATTTCTTGGAAAGATAGACCGTAAAGAAAGAGTTAAAAATACATTTAGATGACTATCCTCCATAACACAAACTAAATAATCATCTGGTGTGACTTCTAAATTCTCTAAAACCTCATCATCTGTTATATCCATTTTTATAATATCCAAATATCCATGCTCTTTTGCTTTCTCATAAGATTTTAAATCGGCAACTATAATTGTTATATTAAAACCTTTTTTCTGTAGCTCTTTAGTAATAAATATACTCCGCTTACTATATCCAAATAAGAAGGCTCCCCTATCCATAATATACCTCTCCATACTGCTGTTTAAAATATTCAATACTTACTTTATGTCCCATAACTAAAAGTATATCTCCAACTCTAATATCTATCTGTTTAGGAGGATTAAATACAAACTCCTCTTTCTGTCCACACTGAAATCCAATAAATAGTAACTTATGCTGTTTAAAATTAATCTCCTCAATCGTTTTTCCTACCAATTTATAATGGGTAACAGTTGCAATCTCATCAAGTTGAGATAAGGTTTGACCTGTTAACATAGAGTATATTGCCTTATACATAGCTGGTTGAGTAATTGCAAATAGTAACATTCGATTTGCTACCATACTAGGTAACACTACATGGTCAACTCCTGCTAATTTAAATTTTTTCTCCATCTTTTCATTACTAGCTCTAGCTATAACTTTAATGTTCTTGGATATAGCTTTTGCATTTAGGGTAATATAGATATTATTCACATCACTTCCTGTAAGTGCCAATAGTGTAATATTGGAATATTCCGTATTAAATTTTGATATAACATCATGTCTGCTTGCATCTTCATGAATGATATTATACCCCTCTTTAATACCCATTTCGACTCTTCTAATATCATCTTCTATAATAACATACTCATAGGATAAAAATGAGTTGTTTTTTAAAAACATTCTTGTCATTTGACCATAGCCACATATAATTAAAAAGTTCTTATTTTGATTAATTCTCTCTACTATACGGTTCTCCTTTAGTTCACTAAGTTTTTCAGAGAATGCCGATACAATAACAGAGGTTACAAATGAAATCATAGCAATTCCACTTATAATAATTATCATAGATACCACTCTTCCCGCCGGAGTTATAGGAGATATATCACCATATCCTACAGAAGATATGGTAATTAAAGCCCAATATAGAGCATCAAATAGTGAATTTATATTTGGATTTGTTCTCTCTTCAAAAACATATATGGCAATTCCTGCTGTACTGACAATAAATATAAGAAGAAATAGAAGAGTCATAAGTTCAAATCGTTTAGTTGCTAAAACCTCTACAAATTGATGAATACTCTTTGTGTAACGGAGGAGTTTAAATACTCGAAATAGTACAAAAATTCTTAAAACTCTTAATGGTCTATATGCGGGTAAAATTGCTAATAGGTCAACAATAGCAGATGGAGAGAGTATATATTCTACTTTTCCTTTTAAAATTCTTTTTAAGGGCAACCATAACTTAAATGGTTTGTTTAGAAATTTAGCCTCCTCATACTCTTTAACTATTTCAGTATGTAAATCGTTATAGACCCAAAATCTTAAAATATATTCTAAGGAAAAGATAGTAGTAACCGCATAGACATCAAAATCATCAATCCAAATAGGAACGGGATTTTTCACCTCATAGACTAAAATAACAACTGAAACCAAAATTAGAACAATCATAAAAGAGTCAAAATATCTTTTATATATGTAGTCTGAATTTTGTAAAAAGTTGTAGAAAAGCTTTTTTATACTTCTATACCGTTTAGAGCGATATAGAAAAAAAGCCACTCTTAATATATATTTTATAAACATTCCAATATGCCCTTAAGTTTATTAGTTAAAATTTTTGATTATTCTATCTGCTGTATCTTTTATATACAATTAAATTAAACTTTTTATTATAAAATCTATTTTTGCTGAGAATTATAGAGTAAAATATATCTATTTGGGTAGATTTTGTAATTTTTATGATAAACTTTTAATCAAAAAGAGGAACTAAGTTATGAAACAAGAGATGTTCAATCCAAACCCCCAGCAGTTTCCAAACTCACCCATTCCAAATATGGAAGCTTATTATGATTTAGTAGATGAGTTTGAACAAGATTATGAAGGTACTTGGGCAAAATTTGCAGATGAAAAGATAGATTGGTTTAAACCATATAATACAGTTTTAGATGAGAGTAATGCTCCATTTTACAAATGGTTTAGTGGAGGAGAATTAAATGTGGCTCATCAATGTGTAGATAGACATTTGGCTACAAAGAAAAATAAGGCCGCTATTATTTTTGAAGGGGATAATGGAGACCAAAAAATTTTAACATATAGAGAGTTAGCCTATGAGGTAAATAAAACGGCAAATATGTTTAAGGGTGAATTTGGAGTTAAAAAGGGGGATAGGGTAGTAATTTATATGCCAATGATACCCGAGGCTGTCGTTGTAATGTTGGCTTGTGCTAAAATTGGAGCTATTCACTCAATTGTATTTGGTGGATTTAGTGCCGAAGCTCTTAGAGATAGAATTATAGATGCCAATGCAAAACTAATTGTAACTGCTGATGGAGCTTTTAGAAAAGGTAAAGCCTATATGTTAAAACCTATAGTAGATAAAGCTTTAGAGAAGGGGTGTAGCTCTGTTGAAAAGGTGTGTATAGTTGAGAGAAATGGCGAAGATATTGAGTGGATAGCTGGACGAGACTATAGTTATAATGAGCTTATTAAGTATCAATCTTCAAAATGTAAGGCTGAACCTATGGAGAGTGAAGAGCCACTATTTTTACTATATACAAGTGGAAGTACGGGAAAACCAAAAGGGGTTCAGCATAGTACGGCTGGATATATCTTATGGGCTCAGATGACTATGGAGTGGGTTTTTGATATAAAAGATAATGATACATATTGGTGTACAGCAGATATTGGTTGGATTACCGGACACACATATATTGTATATGGACCATTGGCAAGTGGTGCTACTACTGTAATGTTTGAGGGAGTTCCAACTTTCCCGGATGCTGGAAGATGTTGGAGAATGATTGAAGAGTATCAGATTAATCAATTCTATACAGCACCAACAGCGATAAGATTACTACATAAAATGGGGGCTAATGAGCCTAAAAAGTATGACCTAACCTCCCTTAGAGTTTTAGGAACTGTAGGAGAACCGATTGACCCACCCGCATGGGAATGGTATTATAAAGAGGTTGGAGGCTCGAACTGCCCTATTGTTGATACATATTGGCAAACAGAGACAGGAGGTCATATTATTTCCCCAATTCCGAGTGCTACACCTATTAAACCAGCATGTGCAACCTTACCACTACCCGGAATTAAAGCAGAAGTTATAGAAGAAGATGGAACAGCAACTCCAATTGGAGAGAAAGGTTTTATGTGTATTACTAAACCTTGGCCGAGTATGATAAGAACTATTTGGAATGACCCTAATCGTTTTGTAAAATCATACTTTGCTAATTGTAAAAAAGATGGCAAGGCAGTATATTTTACAGGTGATGGGGCGATGATAGATGAAAATGGATATATTACCATTACAGGAAGGACAGATGATGTCATTAATGTGAGTGGTCACAGAATGGGAACGGCAGAGATTGAAGCATCTATTAAAAAACACCCAAATGTTGCATCTGTTGCTGTTGTAGGTCGTCCAGATGAGATTAAAGGTGAAGGCATATTTGCATATATTGTATTAAAATCTATTCCTATATCTAAAGCAGATGAGGTGGCAGATAATTTAGAAACTATAAAGGAGATAAATAAGATTATTAAAAATGATATTGGTGCCATTGCACTATGTGATGGTATGGTATTTGTTCCTGATTTACCAAAAACTAGAAGTGGTAAGATTATGAGACGAATTTTACGAAGTATAATAAAAGGTGAACCAATTACACAAGATACATCTACACTGGAAAATCCTAGTATTGTTAACAGTATTTTAGAACTATGTAAAAATATTTAAAAATATAGTAAAATTTACTATTATAAAATAATAATAAAAAATACCTTGTCTTATGTTGTTTATTGTGATATACTTTGCAATCCACCATATATGATGATAATAAGTCGATGGTCATTAAAAAGTTTTTAATGAAATTAAAAAAAAGTATCAAAAATCCTTGATATGTTGCTAAAAAGCCATTTAGTTTTACTTATGTTTTTTTATAAATTTAGTAATAATAATTTATGAAAATAGCGAAAATAGTAAAATTCATGTATTAAATAGCAATTATCTTAAGCCACGATAGTTAGGCTACGACACCTTAACTGCCAATTCTTGTTA
>CAZROY010000036.1:0-4583 GCA_964601885.1 uncultured Sulfurovum sp. | reverse complement strand
GATAACGGCAATGAATTTAGAGGCTGGACTTCTAAATTTAACCAGTATCATTGAAGCAGGAAGTAAACGACAGACCAAATCTGTAGCTTAGGTTATTAAACTTAGCTATGGAGAGGTTTGAGTAAGTTTTATTGAACGGTGAAGAATGTTGGCAATCTCTATTTTTTAATACAATATTGTATAAAATATAGTTTAAAAAAGAGGGTGTATGGAGAATTTATATGGCGTTGATATTTGGTCTGATAATAATTTTATTATCAAAGGGAGTACTGTCAATATCAATTATAAAAACCAACCATCTCTACTAGAGATAACTAAAGCAATTAGGGAAAAAGGGCATAGGGGACCTCTACTATTGCGATTTCCTCATTTAATTAAAAAACAGATTTCTATTCTATATGGTGAATTTAATCGTGCAATAGAGGAGTTTAATTATCAAGGTACATTTAATGCAGTTTTTCCACTTAAAGTAAATCAATTTCCAAATTTTGTTAATTCACTTGTAGAGGTATCTAAAGAGTATAATTATGGATTGGAGGCTGGAAGTAAAGCGGAGTTAATTATTGCAATTACCCATACACCGTTGGGTTCGCCAATTACAGTAAATGGTTTTAAAGATAAAGAGATGATTGCTTTATGTTTTATTGCAAGTTATATGGGACATAATATTACTATTACTATTGAGGGGTTAGGTGAACTAGAAACCATTATAGAGGTAAATAGAGAATTTAATAATGGTAATAAAAAATCTATAACACCAAATATTGGAATACGAATTAGACTCCATAGTTCAGGTATTGGTATTTGGGCAAAGAGTGGAGGGTATAGCTCTAAGTTTGGATTAACCTCAACAGAGATATTAGAAGCTTATGAACTTTTAAAAAAAAGTAATCTATTAAGTAAACTCTCAATGATACATTTTCATATAGGTTCTCAAATGGGAGAGATAGCACCACTTAAAAAAGCATTAAGGGAGGCTGGAAATATATATGCAGAACTTAAAAAAAGGGGGGCATTGGCTTTAAATGCGATTAATATTGGGGGTGGTTTAGCAGTTGAATACTCTCAACATCACTCAACTAAAGATTTAAACTACTCTTTAAAAGAGTTTGCAAATGATGTTATTTTTCTAATGAAAGAGATAGCAAAAAGTAAAAAGATAGATGAGCCAAATATCTTTACAGAATCTGGTAGATTTATAGCATCAAACCATGCTGTATTAATTGCACCTGTATTAGAGCTATTTTCAAGTGAATATCATGAGAAGAGTTTAAGATTAAAAGAGAAAAATCCACCACTTATAGAGGAGCTTTATGATTTATGGAAATCTATTAATCGCTCCAATGCAAGAGAGTATCTCCATGATAGCCTCGACCACATGGATAGTCTTTTAACCCTTTTTGATTTAGGATATATTGACCTTGAAGATAGGTCAAATACAGAAATTTTGGTGAATTTAATTATAAAAAAATCTATTACACTTCTAAAAGATGAGGATACTAATGAACTTCAACGGCTTCAAGATAGAATTCAAGAGAAATATTTGGTAAACTTCTCTGCATTTCAATCTCTACCCGATTTTTGGGGATTAGGTCAAAATTTCCCTATAATGCCTATAGATAAGCTAGATATTAAACCGACAAATCCTGCTACAGTATGGGATATAACTTGTGATAGTGATGGAGAGATACCTTTTAATAGAGAAAGACCTCTCTATTTACATGATATAGATTTAGATAGCAATGAGTATTTTATAGCTTTTTTCTTAACAGGAGCATATCAAGAGGTTTTAGGAATGCAACATAATCTATTTACCCACCCAACTGAGGTTATTATCACTTTTAATGAAGGTGGTAGTTATCAGTTAGAGAATTTAATAGATGCCCAAAATCTTATTGATGTATTGGAAAATATGGATTATAATAAAAATTTAATAGATAAAAGGCTCAAATATATGATAGAAGAGTCAGTTTTTCTTAATAATGCTCAAAAAAGGGATTTTTTAGGTAAACTTTATCTATATTTAAGTGAAAATAGTTATCTTAAAACCATTCAAGCAAATAGAGAGGATTATTGATGATTAGCCTATTTCATGCAATTAAAGAGGATTTTTTAAATGTTAGAAGAAATGACCCTGCACTTCGCTCAACATTTGAACTTTTCTTTAACTATCCGGGTCTTTGGGCAATTTGGTTTTATAGAATTTCTAATCGCCTATATAAAAAAGGTTTAAGATTTATTCCTAGATTTATATCTGCCATAGGTCAATTTTTGACAACAGTAGATATTCACCCTGCGGCAACTATTGGTCAAAGAGTGTTTATTGACCATGCAGTGGGTGTCGTTATTGGTGAGACTACTATTATTGGTGATGATGTACTTATATATCAGCAGGTTACACTTGGTGGTGTATCTCTATCTCATGGAAAGCGACACCCAACTATTGAAAATAATGTTGTTATTGGTGCTGGAGCTAAAGTTTTAGGTAATATTACTATTGGAGAGCATTCAAGAATAGGGGCAAATTCAGTTGTTTTACAAGATGTACCAGCACACTCAACTGCTGTTGGTATTCCTGCTAGAGTAATCAATTGTGATACAGAACAGAAAAAATTAAGACATGATATGTTACCAGATGTAAATAGAGAAATTTTCCACTATCTTATTAAACGGATAGCTGTTTTAGAAGAGTCTGTAAAAAGTGGAAATATAGAGTTAATGGAGAAAGAGGACCATGAGTTAACAGAAATCTATTCAACTTTTATAAATTCGATGTCAAAATAATGGATATAAAATATTTATGTTAACTTTTATAGTGTAATTATCTTAAATATTACATAAAGCTTATAAAATTTCTCGTTTCTAAGTAAGATTATCTTATTATTCGATTAATTAATACGGAGAAACCATGGGTATATTTCAATTTTTACTTTTTATAATTTCAGTTATAATATTTATTTTATTTTTTAAACAGCTATTTTCAGGTGCTTTTCCTAAAAGAGGGATTGATTTTGAGGCAAAAAGAGATAATAAACGGATAGGTGGTATAACACAAATCGATAAAAACTTCTCTGCTCCACCCTTAAAACTTTCACGAGTTCAACAACTGACAAATATGGCAGATATTGCTTTGGAAAAGAAAAATTTTATTGAAGCTGATAAGGCATTATCTAGTGCATTGATTTTAGATAAAGATAATATTGAGTTGCTTCTAAAATATGGATTTGTACTTATTAATTTAAATAGATTGGAAGAAGCAAAAAATGTCTATATAAATATATTATCGTTAGAGCCAAATGAGGATATAGCATTAGTATCATTGGCTAATATTTACCATAAATTGGGTGAAAATAATAAAGCTATAGAGTATCATAAGAGAGCAATTGAGATTGACCCACTCTATGCACCTCACTATTTTAATTATGCTAACACTCTTTATGATACCAATCAGATAGATAAGGCTTTAACCAATTATAAAAAGGCTTATGAGCTTGACCCATCAATAGAAGAGGCAGAAAGAATGATAAAGAAACTCTCTTTATAAGAAAATAGAGATGGATGAAATAACTTTAGTATCTATTCTTATTTTTATATCTTTATCTTCAACTTTACTATCACTATATTTTTTTAAAAAAAGTAGTAATAGTTTGCAATCTTTTCTTAATCTTCAAACCAATATAATGGTTGTAGCTACTATTAATAAAACATTATATCTTAATAGGGTTGGATTAAGTTTTTTTGGGTGTAGAAATACTCAGGAGTTTCAAAAAAAATTTAATAATATCAATAATCTATTTATAGAAGAAGATGGTTGTCTGAATAAATATAGTAGTGGTAAAAATTGGTTAGAGAGTATATATAAGAGTAAAAATAAAAGAGAAAAGATAAAACTTAAAACTCCAATAGATAATAATATGGAGTATTATTTTTATATTCAAGTTAGTAAAATTGGTAGAGATAGATATATATTATCTCTAACAGATATTACTAGATTGGAACGAGATAAAGATATGATAAGACAGTTGGCAGATTATGATACATTAACTAATATATATAGTAGAGTCAAATTTAACGAGATATTTCCCCTCTATATAAATAGAGCATTGTCATATAATGAGAGGCTCTCTATAATACTTTTTGATATTGACCACTTTAAATCTATTAATGATAACTATGGTCACAATGTTGGTGATAGGGTTCTAATAGAACTTGCATCAGTTGTAAAATCTATTTTAAAAGATATGGATATAAGAAAGAGTACAGTTTTTAGTAGATGGGGTGGAGAAGAGTTTGTTATTTTAGTACAATTTAAAACAGTTGAGGAGACAGCCAAAGTAGCAAATATTATACGAAAAGGGATATACAACTACTCATTTAATATAGTAAAAAAGGTAACTTGTAGTTTTGGGGTGACTCAATTTAAACCTGATGATAAAGAGGTTGATATATTCCATAGAGTTGATAAAGCTTTGTATGAAGCAAAAGAGAGGGGAAGAAATAGAGTTGTTGTAAAATAAAAGAGAATAAGATTTATGATGGGTAGTTAGTAAAGTAGTTGAGAATAGTCGCAATAAGGTCATCAT
>CAZROY010000035.1:0-5531 GCA_964601885.1 uncultured Sulfurovum sp. | reverse complement strand
CTTTATGAATGTAGGTGTGACATAAGCCTTTATCATGTTTTACAACCGGCACAAGGGAATTTTTAGCAATATATCGAATAAGCCCTTCCCCTCCTCTTGGTACAATTAAATCTACAAAACTATCCTCTTTAATAAGTTTGGTCACACTCTCTCTTGAGCTATCTGGAAGTAGAGATATAACCTCTTTTGGTATAGAGTTTCTCTCTAAAACATCTTGTAATATGTTAGCTATTGCCCTATTTGAGTGTTCTGCTTCCTTTCCACCTTTTAATATAACTACATTTCCACTTTTAAAACACAATCCTGCAACATCAGAAGTTACATTTGGTCTTGACTCATATATAACCCCAATAACCCCAATAGGTACGGAGACCTTTTCTATTCTTAAGTTGTCACTATTTACCCAACCATCTAATATCCTACCAACAGGCTCTTTTAAAGCAGATATTTCAACAAGCGATTTAGCCATAGCTGTAATTCTATTTTTATCCAATAGAAGTCTATCTAGTAGAGCATTACCAAGTCTATTTTTCTCTGCCAATGTCATATCTTTTTTATTTGCATCAATAATATATTGACCGTTCGCAAATATAGATTCAGCCATCTCTTTTAGTATCTTATTTTTTGTTCGACTATCAAGTGTAGCAATAACCTGTTTGGACGCTTTTGCCTTTGTCAAAAATTCTTTCATTACATATTCCATTTTTTCTTTTTGGCATATTATATCTTAAGAATTTTAAATATTATCAAAAATGTAATTAAGCACCTATAAGATATAATCCTTCAACTATTTTAAAAAGAAGAGATAATGAGAGATTATAGAGATATATATATACCACAACCTACCCCTTATGACCCTGACAGTAATGGTCATTTTGGAAAGTTTGGTGGACGATTTGTACCTGAAACACTTATGCCAATATTGGAGCAATTAAAAGTTGATTATGAAAAGGTAAGATTTGACAAAGATTTTTGGAGTGAAGTTGACTACTATTATAAAAATTATGTGGGTCGTCCATCTCCTCTCTATTTTGCTAGTAACTTATCGAAAGAACTAAATAGTAAAATTTATCTAAAGAGAGAAGATTTAAACCATACAGGAGCCCATAAGATAAATCATACTGTAGCTCAAGCAATTTTAGCTAAAAGACTTGGTAAAAAAAAGGTTATAGCTGAAACGGGAGCTGGACAACATGGGGTAGCTACTGCTACTGTGGCTGCTCTATTTGGTTTAGAGTGTGAAATTTTTATGGGTGCTAAAGATGTTATAAGGCAAGAGTTAAATGTATTTAGAATGAAACTATTAGGAGCTAAAGTTCATTCGGTTGAGAGTGGAAGTAGAACCCTAAAAGATGCTATGAATGATGCAATTAGACATTGGGTGACAAATGCAAGAGATACATTTTATATTATAGGAACAGTGGCAGGTCCTCACCCATATCCAATGATGATAAGGGATATTCAATCTATTATAGGCTGGGAGGCTAAATCACAACTAAAAACAGTCGAGGGAGTTCTTCCTGATAAAATCATAGCCTGTATTGGTGGAGGTTCAAATGCTTTGGGTATTTTTAATCACTTTTTACAAGATAACTCTGTAGAGTGTATAGGGATTGAGGCTGGAGGATATGGATTAGATAGTAAACATGGTTGCTCCTTAGCAAAAGGGAGTGCAGGAATATTACATGGTCAACTAAGTTATCTACTTCAAGATGACGATGGTCAAATATTGGAGGCTCACTCAATATCGGCAGGACTTGATTATCCGGGTATTGGACCAGAACATGCCTATTTAAAAGAGGAGGGTATTGTCACTTATGACTATATTACGGATGATGAGGCAATAGATGGCTTTATATGGTTATCACAGAAAGAGGGAATAATTCCAGCTTTTGAGTCCTCCCACGCCATAGCATATCTTAAAAAAATGGAAAGAGAAGATATAGAGGGTAAAACTATTTTAGTAAATTTATCGGGAAGAGGTGATAAAGATATGATACAAGCTCAAACCATTTTAAAAGAGCAATTTAATTAAAGGTGAAAAATGAATTTTAAATTAACAGTAAATCCAATAGATACTATAGAGGCAGAGTTAGAGATTATTATAGTAGAAAATTTAGACCATAAATTTGTAAAAGATAGAGAACTATTAAAAAAGAGCGGATTTAAAGCAGAACAAGATAACTGTTTATTATTAATCGAGAGAGATAGACTATATGTTGGAATAGACTCCTTTAGCAGTATTAATATAAGAACGGCAGTAGCTTCTGCTATTAGACTCTTGAATAGTTTAGATTATACAACAGTAAAGAGTGCTACATATATAGAGCAACTAAGATGCACAACTGTAGTTCGTGCAATGGTTGAGGGATTTATATTGGGTAGATATAGTTTTCAAAAATATAAAAGTAAAAAAAACAGATTTGGTATTAAAGATATTACTATATCACTTGAAAATTACAAAGAGTCTAAATTGGATATAAAAGAGTGTCAAATGGCATTAAATAGCGGTAAAATTGTAGCACAAGCTACTAACTTTACAAGAGATATAGTAAACTTAACTCCTGATGATTGTTATCCTAAAATAATGGCAAATATTGCAAAAAAATTGGCAAAAACCAATGGATTAGAGTGTAAAATTCTAAAATCAAAAGAGTTAAAGCAAGAGAATATGAATGCCCTTCTAGCAGTTGCTAGAGCTTCAAGACATAAACCAAGAGTAATCCATTTAGCATATAAGCCTAAAAATCCTTTAACTGTAGTATCTCTTGTTGGAAAAGGTTTAACTTATGACAGTGGTGGACTTAGTCTAAAACCTTCAGACTCTATGGTAACTATGAAATTGGATAAAAGTGGTGCTAGTACAGTTTTAGGAGTTATAAAGGCTGTATCTGAAATGAATTTGCCTATTGAAGTGCATGGATTTATTGGTGCAGTTGAAAATATGATAGGTGGAGATGCTTATAAACCTGATGATGTATTAGTAGCCAAAAATGGAAAAACTATAGAGGTTAGAAATACAGATGCAGAGGGGAGACTTGTATTGGCTGATACTCTATGTTATGCTCAACAAGAGGTAGAAGCTGACTATATTTTTGATTTTGCGACATTAACAGGTGCTAGTATTGTAGGGGTTGGTCACTACACATCATCTATTATGGGAAACAGTGATAAGATAAAAGATATGGTAATAAATGGTGCAAAAATGGCAGGTGAATTTGCCACAAAATTGGATTTTAACCGTTATCTTAAAAAGTCTTTAAAGAGTGAAGTGGCTGATATTTGTAACATATCCAATACAAAATATGGAGGGGCTATTACAGCTGGTCTATTTTTAGATGAATTTATAGAAGATAGTAATAAAAAGAAATGGGTACATATAGATATAGCAGGTCCTGCATTTGTAGAACATAATTGGGGTGAAAATCCTTATGGAGCAAGTGGAGCAGGAGTTAGATTAATGAGTAGAGTGTTGGAAACTTTAGTTAAAGTTAAAAAGTAATGCTAAAAATTAGAATAACAAGACAACAGTATAAGATACTCTTTTTTATAACAGCAACAGCAGTTTTTATATTGGCTATTGTTCCAAATGATTATATTGACGATTATGTCGATAATGCTGATAAGTGGAAACACTTTATAGCTTTTTTTACACTATCATATCTGCTTAATCGTGCCTCATCAACTATAGCACACCGTATAAGAAATATGATAGCTCTACTTCTATTTGGTATATTTATAGAGTTGGTACAGATATATCTTACATATAGAACCTCATCTATATATGATATTTATGCAGATATGGTAGGGATTTTACTATTTCAGCTATTTTTATCTCTATGGAGATTTATAACAAAAGCAGCTTAAAACATAAAGGAAAAACTAATGATAACACAACTTGAAATTACTATAATATATGCTCTTTTAGGATTGGGGGTTTTTATTATTGCTTTAGTGGTACTAGAGGTTATTACAAAATTTTCAATTACTAAAAAGATAACGCAAGAGGGAAATATAGCTCTAGCTATTGTATTGGCGTCCATTATAGCTTCACTTGGAATGATTATCTCTTCGGCAATCTCATAGTGAAAAATAGTAAAGAGATAGCTCTACTATTTGGTACTTTTCTAATTGCCATAAGTGGATTGGTTTATGAGCTTTTGGAGGGAACACTATCATCTTATCTTTTAGGAGATAGTGTATATCATTTTTCACTAGTTATTGGACTTTTTGTCTCATCTATGGGAGTTGGAGCTTGGTTATCCCGTTTTATAGATAAAAATTTAGAAGAGGTATTTATAAAACTTCAACTCTCCATCTCTCTACTTGGTGGATTTTCTACCTTTATACTCTTTTATGCCTTTGCATATATAAAAAATTATGACTCTTTTTTATATCTTATCACTATCTCTCTTGGTTCTATGTTGGGATTGGAGATACCCCTTATTATTAGGATATTAAAGAAAAGTTTTTCATTAAAAAGTAATATATCCAATGTCTTTACAGTTGATTATATCGGTGCTTTTTTTGCCTCTTTACTATTCCCTTTAGTTTTAGTTCCCAAATTGGGACTTATGCAAACCTCTTTTCTATTTGGAGCAATTAATCTATCGGTTGGTGTTATGGCTTGGTATATTTTTCGTAATATTTTATCAAAAAGATATATTCTCTATTTTGGTATTATATTTACCATTTTAATATTTGGATTTTTAAAATCAAACCAATTAACCTCATTAATAGAGAGCCATCTATATAAAAATAGTATTATATATTCAAAGCAGACACCATATCAAAAGATAATAGTTACAGCCTATAAGGGAAGAGTTCAACTCTATATTAATGGTGCAATACAGTTTGATACTATTGATGAGTATCGTTATCATGAGTCTTTAGTCCACCCAATTATGATTAATTCACTATATCATAATAGCGTACTAATTATTGGAGGTGGAGATGGATTAGCCCTAAGAGAAATTTTAAAATATAAAGATGTAAAAAAAGTTACCCTAATTGACCTAGACCCAACTATGACCAATCTATTTAAGATAAATCCAATCTTAAGTAAATTAAATCACCACTCATATAATAGTAAAAGGGTAAATGTAATAAATCAAGATGCATGGAAATTTATAGAGAATTCAAATGAGCTATATGATATTATTATTATAGATTTACCTGACCCAAATAGCATTTCACTTAGCCGACTATATAGTAAAAGTTTCTATACTTTATTAAAAAGTCATTTAAGTCGAGCCGGAAGTATGGTTACACAAGCCTCCTCTCCACTATATACAAAAAATGCCTTCTGGTCTATTACAAAAACTATTAGAAGTACAAATTTATATACACTACCATACCACACATACATTCCTAGTTTTGGAGAATGGGGCTTTGTTTTGGCCTCTAAATTACCAATTAAACTAGATAGTAACAGATTACCAAAAGATTTAAAATATATAGATAGAGATATACTCCCTCAACTTTTTATTTTTCCCAAAGATATTTCAGAAGTAGATGTAGAGATAAATACT
>CAZROY010000034.1:0-5648 GCA_964601885.1 uncultured Sulfurovum sp. | reverse complement strand
AAATAAGACAGTTGAGGGAGCCACACCAGATGTAACAGAGTGTACCCTGCATATCTTGATGAAAACATAACTTGGCATGATAACGATAAATTAAGTGATAGGAGTGAAGAGTTATCACAGGCATTTATAATAGTATTTACTAAAACAACGGATAGTGGAGCAATAGTATTATGCAGTTTTGGAAATCTCTTTTAGCTATATCCATTTTTATATTAGTGGTTCTTTTTATAAAAAATAGAGTCGGTTCTGTTGTCAGATACACTATAATTATAGCTCTATCAATTAATATATTGTTGACTCTTTTTTTATTAAATTTTTTAGATATTTTTGTTATTTTACATCAGATACTTTTTAAAAATAGTAGTTGGCTATTTCAACCAAATTCTATCTTAATTGAGTGGTTTCACCTCTCTTATTTTATGGAGTTTTTTACTATTTTTATAATTTTAAATTATTTGATATTTTATATTTTTCATAAACTATCTAATCACTAATAATAATTTGGCTCTGAGAAAAACGATTGAACTGTTTAAAAATTAAAATCGTTTCCAAAACCACCTAGATAGAAGTAAAAATACAGTATAGCACTCTAATCTACCAACAATCATGGCAAAACTCAATATGATTTTATCATACCAAGAGAAAAAACCATAATTTTCAATTGGACCTGTCTTTAGAAAACCAGGTCCAATATTCCCAACAGTAGCTAATGCTGTAGATATTGAACTCATCTCATCCAAACCCCTTGCATAAAGATATATCATAATGACTACCGTTGTAAATATATATAGTGTAAAAAAGCCAAAAATAGATGTTATAAGTGAACTTTTCATTTTTTTACCATCTATAAAGATGGAAAAGATGGCATTTGGATGAAGAACTCTTTTTATTTCAGATACAATATTTTTAAAAACAACAATATATCGAATAACTTTAACTCCACCGGCTGTTGAGCCTGTATTGCCACCTATTAACATAGGAATAAATATAATAGCAACTGCTAAATGTCCCCATGAACCATAATCTGTCGTAGCAAACCCTGTTGTTGTCAGAACCGAAGCTATGGTGAAAAATGAGTGTGTAATAGAGCTACTGAGTGAGATATTGCTTGTTAGAAAATGCGCAATTGATAATATAATTGCTAAAATCATAAATATAATTAGATAATATCTAACCTCTTCACTTCTATATCCACTAAGGTCACCGTGTATTAATCTAAGATGTGCCAAAAAATTAATTCCAGATAAAATCATAAAAATAGTAGTTGTCCATATAATATAACCATTAAACCCACCTAATGAGTTATTTTTAGTAGAAAATCCTCCTGTTGATATGGTTGAGAATGCATGATTTATTGCATCAAACCACCCCATGCCAAAACCGTGTAAAGTTAACATATCTATAACTGTAAGAGCTACATATATCCCCCAAAGCATCATAGCGGTATCTTTGATTTTAGGAGCAAATTTATCAATAGTGATACCTGTAGATTCTGCTTTAAATAGAGTTATACTTCCTGTTGGGTTAATAATAGATAAAAGCCCAACCCCTAGAATAATTATTCCCATTCCACCCAACCAATGTGTTAAACTCCTAAAAAATAGAAGAAGTTTTGGAAGGGACTCTATATCTGAAAAGACTGTAGCACCTGTAGTTGTAAATCCACTAATAGCTTCAAAAAAGCCACTACTTAAATCCATATTGGGAGCATACAAAAGATAAGGAATAGCACCTACAATTCCAATAGAGAGCCAAGTTAGATTAGCTACAATAATAGCACCTTTTATTTTGAGAGAAATTTTATAATCTCTTAAATAGATTAATATAGTTATATTGAGAACAAATAATAGAAAATCAAAAGTTATAAATTCAATAATATTTTCATGATAATAGTAACCAACCGCTATTGGCATTAAAAAGAGCATTGATAAAATTGTTAAAATAATAGAAACAACTTTAAAAATTCCTTTTATATCTATGCTTAACATCTAAATCTCCTGATGTATCCATCTGTTTATAACCTCTACATTCTCTATACGAGAAAAGACAAACATAATATCCAATTCCTTATATACTATCTCATCAAGCTCTTGTAATATCTTATTGTCTCTTATAATATAAATTAATGATACCTTTTTGATTTTATCTGGAATGTATAATTTTTTATCTATTAAATTTGAATTTGATATAATTTTTTTACTAAATAAAACACCCTTATCACCACAGTATCTTTTCTGCCTTATAACACTATTAGAGTTAATACTCTCTAAGATGGAGTAGTAACTATTTATCTTTTCTCCTCTTACAACTACTAAATCTAAAGAGTGCATAAGAGAGTAGTACTCTCTGTCATTATTAATAGCGATTACCTTATCTATTCCCGCCTTTTTCCCTTCAATAGATTTAATTATATTATATTCATCATTGGTAGTTGTAGCAATAAGCATATCGGCATTATCTAACCCTTCCTCTTTCAGGAGATGTCCCCAACCATATTTACTATTTAACACAATAACACTATCTTGTAAAATATCAATAGCTTCTTGACATTTACCTAAGTCTTTTTCGATAATTTTAACATTTAGTCTGTTTTTTATCAAAACCTTAGCAATCTCTATTCCTAAATTGTCCGCACCAAATATAATACAGTTTTTTATCTTTTTAGATAGATTACATCTATTTTCAAAATCACAATATCCATTTTTAATAACCTCTTTATCTCCAAACAGATATATTAAATCACCATATTTAATTAAGTCTGTATAGGTTGGAATTGAGAATGATTTATCTCTTTCAACCCCAACAACCTTAACCTCATCATTAAATTTTTTCATAATCTCTCTCATATTATAACCTACAAAATCACTATTTTTTACCTTAACAGAGAGAAGTAGCATATTGGTATGGTCGAAAAGTTTTACATTATTGGCTTTTGGGAACTCCAATAGATATTTAATAGTATTAGCGGTGTATGATGAGGGAAATACCGTATCATATATATTTAACTTTTTTAAAATTGAACTCTCACTAAAAAAGATATTTTTTAGTCTAATAATTTTTTTATCTACAGTAATTATATCGTCTATTATAAGAGAAGAAATAATATTCACCTCATCTGAGTTTGTAACTGCAATAAAAAAATCTATCTTTTTTTCCAAATTAAAAAATATATTTGGATTTTCAACATTTCCATGAATTGCCAATACATCTAAATTTTCTTTTATCTTGAGAATAGCTTTTGAATTCTTATCGATAATTGTTATATCATGTAGTATCGAAAGAGTTTTTGCTAAATGATAACCAACTTTTCCAGCCCCAGCAATAATTATATTCATATCTTTCCTTCATAAATCTAAAAGATATTATAACAGATTACGAATTAAAGAGTACAATTCTACTCGCTTTTAACTTTTTACATCCTTTATACATATTTATTAACATACTTAAAATAAATTTTAATAAATCTTGATTAGAATTAAATTCTTATTTAATACCAAGATGAAATAGAGTTAAGAATGGAGTATCCTTTTTATCGCTTTTTATAATTTGGGTTTAAAAGAGAGATTAGTAATTATTAAACAATTTAAATTGAGGTAGGTGTTTAATATGTATAATTATAGAGGTTGCCGTTTTTATTTTATAATTATAATATCTTTTAGCTTGTTACTATTAAATGGATGTGGATTTAAAACAGACCCTTATTGGGTAGATAAAGATAAAAAAGAGAAAGTAGAGAAGAGATGATAAAATATGATGTATTGATAATTGGAGCAGGAATTGCCGGTTTATATGCGGCAATGAATTTACCAAAAGAGAAGAGTGTTTTAGTTGTCTGTAAAGATATTCCATGGGAGTGTAACACCTTTTATGCACAAGGTGGAATGGTAACAGCATTAAATGAAGATGATATACCAATTCATGTTCAAGATACGATGATAGCTGGAGCAAATCATAACAAAAGAGAGGCTGTTGAGATTTTAAGTAGGACATCTTTAGAGACAACAGCAGATATTATAGCCCGTGGTATGGAATTTGATAAAGATGAGTTTGGAGAAATTTTATATACAAAAGAGGCCGCACATTCTGCTAAGCGAATAGTTCATGCAGGTGGAGATGCTACAGGTCGATATATGCATTATTTTATGATGGTAGAAAATAGACATAAATTACAGCGAAATACACTTGTTTATGACCTATTAATAGAAGATGGGATATGTTATGGTGTTAAAGCTTTAGTAAATTATAAACATCAAACCATATATGCAGATGATATTATTATTGCTAGTGGTGGAGTGGGGTCTTTATATGAGTTTAATACAAACTCAAGAACAGTATCAGCGGATATTCACGGTATCTGTGTAGAGAAAGGGATAGCTTTAAGAGATATGGAGATGATGCAGTTTCACCCAACTGTATTTGTAAATACTCCATTTGCTAGAAAATTATTATTAACAGAAGCATTAAGAGGAGAGGGAGCTTGGATAGTTGATAAGAGTGGAAAGAGATTTCTATTTGATTATGATAGTAGAGGCGAGTTGGCTAGTAGAGATATAGTAAGTCGTGCGATTTTTGATTATAAAAGAAGGACCAAAGAGAGCGTCTATTTGGACTTCTCAATGTTTGATGAGAAGTGGTTTCATGAAAGATTTCCAAATATTACTAGAACTTTTGATGCTTTAGGGTATAAATTTCCAAGAGATAGAGTTCCAATCTCTCCAGCTTTTCACTATGCAGTAGGTGGAATTAAGTGTGATTTAAATGGTCGTGTTGAGGGAATTGATGGATTATATGTTATTGGTGAGGCATCGAGTACAGGTGTTCATGGTGCTAACCGTTTAGCCTCAAATTCTCTATTAGAAGGGGTTGTATTTGCAAAAAGAGCAGTTGAAGATATTTTAGGAAAGGAGCATTTTAAATTAAAAACACCTATATTTGATAAAGAGTATAAAAATATTATTCATCATGAAAAAGATAGAGTATATAAACGCCGTTTGCGTAAGATTATGTGGGAAGATATTGGAATTATTAGAACTAAAAAGGGATTATTAAAGGCTAAAAATATTATATATGATATGAAAAATAGAGATATAGGACGACTCTTAGAACTTCGATTAAATACAGCATCAGCTATTGTAGAAGCCGCACTTAAACGAAAAGAGTCACTTGGAACACACTATATTGAAGAATGTTAATATAGTAGGTCAATAGAATTATCATTATGAGGTAGATATAAGCTTTACTTGGTTAAACTATCGTCAAAATAGTTGGGTTTCTTTAACTAAGTTTCCTTGTAAGGAAATCTTGGTTATTGATAATCTCAAATAGAGATTTTGTAAATTCTATCATCTCTCGGAGTGCTATAATGGCTGAGATAGTAATTTTACTAATTCCGTAGAACTTGAACTGGATAATTCCAGCGTAAGGAAGAGAATATATGTAATAGACATATACTTTTTAAAGAATATTTGTTTTTCTTATATATTTTCTTTTTCCTTAAATTATTAAAATAAAACGAGGAAATAATGACAAAAAAGTATAAAGATATATTAACAACTTCAAATGAACTGCTAACACGAGAACCACTCCCTGCTTCAAAAAAAATATACATCAAAGGTAAAATTTATAAAGATATTAGAGTTCCAATGCGT
>CAZROY010000033.1:0-9429 GCA_964601885.1 uncultured Sulfurovum sp. | reverse complement strand
ATGATGACCTTATTGCGACTATTCTCAACTACTTTACTAACTACCCATCATAAATCTTATTCTCTTTTATTTTACAACAACTCTATTTCTTCCCCTCTCTTTTGCTTCATACAAAGCTTTATCAACTCTATGGAATATATCGACCTCTTTATTATCAGGTTTAAATTGAGTCACCCCAAAACTACAAGTTACCTTTTTTACCCATCTTTATCACCAAACCCAAATTTCAAAAATCAAAAGCCCGAGATTTCGGGCTTCTCTTCCAAAAAAAGATTAAATTCGGCAAAAATGTAGTGACAACTTGAACATTTTTTTTTAAGTAAAACCCTGAATACGGGGTTTTAGTGATTGTTTGATGATAAAGATGGGACCGTCCAGCTCCCGAATAAGAATTTCAATACAACTCTTGTGTCGGTTCAATAATAGGGTGTCCTTGCCCTCCTGTGCGTGAAAATTAATTTCAATACAACCCTTGTGTCGGTTCAATTGATTTTGCTTTAAAAGAGTATGCAGCCCCTATCACACTATTTCAATACAACCCTTGTGTCGGTTCAATCTGAACAAGAGCTTGTAAACCTATATTACACAAATAATTTCAATACAACCCTTGTGTCGGTTCAATAATTAATTCAATTGGAGCTATTCTTATTTCTGTTAGATTTCAATACAACCCTTGTGTCGGTTCAATGCTGGAAAAATAGGCATTTGCGAAATATGGCAAATTTAAGCCAATCCCAAAATATAGGCATTTTGCAAAGATTTTTTCCAATCGATTTGCCCTTAACAATAAATTGTTAAATAACCTTTTATAAATGCCATTATATCGGGCTTTTGCTTAATTTACACTTAAAATGAGGTTGGAAAAATTATAGATTTTTACCAATCCATTTTATGTGCTGAATTTGTATTTGCTTTCATCTCTAATAAATTACCTGTCTCTCCTACTCCCGTCCATGTTGATGCGTTATTTTCCGTACCCTCAACTTGAAAATCTGGAAACCCTTTTGGTATCGTTGATTTACTTTTACCACCATAATACTTTAATGGTGGGTCTGGATAAATATCAACTCTATATTTTTGAGTTCCATGTGGATTTGTAAATTTAGTTGTAACTGTTCCATTTCTTCCATTTGTAAATAAAATAGGAAAAGTTGGAAGAGATGCAGTCTTAAACTGTAATACATTTGGTATTGAACTCTTTGGAATTAGGGCAGTAACTGCTCCATCAACTGTGGCATTATGGTCTATAGAGAGAAACCAACCAATCTCTGCTCTTGGACTACTCTCCTCTTTTATGTGGTTGGTTAGATTGGTATCAGTACAATATTGGGTATCTACTCCACTGCCACAAAATATCTCTATTTGCATAGGTGTTCTAATAGTATCCCCATTTTTAAAATATACTCTAGGGTATCTATTTTTATCGGGTGCAACCTGAGCAAAATAGAAATTTCTAATACTATTTCCCAAGTTTTGCAGACCCTTTGGAATAAAATTATCGATTTTCTCCGCTAAAGAGTAGGAGTTAGTTGAATTAACATCTGCCTTGTGAAAAGTTATCTGAATTGGATTAATAGTCTCTGATAGACTCTTATTGACATTATATCTAATATCAATAAAGACCGTTCCATTATTATCATCTTTAAATTTATCTTTAGTTATATTGATAGTTGGTAAATTTGCAAATGTCTGATTTCTATCAACTATAACACCAACTTCATTATTAAATTTAATAACTCTTGTAAACTCAACCGCTGTACCTTTGGTTGTAGTAATTGGTTTGTCTATTCCACCATCAGACATAGTTGTGACTACCAAATCCAAAAGTACATCTTCTGCCATACAGCTAGATGTAAAATTGGTAGTTGTGGTATCATCTTGACTTTTTGCTACAATATCCCCTTGATAAGAGATAGCTACACTATTAAAAGTGGAGTTTATCTCACTCATATATATAAAATCATTGTGTGAACTATTTGGTAGATTATAAAGAGATAGATTTATGTCAAATTTATATGGATAGAATGATAGATTTATATCTGGAGTTGATACTATATTACAACCTGATAATATATTTCCATTTGCCGATGTGTAAGATTTATTAATATCACAATCTCCACTCTCAATATCCACCTCTGCCCAACTACTATCTTTTAATTTTAATCTATATTTTCCAACCTCTTGTAGCTCTAATAGATTTGTAATATTTTTACCATTTTTAAAAATCTCTGTTTTATTAAAATCATCTCTAACCCTACAATTACTACTATTTTTATCTAAAAACTCTAAAACTCTTATAACTGAGTTATTATAATCTATAGATGGATTTATATCTGTTCCATTAAAAGAGGAGGCTGTAACTGTCAAATTGTAATCATATCCAGCAGATACTCTTAGAGGAGATGTGTTATTTGGTGCAGTATTTACCCTTAAAGTTTTGTTATTATCAGATATAATTAGATGAAAATATGCGGGTCGAATGGCAAAATTATCTCTTGCATCATTAAAACTCTTCTTAGGTAATAAATTAAAACATATTTTTGGGTCACTCTCACATGGAGTTTGTAAAATATTACCATCATTATCTACTCCATAATATACTCTAAATCTAGCTCTTTTGGTTGCGGGAAGGGTATTTAAGTCATTTGGTAAAAGATTATCTATTCTACTTTTTGGAGGGGTATTTTTAATATAGGCATACTTCTCATAAAGTGTAGCATTATTATCTTCATTAATCAGTTCAACCTTAATAGCAACACCATCTATCTCCTGCTCTGCACTCATATCTTGATTATAAAATAAAATTGAGTAGTCAAAATCTCTACCAACTATCTGTGTAAACCACGCATTTCTCTCTTTACTATTAATAGAATATGCTCCACTATTGGTTCGTTCAATATTAAATACCCCTTGAAGTGGCTGAACACCTGAGCCAAATCTTATAGAGTAGTCCTCTACTTCGCCATCTACCGCATCATCAGTAGAATTTAATATAGCTGTTGATGAAAATCTAAATCTCATATAGGTTGTTCTATTTTCAGTTACATTATCTGGTACAGTAAAATTTATAATATGTTCTCCAACTGTAAAATATTGACCACTTATAATCTTATCTTTATTGTCAAATTTACCATCTATATCATAATCAATCCACCCACTTAAATACCCCTCTTTGGAGACCTTTATCTTTAACTCATGGGTTTTATTTGTCTCAAAATATGTATTATTAATATCTGTATCATCTATTAAAGTAACACCATCATCATCATCTTTTCCATTTAAGTCATCACCATCTGCATATAGAGTAAAATATGGTTTATTATCCTTATCCGCATTATTATTTCCTAAATATGGATTATCTTTTAATATACCATGTTGTGCTTTTCCATAACTCTCTGGAGCATCTCCATAATCATAAAATGCTGGAGAGTTAACCTCTATACAGTTTGCACCATCATTAAACTCTGCAGATTGGGAGTCTGAAATAAAATATTTCTCTCCTGTTTTTAAGTTAAATTCAAAAAATCCATTCCCATTGCTATCATTTGCAAAAAATCTATTATCTTTATATGAAAATGACGAATCAAACTCATATCCTGTATGGGCATCTCCTATAAAGGTGACATGACCACTATTTACATCTATTTTAGTAAGTTTACCTCCATCTACAATACCATATAGATACTTTCCGTCAGGAGAAAAAGAGAAGTCTTTAATTGATATAGCTGTAGAGAGATTTATATCTTCGACAGTTCGATTTTCATCACTATCTGACAATTTTATCTTATAGATTTTATCGTAATTAGCCCCAAAACCTGTTACAAAATAGTATCCATTATAACTAGCACCGGCATAAGCCTGTTTATTAGCCAATAAATCTGGTAACTTTGTAACCTCTCCTAAACTCATTACTTTACCAGTTTTACTAATTTTAAATAGCTCTTTATAATATAGTCCATATATATAGTTATCTATCTCATTATATGCTAAAGCATTATATAACTTCTCTTCACCTGCATCGTCCATTACATTAAATGCAAAAGGGGATTTAGATGTATCAATTCTATGTAACCACATTTTGCCTGTGATATTGCTACCTCTTTTAATACTGCTTGAGAGATACATCTGATTATCACATATAAAAGGCTCTTCAGTTGCAACATCATCATTGACTATTGTAATAGTTGTACTATCCCTACCAATTGTTAAATTTTTAGCATCTGTTATATATAATTTAAAATCCTCGTCAGGTTCAATATTGCTATCACCATTAATTGTAATCTCAATAGAGGCTGTTGTACTATTCTCATCTATATTAATAATTCCTCTACTCTCCAGATAGTCACTATCCTCTGCCGACCCATTTCCATCTTGTGCCTCTCTATCTTGAGTATAATATTTAATAGTTGTATCTTTGAGTGCCGGTCTATCCAATACTACTTTTATTTCAAGTTTAGTTGTGCTACTATTTCCCTCATTTATATAGTACTCACTCTTCTCTATATCTATTTGTGGATATGAACCATCATCATTTAAAATTGTGCCTATAGGCGATTTTGTATCAGATATAGTTAAGTTCTGTTCACTATCTATTTTCAGATAAAAATTTTCACTATCTTCAATTTTGGTATCCCCCTTAATTATAACAGGAATTGTAATATTTCTCTCTCCACCATTAAAAGTATATTTGGTTGTTGAGATTTTAAGATAATCATTATCACTAACTGTGGCAGTATCATCTTCTGTATAGTATCTAAATGAGCTACCCTTAAGTGCAGGTCTATCCAAAGTCATAGTAAAATTTAAACTCTTCTCTCCACTATCCCCTTCACTTATAGTATATCTATTGCTATCAAATTTTAAAATAGGATATGAACCATCATCATTTAATATATGACCTTTGGAATTTGTTGAACCAAATCTCACTCTATCAGCATTTTTTAACTGTAGATAAAAATATTCATCACTCTCTATTTTAATATCACCATTAATTGTGACAGGAATTGTAACGCTTTGTTCTCCACCATTAAAGGTGTATTTAGTTGTTGAGATTTGAAGATAATCATTATCACTAACTGTAGCAGTACCATCTGTTGTATAGTACTCAAATGAGCTACCTTTAATAGCTGGTTTATTTAATTTAAATTCAAAGTTTAAATTTTTTGTACTACTATTTCCCTCCGTAATATAGAAATTGGAGCTTTTAAAATAAAGTTTAGGATATGAACCGTCATCATTTACTATTTTAGATTGGGCTGTTGTTCGCTTAATATATGAACTTCCCCAAATTTTCATCTTTAGATACTCATGTGGTTCAATATCATTATCACCTATAATAGAGATATAGACCACTTTTTTAATATCACCTTTATTAAATGTAACTGTTCCACTTTTTGCTATATAGTCAACTCCTGCTGTAGCTGTTGGATTTGAGCCATCTATAGTCTGATAATTTATGGTGAGTGGTGTATCGAGTGGATACTCTTTCTTTAAATATATGGTAAATGGCATCTTATTATGGTCATTAATATCTCCCTCCTTTACATTAGAACTTTTAATATAGACTTTAATAGTATCATCATTTTTAAGAGTACCTGTGGCTACGGCTCTTTTAATTGTGCCTTGACTAATTGAGTCTATTTTTATTTTAAATTTCTCTGTACTCTCTGGAATAACATCACCTAAAATAGTAATTGGAATATATCCATATTTTGAGCCTTTTGGAATTGTAAGAGTTCCACTTGATGCGACATAGTCCTCTCCAGCCTTAGCACTACTATCTATTGTGGTATAGTTTACCGTTATATCATTGGGAGCATTTTGATTTAATCCAACGGTAAACTTTAATACCCAACTATTATCCCCCTCATTCTCATATCTATTATATATTTTCGCCTCCAACGGTGGAGCATCATCATCATAAATTATACCTTTTCCACTACTATCTGTTACAACATATCCAGTCTCAGAGTTTGATATATTGAGATATAGATATTCACTATTCTCATGGGTGGAGTCATCAATTATTGGAACTTCCACAACTTTTGTAGATTGGGTTGGATAGAATGTGACACTTCCACTAACACTATTATAATCCTTTCCTGCTCGAGCTGTACCGTCTGCTGTTTCATAATCTACAGTTACAGTGCTAAACCAAGGAGCCTCACTTAATTGAATTGTAAACTGCATAGCTCCATCTTTTTCATATACAGGTGAAGCGTCGGTTACTGTAATAGATACATCTGTTCCATCTGCATATAGTAGAGTTGAAACAAATATAATCAATAAAATTGTCATCTTTTTATATATTTGTTGCATTTATTTTAACCTTGTTTGAAGAATGAATACTAGTTATATTATTATAACATTTTTTTACTATAATAAAATTATATTTTAATATTTATTTAAGAATAGTTATAAATTTAATATGATAGTATGTTGTTTAATAAATATTTAAGGTTTTCTACACCTAAAGGATATAGAGTTGTCTAATAAAAATAGTTATGAGAATACCGATGTTACATTTCATGGTGGGGTTGAATATGGTTCAGATATTCATGGAGTATCAATTAGAACAAATCAAATAGTTTGGGATATGATAAAAATTTTAGATAAAAATATGATGTTTGGATTTCATTTTAGTGCCAAAATCTCAACACATAAAACTGTTATTGTAATGACACATACAGATATAAATATGTTAAATAAAGCCAAACATCTTCTAGTGGATTTTAATAATATACCAAATATAATTATATTATCAAAAGTTAAACAGGAGAAGAAGAGAGATAGACTATTTAAAATTCTTCTTATTATATCTATATTAGCTATTGTACTATTTGGACTATTTGAAATTGGACTCTACCTCTACAATTCTAAATCATTCCTATTTAATCAAGATAATAAAAGAGATTTTTTATTAGATGCAAATAATACCACTACTGTAAAAATAGATGTAAAAAAATTAAAAGCTTTAAAAGAGAGTTTTGATAAAGAGAATGAACCTCTAAAGCCTGAAGTTATAAAAGCATTAGATGTAACAACCGCTATTATATCTGATGTCGTTCCGCCAAGCGAAAAAGCAAAATATAGCTCAGAAGAGTTGGTTAAAAACTTTAAAGGCAAAGGTGGTGTTAAATTTGTATTAAATGAGGGTAATATGAGTTCAAAAGATTTTAATGCAACAGTAAAAGAGCTAAACTCCTATGCTATAGATTTTGTAAAAAATAAAAACTTAAATGGTGCATTAAAATGCTATACCAAAATTGTAGAAAATAGAGCTATTAAGGGTGCAGAAAAGGCTAATCTATTATCTAAAAAAGGTAATTTAGAGCAGTTAATGGGAGATTTAAATGCTTCAAAAGAGAGTTATCTACAATCGTTAAAAATCACTAAAGAGTTAGCAGATAGCAATTTTCAAAAATATGTAGCTACAGAGGCATTTAATTTAGCAAAATTATCAAATATTACAAGAGATTTAAATAAAACAGTTGAGGCTCAAAAGGATTTAGAGTTAGCAGAAAATAGATATAAACAGGGTTTAGATAGATTTGAAAAACTATACAAAAAAAATCCAAAAAAGTATAGAGAAGATTTGGCTTGGAACTATAATATCTTGGCAAATTTCTATCTTGATGATGTAGAGGATTTAAATAAATCTATATTTTATAGAAAAAAAGCTCTAAAGCTATATAAACAGTTATATAAAAACAATAATAGACTCTTTCGACTATCCCTTTTTAAAACATATAACTCTCTAGGTAAAACATATATGGAGTTAGATGATATAGAACTATCTAAAAAAAGTTATAAAAAGGGTTTTAAAGTTATAGAAAAAGATAAAAATAAGAGCTATATAGCCCTATCTTATCACAATTTAGGTTTTATTTATGCTAAAGATAGAGAGTTTAAAAAGGCAGATATAAACTATCAAAAGGCACTAAAACTATATCAAAAGTTAGATACAAATCAAACAGAAAATGGTATAAGTTATAAAGATGAGATTATGGAGATAAAATATAATATAGCATCATTATATAGCCATAGAGGTAGATTTAAAGAGGCAGAGAGTAGATATAAAAAGATTATAGCAGAGTATAAAGAGTTAAAAAATCCAAAATATAGAGCCAATATTGCAAAAGTACAAAATAGTCTATCTTGGATATATATCTCACAAGATAAGTTCAAAAACTATCAAGAGGCAAAAAAGTTGTTAGATAACTCTATAATATTGGCAAATAGTATTAAAAAGGATAATTTCAAGGAGTACAAAGAGGTGTTATCTAAATCATATAGTTATTTAGCTCACCTATCTCTTTTAGAAAATAGATTGGATATATCTCTATTATATTATCAAAAATCACTCTCTCTAAAAAGAGATTACCAGATAGATAAAAGATATACTACTCTTTTAATGGCAAAAAAAAGTTACTTAGAGGCATTTAGAAATTTTGAATTTATGTTAGAAAAATATAAGGCAAAAACGAAACAGGCGGAAATTTTAATGCAATATGGTAAATTATACCAATCCATAGACCAACAAGAGGCAGATAAAAAATTAGAAGAGGCATTAAAAATATATACTGAACTATCTAAAAAAGAGAATATCTATTCGGAAGAGATAAAAGAGCTAAAATCCTTTTTAAAAATGCGGTAGGTAGTACTGTTAAAGTTCTTTTCTTTACATTTTCCAAACTAAGATATTATGGGCTTTCCAATTCTCTAAAAGAAGGTAAAAGGAGATATAAAAGAGACTTAAACTATTGGAGGAGAAAAAAATTTGAAAATAAGCTGTTTAATTTTAATCCTTAATTTATGATATAATGGCAGAAAAAAGGATAAAAAATGGCTAGAAAACTTGTAAGTTTTGATTGGGCAATGAAAAAAATCCTACGACAAAAGGCAAACTTTGGAATTTTGGAGGGCTTTTTAACCGAACTATTAAAGTTTAATGTAAAGATAGAAGAGATATTAGAGAGTGAAGCAAACCAAGAGACAGAAGATGATAAGTTTAATAGAGTTGATTTATTAGCCAAAAATGAGAATAATCAGCTTATATTAATAGAAGTTCAACATAGCAGTGAGATAGACTATTTCCATAGAATGCTCTTTGGTGTATCAAAATTGATTACAGAGTATATCAAAAAAGGCAAAGGTTACACCAAAGTCAAAAAAGTCTATTCGGTCAATATCGTCTATTTCTCATTAGGTCAAGGCAAAGATTATGTATATCATGGTAAAACCACCTTTAGAGGACTCCATGACAATAAAGATATTCTAAAACCATCATATAGACAAAAAGAGGATTTCAATATAGAAAATATTTCGGATATATATCCTGAATATTATGTTCTTAGGGTCAATCAATTTAATGATGTAGCAAAAAATAGTCTTGATGAGTGGATATATTTTCTAAAAAATGAGGAGATA
>CAZROY010000032.1:0-5473 GCA_964601885.1 uncultured Sulfurovum sp. | reverse complement strand
GGGGTGGAAACTATTTTGCTATGGGAGGTGCTGTTAAGGGTGGTATCTATGGAACACTTCCTGATCTTACTTTGGGGAGTGATGATGATATTACGCGTAAAGGACGACTTATCCCCACTACCTCTATGAGTCAATACTATGGAACTATCTTAAAGTGGTTTGGGGTTGATGATGTAACCATGGCAAAAGTCTTACCTGAGCTTAAAAACTTTGATATACAAGATTTAGGATTTATGTCATAATACTTTATCTATGCCTCTGCCAAATTAGAGAAATATTGGCTATAAAGCACAAAGTTAATTGTTAATAACACTTTTGCTTTGAAGGCTAAACTCTATATCTCTATTTTGAAAAATGCTTTTTTCAGCTTAGAGAGTTGAATTGTGTGTAACTTCAGTTACTAATTAAATAATTCTTATTAACTTATTTTTCATAGTTCTTATCATAAGTCGTTAAATCATCTGATTTGGTTGCTTTAATGCTATATCGCTTTAGTAGCTCATTATCAATTTCGAGTGCCTTTTGCTTATCTATAATAATTTTGGAGCCATCATCATCTTCTAAGACTATATATTTATCTTGGCTTTCCATAATTATTCTATAAAACTCTTTAAAATCTTTAAAAGATTTACCATTGACCTTATCTATTTTCCAGAATGATATACCATAGTCTCCTCTACTTAAACTTGAAGCTAAAACTTTTAAAAGTAGAACAATCTCTCGTTTATCCTCTTTAGGGAACTTTGTAGCTCCATATCTGAGTGCTAGATTTGGTCTCCTTGATTTTGCTAAAAGATTTTCTGTTAACGGCACAAATACATATCCACCAATCATAAAATAGGTTGGCATCTTATCATACTCAAATTTTGTAAAACTAAAATTCTGTTGACTGGATTTTTCTCTAAATTTTACTTTAAGATTTAATTTTTTACCATCTCTATATACAGATAGTGATACCTCATCTCCATATTGATGTACATCTATATAGTATTTAAATTTAGTATATTGATTATCTCTAAACTTTACCGTTCCATCATTTTCAATTTTGTGACCATCTATTGCAGTTATAATATCATACTTTTTTAGAACATTTTTAAATGGAGAGTTATAGATAATATCAACTACCAAAATACCGCCTTCATCTTTACCCAATTTAAAATACTCTTTTTGTGTTGGATTTTCCAACATCTCTGTATAAATTCCAAGTTGAGGAAATCCATCATATCGTCCATCTTCTATATCTTTTAAAAAGTGTCTTACAATATCTACAGGCACCATATAACCAATATTTTGAGACCTTGGTATCTGTTGCATAACAACACCTACTAATTTACCGTTAGAGATTGCAGGTCCTCCACTATTTCCGGGGTTAATAGCTGCATCAATCTGAATAGATAGGAAACTTTTTGCACTATGAACATATACATTATGTTCAATCCTTGAGACAATTCCCCTACTTACACTAATGGTATTTCCACCCATTGGGTATCCATATACAGTTACTTTATCTTGAATGTTTGGTAGTTCACCAAAGGGTAGAGGAGTTGTGCCTTTGAAAAACTCTTTATCTTTAACTTCAAGTAGTGCTAAATCTACATCATGTGATACAAATAGAACTTTTGCTTGGTATCTTTTGGTATCTCCATACTTTTTAACCTCTAAAAATGTCTCATTTGCCACTACATGGGCATTTGTTAATATTCTATTACCAGATATAATACTTCCAGAACCACTTGAACGACGAATTGTACTGTTCCATGGCTCTAAATAGTTTGGTGTTTTTGATACAGTATATATTTTTACAATAGACTTACTTATCTGACTTATATCTGTTGCCAATACTAGTTGGCTAAAGAGTCCAAATAATATAAAAAGTTTTAATATCTTTTTCATCTAATACCTCTATTTTAATTTTTTGTAAGTATATCAAATAAAAGTAAACAATATATCAATATAAAATTAATATGATATAATTTCATAAAATTTTTAGGAGTTGTATATATGGCAACAATTTCAATGGGTGACCTTAAAAAAGGTGTGAGATTAGAGTTAGATGGTAATCCATATAGAGTAGTGGAGTTTCAACATGTAAAGCCGGGTAAGGGTGCTGCATTTGTTAGGATTAAAATTAAGAATTTATCATCAGGAAAAGTGATAGAGAAGACTGTCCATGCTGGAGATAAATTTAAAACACCAAATTTAGAGCAGAAAACTATGCAGTATCTTTATGATGATGGTGATATGTTACAATTTATGGATACAACAACTTATGACCAAATTGGTCTTATGCATGAGCAGGTGGGAAAAGATACATTTGATTTTATGGTTGATGGAATGGAGGCTGAAATTCTATTTCATAATGGTAGAGCAATCTCTGTGGAGATACCTCAAATTGCAACATATACAGTAGTAGAGACTCCACCAAACTTTAAAGGTGATTCACAAGGTGGTAAAAAACCTGCTAAACTTGATAGCGGTGCGGTTGTTCAAGTTCCTTTCTTTGTTTTAGAGGGAGATAGAATTAGAGTTGATACTGTCGAAGGTAAATATTTAGAAAAAGCAAAGTAGTATTGCAAAAGATTATGGAGAATAAAATTGAGTATTAAAGATAATATTAATGAGATAAAAAAAGAGTTTACTACCGATGAACAGATGCTTCTTTCTGCTTTTAAGTTGGAAAAATTCTATAAGAGACATAAGATTAAGATAATTTCAGCCATTGCCATTATAATATTGGTTGTTGGTGGAAATAAGATAGTGCAGATAATTGAAGAGAATAGATTAAATAGTGCAAATGAAGCATACTTAACACTACTTAAAGATAGTAATAATTCTGAAGCTTTAGGTATATTAAGAGATAAAAACCCACTACTATTTGAACTATATAGTTATAAAATGGCTGTTCAAAATAGAGATATTAAGATATTAGAGAGATTAACAAGTAGTAAAAATGGATTGATTGCAGATATAAGTAATTACCATTTATCTGTTTTAGAGAAAAAAAGTGTCTCATCAGATATATATCAAGATATGGCTATTATGAATAATGCTAATCTCCTTATAAAGCAGGGAAAAATATCCGAAGCAAAAAATCAGTTAGCCCTTATTGATGAAAATTCACCTCTTTTTAATATCTCAAAAATTTTGAAACATTATATTATAAAAGGTAAATAATGTATAAAATACTCTTAAGTTCAATAATTATACTACTCTTTAGTGCATGTAGCTCAAAACAGTACTATACACCCAAAAGTGTTAGCTTCTCCTCTTCTATATATTCTAGTAGTCCCATAATAAGTTTTAATAGAGATGGGGCTGTATTGGAAAATGGTACAGTTTTGACACAAAATGGTAAGTTTAAATTGAGCTTTAAACATGGATATAGTTTTATAAATAGAAGTAGAGATGGTATAATTCTTGCAAATAGAGGTGGAGAGTGTAAAATCATTAAAAACGGAAAGGTTCAAACTATAAAATTTTCCAAAGAGCTTCTTGCTGGTAGAGTTATAGATAATATGCTTATATATTTATTAATGGATAATAGTTTTGGAATATATGATTTATCTCAAAAGAGTATTATTTTTAATGACAAAGGTGAAAAAACATATAGTATAGATGCGAGAATTACTAATCCTATACAGATTGATAAATTGGTGGTAATTCCTCTTTTAAATGGGAAGATTACCATTATGAATTTAGAAAATAGAAAAATAGTAAAAGAGATATTTGTTAGTACTAAAACTTCTTTAAATAATATAATTTTTTTAAAAAGATTTAAAAAAGATAATTTAATTGTTGCGACACCCCATAAATTGATTTCAGTAAGTACAAAAGGGAGAAAAGAGCTAGAAGATGAGATTTCAGAGGTAGCAGTAGATAATAGAAATATTTTCCTCTTTAGTAAAGATGGTAATATTATGAGATTAGATGAGTCGTTAACTGTTCAAGATGAAAAAAAGTTTAGATTTGCCCACTTTTCTGTTGCCACTGTATATAAAAATAGGGTATATGCACTTGATGAGCAGGGTTATTTAATAGTATCCAATAGAAATTTTACTAAATATCGAGTTTATAAATTTCCTGAAGTGAATGGATACTCTTTTGTAGCAAATGGAGAGATATATTATAATAGAAATCGAATAGAATTAAAAGATTTGAGTTATTAGAGTGAAAGAATTAATAGATAGACTTCAAAAAAGCAATTTGGTTTTTAAAAAAATAACTTTTATAGATATAAAAAAAGAGTTTAATAGTAGAAAAAAGATAAAACTATATCTAGGAATTAATTTAAATGGATACTATAGTTGTATTATAGATATAAACAAAAAGAGTTGTATTTTGCAAAAGGAAGCTTTGGAACTTATGGAATTTCATAAAAAGTTAGAGGCATATAATGGTACTAGAATAAAAAGGAAATATATATATATTAATCAAACCCCTATATGTTCTAAAGCTAAAGCTTTACTGATACAAGAGGGGTGGGTAATCTTAAGATCTATATTGAAATAAAAAAGTAGAAAAAATATAGTTATTTATGGACAAAATTACAACTTTGGCAAAAGAGCGAGAGCCTTTCCTCTTTATAATTTCTTATAATAAAAGAGAGAAGATTGTTCAACCTCTTAAATCACTAGATAACGATATTCTATTTAAAATAGATAATTATCAAAACTATCCTCATAGTTTAATAGATAAAGATTTTTTTTTAAAAAGATACGATATAGATTTTAATCTATATAAAAATTCTTTAAATATGGTTCAAGAGGAGATAAAAAAAGGAAATACATATTTATTAAATCTCACCTTTAAAACCCAAATTGCAACAAATTTATCTCTAAAGGAGATTTTTAAATACTCTCGTGCCAAATATAAACTCTATTTTAAAGGTAGATTTATCTGTTTTTCTCCTGAAAAATTTATAGAGATAGAGGGAAATAGAGTATCTACATACCCAATGAAAGGGACAATAGAGGCGGATATAGAAAATGCTAAAGAGAAAATATTATCTAATAGTAAAGAGATGGCAGAGCATATTATGATAGTTGACCTAATGCGAAATGATTTAAGTATGGTAGCAAAAGATGTAAAAGTGGAACAGTTTAGATATGTTGATAAAATAGAGGCAGGTGATAAAGAGCTACTTCAAGTTAGCTCCAAAATAACGGCTAAGCTCCCTAATAATTGGAGGGATAATCTGGGAGAGATTTTAGATAAAATTCTACCAGCTGGTTCAATTACAGGAACTCCAAAAAGAAGTACAATAGATATTATTAATAATATAGAAAATTATAAAAGGGGATTTTATACAGGTGTTTTTGGAATATTTGACGGAGAAAATTTATATTCTGCTGTTATGATAAGATTTATTGAGAGAGAAAAAAATATTTTATATTATAAAAGTGGTGGAGGAATTACTATTGATAGTAATATTAAAGATGAGTATAATGAGTTGATAGATAAGGTTTATTTACCT
>CAZROY010000031.1:0-5386 GCA_964601885.1 uncultured Sulfurovum sp. | reverse complement strand
AGTGAGCCGTCCCTCTATTGCCATGTGTATATCTTCATCATCACCGTCTAACTTAAAGGTACCATCTTCTATCTCTTCTAATATCTCATTTAACCCCCTATCTATCTTTTGAAAATCCTCTTTAGATATAATTCCTTGCTCTGATAACATAAAAGCGTGAGCTAAAGAACCCTCTATATCCTCTCTATATAACTCTTTATCAAAAGGTAGTGAATTATTTAACTCTTGGAGTAGTTGTGAGCTTTTTTCTGTAATTCTTGCCGATGCAATCTTTTTTAACACCATAAAATCCTAATATTATAAATAAAATATATTGTATCGTATTGTATAATAAGTAGAACTAGAATTAGCTTTTATTTTAACCTAATAGGGTTATTGGTGGGACAAAATAGAATATTAAATAAAAGCTAATTATTCAATAAGAGCCTTTTGAAATTTGTTTATTTTAAAAGGAGGAGAATGTTATGACTCTTATGTGGGAAGTATATCGATAATAAGTGTCTAAAATGTGTGAAAAATAATAAATAATCCAAATTTTATTTATCATTTTTCTCCAAATACAAGGTTTGTGAAGGAAATGCAAACTCCAAATTATTCTTCTCTAAAATTTCCCAAATTCTAAATAATACATCTTGTTTCACCTCTAACCATTTCTGCCAATTTGTTGTTTTTGAAAATGTATATACTAAAATATCTATAGATGAGTCTGAAAATCTATCCAAATAGACCAACATTGTACTTTTTATTCCAAGTTTATTATCAAGTGATACAAATTTATTGCTAGTATAGTACTTTTTTATCTCTTTCTGGTCTATTTTTGTACTAATTTCACTATGGTTTAATAACATTTCAGTTATATCATTAATAGCATTTTGAATATCTTTAGGATTAGAATTATAGGTTACACCAATATATAACTTTATTCTTCTACCTACTGCTCTTCTTGACCAATTTTTAAGTGAAGTATTAGCTAATTTCTCATTTGGAACGGTAATCATTGCATTATCAAATGTACGAATTTTAGTAGATATAAAACCAATTTCAATTACAGTCCCCTCTACACTATCTGTCTTAATCCAATCACCTTGTGAAAATGATTCATCAAATATTATTTTTATAAGTCCAAAAAAATTAGAGAGTGTATCTTTTGCGGCTAACGCAACAGCTAAACCCCCAATCCCTAATGAGGCTATTACCCCTGATATATTAATGCCCATCTTTACAAAAGCTACAAGTACAGCAATTAAAAATATAATAAATTTACTAATAGATAAAATTAAATTAATAAGCTCTGTTCTAAGGGTTAGATTTCTCTTATTGGAGTGATGGAAATAGATAAAAAAGATATTCTCTATAATCTGCATAGCAATATAGGCAATAACTATTATAAAAAATAGTGAAAAATAGAGATGTGTCTTATCACTTAAGCTATCTGGATAGTTTAAAATCTCTAGTGCCAACTGAAGTCCTATGCCATTAATGAGTAGAGAGATTGGAACTCTTATTCTATTTAAATTCGCCAATAAAATATCATCAGTTTCATCTTCAACCTCCAATATTTTAGCCTTGAAATAGTTATATAACCGTCTATAGATTAAATAGTTCAATATTATAAAAATAAAAATAATTACAAAAAATAGAAAAAGTCGTCCCGTATCAATTTTTAAATAACGAAGATATAAATTTGCATCTTTAGATATAGACTTCTGGTTAATATAGTCAATAAGATTGTCTAATTTTAACTGATTACTAAGTGAACGGTAGCTAAATATATTAATATTAAGCTGTAAATAGTTTAATAGTGTATCAAAAAAGTAGTAATCTTGCGATAGAGTAAAAAAATTACTCTTAATTTTTGTTGCCATACTGTTTGTCTGATTTTTTATTAAATTATACGATTTAATATTTTTTTGAATATTAACTATGCTATGAAGCTGTTTTTGAGTATCTGATATATATTTCTTAAGAGTGTCTTCATCTAAAAGTGTCCAGTTATGTGCCATATATGCAAAAAAATTATAAATCTGCTCTTTAAGTTTTAATGATTGTAATCTCATATTATCTCTTGACACTGCTTGAGTATAACCATATTTTTTATTTGTATCTATTTTTAATGTTAGATTTCTAATCTCTCTATCTATCTTTTGCATATCAATAAATAGAGTTCTATTTATATCCAAAGAGTATGGATTACTTTTTAATAGATTAATTAACGAGGTAAAACTATCAAACTGTTTATCAAATAGAGATTGGGTATCATTTTTATCAATAGATATAGATTGATTATTATCTTTATTGATTAATTCCAAAATCCTATCTTTATTAAAAAAGTTATTTTCTATCTCAATAACTTTTTCCCAAAAAAAGTTTGAAGCGTTTATTGTAGCTGTTGTCAAAATAACAAAAAATAAAATAGAGCGTATCACAATATATATCCAATTTTTTTACAAATTATATCCTATTTTGGATTATAATATTATCTTGTAAATCAAAATTGATAGTAGGATTTTTGTTTAACCAAAAACTGAATGTTTATTTGTATTATATATTGAATATATAACGATATTATACTATAATACAATCGAAAAAATAAGACTCGAAAAGTCTAAGGACTTTTTTTCAATTCATCCACGCCTTAGGGGTTGGGGTTTTCTTGAAAGGGTTGTGATAAAAAAGGAGAAGTAGTGACAAATATTTTTGAATTTCCAGAAAATATACTTTTTATAGACACACTAGATGTTACCAACTGTATTTTAGATGATAGAAAGAGAGAGATAGAGTATATAGCGAAAAATATATGGGAGGGTAGCAAAAATATATTTAGTTTTCTTTTTGGTGACGATGGGTGTCACGGTATTAAAGATATTTTAGATGATTGGCTACAAGAGGGGATTGTCTCCGTCATTTTTTATATACCAAGAGAGACAGCAAAAGAGATTAGAGATAGTTTAATAAAAAAAATGAGAACCCACACCATATCAGAAAAAATAGAATACTATTTAGAGACACAAATTAGAAAAAATATACCAAATTTTGATATTTATAATCTAAGTACCACAGAAGAGTTATCTGATATATTTAATGTTAGCAAATTAAAAAGAGATTTAGATAAAGACTCAAAAGGAGAAGAGCAGAAGATATATTTAATAGGCTTAAGATTTGCTATCGTATCACCAAATAGAGTTGGGTTTTATCTAAATAATACACCTATAAGAGAAGAGAGTGGATTAATATATGGAAACTCCAATATATTAACTCATCGATTAAAACGGGGGTTTATGCTTATTAAGGCAGATGAGGGCATTGAGATTAATTTTTATGATACGGATAAATTTACCTCAAAAGATTATGATGTTGGTTCAGATTTGGAAGATTTGAATTTTCAAGATGAAAGTTTAAGTTTTGAACTATATAGTAGTAGTAAACCAATCATTATAGAATCAAGAGCTGGAGAGAGATTGATATTCTCTTTAGAACAGAATAGTGCTTATGCACCAAGAGAGATAATTGACCCTACAGAGATGATAAATAGAGATACAAAAATCTATCTAAACTCATTTTTTATCCCTAGAGAAAAAAGATTAAAATTTATCAAACTACTTCTTATATATAAAAATGATAAAAAGATTATTGCTGGAGGGGAGTATCATCATGGGCTATTGGAGTGTGATATTATTGGTGATATATCCATAGATTTAGCCAAAGAGAAGATTACTTTTGTAAATCATAGTAGCTCTAACCTAAGATTTATAAATTTTGAAGATAGGTTTTGGAAATTAGATGAGAGCAGTATATATAAAGAGCCTATAGATAATTATAGTGAAAGTGGAACTTCAGATAATGGAATATATACAACTGTTAGATTTGATAATATAAATCTTAATGATAGTTTAGATACAACTGTAGGAGAAGATGAGGTCACAACGGTAACTCAGACTATACAAACTATTAAACAAGAGGAGAGTTTTACATTTGATGTAAAAGAGATAGAGTTTAATGACTCTAATATATCTTTTGATGAAAGTGGCATACTTATAAGTTACTCATCGTTTCAAATAGCTAAATTTGAAAAAGAGTTTAATCTTAATAGAACAGCCTATAAAATGTCTAACTTGGGAACTTTAGTTGACTGTTTCGTAGAGAGACCTAAAGGGAAAGATTTTAAATGGGGTAGTAAAGTTTACACTAACCATAGTGATATTTTAGGACGAGCAATATCTAGTAAACCTATTATATTAAAAAATAGTAATGAAGGATTATTTATAGAGAGTAAATTAGATAGCAGATATTATCTACTTCAAATATCATCTAAATCTCAAAAATATATATTAGAAGGAACAAGCAACTCTATACTTATTCCAAACAGTGAACTTAAAGATTTAAAAATAGATGTTATTAATAAAGGGTATAAGAGCAGACCATTGGTTGGATTTACTATCAATTCTCATTAATTACCCAACTTCTTGCTTCAAATATCATATCTAGTTCCCAAACAAGGACTATTAATAATATTACTTTTTTTAATTTTCAACTTTAAATAGAGTAAAAATATAGTCAAACTTGCAAAAAATCATAAAAATTCCTATATATAGACATTTTTTGTCGTTACTCTCTGTTATAATAGTGCCTCATATATATTTTTAATAAAGGCAAAAAATGCACTATTTTGAACTGATATGCACGGCATATATAAAGAGAAATATAAGCTTTAGAGATAGTTTTGAGATTATATCTAAATACATTAGTTTTTCAATGGCTCAAATCAATAAATTAAGAGAGTTACACAATGACAATAGATTTAAATTCTACTCTTTTAGTAACTTCTATCCCATAGAAAAATCTAAAATCTATAAATCACACAACAGTTATACCTTTAAACTTCGCTCACCGGATAGCAATTTTATAGATATACTCTCCAAAAATCTAAGAGAGAACATCAATAATCCTAATATGTTAATAGTCCAAACAGAAAAACAGGTGGTAAAAATCTCTTTTATCAATGAACTATATACCATAACTCCTACAATTATTACTACAGAGAGTAGATTATATTGGACTATGGAAAAAGATGGTGATATAGTAAAATTATCAAAGCAGATACATGATAATATAGAAAAAAAATATAATAATTTTTATAAAGAGAAGTTAAGTAGTAGAAAAAATTTTATACGACTCTTAGCGTTAAAAAATCAAAAACCCCAAACTATACAGTTAACAAGAGGAGCGAAAAAGATTAGACTATTTGGTAATAAATTTAAAATAATCCCACATGAAGATACTATAAGCCAAAGATTAGCATTTATGGCATTAAGTTGTGGGCTTGGAGAGAAAAACTCATTTGGGGGTGGGTTTTGTATAAGGGACAAAACGGAGTAACCCCATGACC
>CAZROY010000030.1:0-6937 GCA_964601885.1 uncultured Sulfurovum sp. | reverse complement strand
AAATAGAGTCATATAGGGATTAAAAGTCTCTTCCCCTATTGCCATTTTAATACGATTTTTATAGCCATCTAACTCCTCTTTTGTTGAGATAGGAGGAACAAGATTTGGCATAATTATCGCTCCTGAAAAAGTAGCTGAACTCAGTGGTGCAACGGTTTGAAGCATCGCTTCATCTCGTAAGTGTAAATGCATATCAAGTGGAGAGTTAAGGGTTATTGACATAGGTTGTCCTTTGGGATAAAATTTGTTGGTATTTTATCTGTTCTATACTTAGTCTTCTAAGGAAAGATAATCAAGATACTTTATATGTACTTTTATATGTGCTATAATAAGCAATTAAAATACCTAATGGTACAGATATAATAAAAAGTTCCCCTACATTTTGAAAATCAAAAAATAAAAAATATGGCCAAGCTATTTCAGTAAAACTATTGTTTGCAGAAGGAGTAAGCTCTAGTGCACTGCTTAAGATAGTAAGTAGTGTAACAGAAAGATATAATAGAGGAATAAATATAGTTATAAAAGTTTTAATTTTTATAACTATATTAGATATTCTGTTTTGTTTAATATTTTGTTTAGCTACTTTATTATACTTTGATGTTGTAAGCATTAATATTTGTTGTTTTTTTATCTTTTTTTGACGTAAAATTTCTTTTTTTTCTTTATACGATATAAGTGGATTTATCTCCAAATATAATGATTCAATTTTACCATCTATAATTTTTACTTTCCACTCTGGATAGATATCATTTTCAAGTATAATATCATATAATTTTTGAAGTGTACTATCTAAAATTATATCATCTGTTAATTGTTCTAAGTCTACATCATCAATAAAAGTAATGATACCACTTTCAATAGGAGTATATTCTGTATGTATTTGGTAACTACTTTTCTCTTTATCTCTTTCATTCCACCAAGATAATAGATTTGTGCTATTTAATTGTAGTATTATTATTTTAAGTAATTGACCCTTATCTGCGGCTTTTAGTAAGTTATTTTGGAAATAGTTAATTTCATTTTGAATTTTTTCTATAAATCTTTTTTTAGATTTATTTCTTTCTAATGTGATATCCGTTGTTGTAGATATGTTCTTTTTTATCTTTTCCTCATTTTGCCTTACCTGCAATAACTCTTGAGCTTTCATTCTTAAGTCACACATAAGATTACCTCCAAAATGGTATACATTAACTAATTTAATATAAAATAATATAAAATAATATGAATAATCACTAAAACTATATGAGCAAAAACATTATTTTAATATATTAAAAAAAATTATATTAATCTAATATTAAAGTGGGATTAATTGACTCTCGTTTCAATAATTATATTATTTTTGAGTGATTCTTCGAAAAGGTTAAGTTTTTAGAGTTTGAAAAGTGATAACTATTTAAGTTTATATTAAATAATAAAATAACAATAATGATTAATCATATTTTTAAATATTTTTAAATACTATTAAATACTTAATCATATTTAATCATATTTAATGCTATACTTTCTTCATGAATTTAAGTTATTGAAAATAGGAAAATATTGTGATTAAATATACTTTATATCTTTTATTATTGTTTTTTATGTCTGGATGTAGTCATAAATTTATTAGTAGTAGTGAAGAGCTTGTACTCTTTTCTAAAGCAGAGGAGTGGAAAAACTCTGAAGCGGATACTTCTAAAAGAACTGAAAAAAAAATAGAAAAAAGAACTGAAAAAAAAATAGAAAAGAAAGATATTCAATCATTATCACTTATATCTACAAAACCTCAGAGATTAGAGAGTACAAAATTTGATAATATCCAATTTGACTATAAAATAATTCCTCATGATAGAGTTTCTATTTTTGTATATAAACATCCTGAGTTAAGTTCAAGTAGTTTTGAAAACAGGTCAACTGATAGAGGGTTATTGGTTGATATTCAAGGGAATATCCGACTCCCTTTGGTTGAAAAAATACATCTTGCAGGATTGACACAAACAGAGGCTAATAAAAGAATAGAGGATTCTTTCAAGAGATATCTAAAACGTCCTGATATTTATTTTGAGGTACTTAATAAAAGAGCATATGTTATTGGAGAGGTTAATGCTCCAGGGGAGATAGAACTTTTGAACGAGACATCAACTCTTTTACAAATTTTATCTAAAGCTGGTGATTTTAAAGATACAGCTGATAAGACAAAAATTATGATTTTACAAAATAAGGGAAAATATATCAATTCTAAATTTGTAAATTTAACAGATATTAATTCACTGAAGAGTGCAAATTTAATGATTAAGCCAAATGATATTATTTATGTTTTACCTAATAGAATGAAATTATTTAATACTAAAGTTTCTGAATCTCATCCTATTGTTGACCTTGTAAGTAATATGTTGTCTCCATTTGTTACTCTTAAAGTTTTATCAGGTTGGAATTAGTTATGAAGACTTTCGAAAATTTGGAAGAGAATGATTTTGAATTAAAAGATTTATGGGAAATAATTCGTAGATATAAATTTTTTATAGCGTTTAGCTCATTTTTATTTTTATTGGTAGCTACGATATATTTATATTCAGAACAATCAATATATCGCAGCTATTCAATTATTGAAGTTAAAGAGAGTGGTAAAAAAAATACTATAGTAACAGATGATTTACTCAAAAATGCTTTTTACGCGACAGATAAAGAGATTGCAAAAGAGATAGAGATATTAAAAACCTATGCAATGAATAAAAAAGTTATTGAAAAGATGAATTTTAAAACACAGTTCTTCCTTCATAAAAATTATAAAAAGTATGAATTATACGGTAATGAGATACCTATAGGTATTGATAAAATTAAAATTCTTAAAAATGAAATTTTGGGTATGGAGATAAAGTTTTATCCTCATGATAATGAGTATTCAATAGAGATAGAAGTCTCAAAAAAAGACAAATTGATAAGTGATGTATTTAAAAAGAAGTTATTAACCTTAGATAATAAAAAAATGTATGCCTATGGAAAGCTTATTAAAACAGATTATTTTGAACTTTCTATTCATAAAATTAAGAATATTGATGAACCAATTTATTTTAAGATTAATGGAAATAGTCGTAATATATATGAGTCTATTGTCAAGAATGTATTGGTTGTAAAACAATTAAATAAAGAGACCTCTTTGATTGAAATCTCGTATGCTGATTCTATTCCAGAACGAGCAACAGATTATATCAATAATTTAGTTAATATATTTTTGGGTGAAGAACAAAGCACAAAAGATAAAAGAAGTAATAAAATTTTAAAATTTATAGAAGAACAGTTGAAAAATGTTCAAGCTAAATTAAAGAATTCAGAGCAAAAGTTATCAAATTATAAAGTAACAAATAATATTATCAATATATCTGCTCAATCAAGTACGATGATTGACAAGTTAAGTAATATAAAGGTGAAAATTTCAGAAAAAAATTTAAAAAACTTATTGATTAACAATGCGTTACAGATTATTCATAATAGTGATGATTTTGACTCAATAGGAACAATTTTCACAAGCCTAGGAGATAAGGGAATATTAATTCAGCTTGATTCTTTGTATAAATTAAAATTGGAAGAGAGAGAATTGCAAGTAGAGTACACGAATGAATATCCACAATTAATAAAAGTTCAACAACAAATAGAATCTATCAAAAATAATATATTGCAAAATATTAAAAATTTAAAGCTCTCAACAGAATATGAAATATCAAATTTAAAAGCTCAAAAAATGGATTATGAGAAAAATCTGCTTACTTTTCCTAAAAAAGAGATAATGTTAATTAACCTTAAAAGTAAATATGATGTCAACTCTAAAATGTATATGTATTTATTAAAACAAAAATCAGAAAAGAAAATGACCAATGTAGTAGCAATTTCTGATTATAAAGTTATAGAAAAAGCTTATATTCCTAAGTCTGCCATTAATGCGAAACGACCTATGACAATGTTGTCATTTTGTTTTTTAGGTTTTATTGTAGGTATTATATTAGCAACTATTTTTAATAGCCTAAGTAATAAAATTAGAGATATTAAAGATATTAAGCATAGTTCAAAATGGTTGTTTTGCATGGAAGTTCCTTTTCTTAAAAATCAAAAAATAGAAGTTTTTGAGCAACCACAATCTATTTTTGCAGAGAGTTATAGAAAGTTAAGAACAGACTTACAATTTTCTTCACAGTCTATTAGTGCTAATAAGTCTAGTGTTGTCTTGATAACTTCAACTGTAGAAAAAGAGGGTAAAAATCTAGTACTTATTAATTTAAGTGCAATTTTCCAATTGGCAGGATATAAATCTATAGTGATAGATTTAGACTTACGAAATCCTGTTTTACATAAATATTTTGATATTGACTATGACATAGGGATAAGCAGTTATTTAAGTGGAAAGGTTGATATTAATGATATTGTTTTTCCAACTAAAGAACCGAATCTAGATATTATCTCTGTTGGAACAATTCCTGTAAATCCATCAGAATTATTGTTATCTAGTAGGTTACCAATACTGTTTAATAAATTAAGAATAGAGTATGACTATATTTTTATAAATACTTCGCCTATTGGTTTATATACAGATACATTTTCCTTAATGCACTATAGTGATATTAATCTTTTTATTTTGAGAAAAAGTTATTCCCATAAATCGTATATCTCAAAACTAGAAGAGATAATGATTAAATACAATTTAAATAACGTTGGATTGATTATAAATGGAGTATGATTTTATGAAGAGAATTACAATTACAATTACAATAGTATGGATATGGTTTATTATAATTTTTAGTATCACAGTTATATATAGTAGTCCTGTAAAGATTATCTATATCACAATAGGTGGTAGTGGAAAATATGACTGTACTGGAGAGCGTGACCAAGAGAAAATTAATAAAGTATTAGAATATATAGCTAAAGATAATAGATACTCAACAGTATATTTAAAAGGGTTAGGCAGTTGTATCATTGATGAACCCATTTTAATGCCAAGTAATACCACATTACAAGGGGATTCTACGGCTGTTTTAAAACTAAAAGATAATTTAAACTGGTCTAAGTATAAACCAATGATTGGTCAAACCAAAGTTAACAGTTGGACAGCTTATGGTAATAAAAATGAGCGTGTATCTAATATCGAAATTGGTGGATTTAAAATCGATGCTGGTTTACAAAAGAGATTGAGCGGTACCACATATTTCCCATTGATATTATTTTATAACCCCTATAATATTTCGATTCATGATTTAACATTAACTAGAAGTAGATGGGACGCTATAAGATTAACCTCTTTTCCTATAAAAAAATCTATAAATTCAAAAATCTATAATAATAAAATTTTAGATTCAGGACACGAGGGTATCTGTTTAGTAAATACTACTGATTTTGAAATATATGATAACAATATCTCTAGGACAAGAACTAATTGTGGTATTAGAGTTAAAAGTGGTGATAAATTTTCTATACATGATAATATTATTGGTAACTCTTTGGGTAAAGAGTCTAGTGGTTATGCGGGAATTTTACTTGAAAATTCGAATCCTAATTCTGGTATAGAAAAGGCTACTATATTTAATAATCTTATTTATGGTAAAAATAGTGGAATTGTTTTAGATGGAGGGGTGAGAACTTTTCAAAATAGAAGAGAAAATGTACATATTCATGACAATATAATTTATCGTACTAAAACAGCTACTATTCCTTATCTTGATGGAAGTCTAGATTTAGATGGTGCCATAAGAATTAGTGACTTTAATAATACCTTGATAGAAAATAATATTATTGAGGGCAATGTTCATGATGCTATTATTTATGAGAGTCAAAGAGATAACAATGATAGTTATCAGACCATGGTTAGAGATAATATTATTATTAATAATGGAAGATATGGTATAAATAATAGTAAAAAATTTGAACAAAATCATACATTTATTCTAAAAAACAATCTACTCTATAATAATAAGAATAACTACTTTAATATATTATCTAGTAGTGATTTTTATAAAAAACCTCTGTTTATAAAACCTCATACTATAAAAGAGAATTGGCATCATATTGTAGTTAGCTATGACAATAACATGGAAACTATTATTCTCTATATTGATGGACAAAAGAGAATAGAGAGAAGATGTATCGGATTTGGTGATATAAATCCTAATGACGAGTCTCTATTTATTGGTGGCTATAGAGGTATAGCACACTGGTTTAATGGAAAAATAAGTTTGACTATTTGGAATCGAGTTTTAAATTTTAAAGAGATTAAAATTCTCTATGGAAATAGCATAAAAAAGGATATTCATGGTGGCTTAGTAGACAAAATAGAACTTAATTTGACAACAACTATTTTTAATAAAGGGAAGAGATATAGTATATACCCCTCTAATTTATCATTTAACCCAAACTTTACAATATCTACTTGGATTTATACAGTAAATCAAAAAAGTAACTATCAAACAATTTTTAATAAAGGAAATGAGGGAAGTAAAAATTATATATGGATATATATAAAAAAGGATAATATTTTTGTTGATTTGGTCAATAGAGGTAAACATTTAGATGTGGATACCTCTATTTTGAATTTACAAGATATTTTTTATTTAAAAAAATAGAAATAGGAGATTATAAAAATGAACAGTAAAAATTTTGCTTTAATAGGAGCATCAGGTTATATCGCACCAAGACATATGAGAGCAATAAAAGAGACAGGTAATAAACTGGTTGTTACACTGGATCAATATGATGGTATAGGCGTTATAGATAGATATTTTCCAGAAGCTAGTTTTTTTACAGAGTTTGAGAGATTTGATAGATTTATAGATAAGTGTAGACGAGATACAAACAATAAAATTCATTTTATATCTATCTGTTCTCCAAATTATCTACATGATGCTCATATCCGTTTTGCATTAAAAAGTGGTGCTGATGCAATATGTGAAAAGCCATTGGTTTTAAATCCTTG
>CAZROY010000029.1:0-17396 GCA_964601885.1 uncultured Sulfurovum sp. | reverse complement strand
CTATTAACCGATACCTCTATTGCAAATATAGCCTTTTTTGATGGCAAGAATTGGATAACCCCTAAAAGACCTCTATTAAAAGGTACAGTGCGAGAGAGACTATTAGATATAAAAATATTAATCGAAAAAGATATTACAAGTAACTCAATAAAAAAGTTTTCTTGCTTTGCCTTAATGAATGCTATGATAGGATTTCAAATACAGAGTAATATAAAAATATTATAGATTAATAATTATTCTTTTAATCTCCATTGAAATTATCTTCGACCTATTATAATCGCTGATTTATTAAGATTTTGGTAAAATCCGATAATTATTGACAATTAGGACAATCAAATATGACAAAACCACTTTTAATTGAGATAGGTGTAGAAGAGCTTCCTGCTATACCTCTACTACAAAATCTAAAAAATATAGAGAAATCTTGGGAAAATCTACTTAAAAAGTATAGATTAAAAGCCAATTTTAGATTTTTATATACTCCTCGCCGTTTAGTATTAAAACATAGTGCCATATCTATAAAACAGGAAAATAGTGTAATAGAGCTGTTTGGTCCACCATTGATTATAGCTATTAAAGCTAACAAAGTTACTAAGGCTGGTGAGGGGTTTGCTAGAAAATGTGGCGTCTCTTTTGATAAGTTAACTAAAATAGAGAAAAATGGTAGAGAGGTTCTCTATTTTAAGAGAGAGGAGATAGGAGAAGAGACAGAGAGATTACTTCCTAAAATGATAAAAGAGTGGGTTTTATCTATGAGTTTTGGTAAAATGATGCGTTGGGGAGATAGAAGTGATGAGTTTATTAGACCTATTAGATGGTTACAAGTTAGGTTTGGAGATAAAAGCATACCTGTTGAGCTATTTGGTGTAAAATCTGACACTAAAACCTATATTCATAGAACAGTCAATCTTACCCCCATAGAGGTTATATCTATTGATAAGTATGAAAAGATTTTAACAGATGGTATGGTATCTCTATATCCTAAAGAGAGAGAGAAGAAAATCTTAAAAGAGTTTAATGAGTTAGAGGAGCAACATGATATTAAGATAGAGAGGGACAAATCTTTATTAGATGAGGTTGTAGCAATTACAGAAAATCCAAAAGCTTTACTTGGCTCATTTGATAAGTCATTTTTAGAGTTACCACCAGAGGTTATAATTGCATCTATGAAAGAGCATCAAAGATATTTTCCAGTTTTTAAAAATGGAGAACTTACCAATAGATTTGTAGTTGTCTCTAATGGTGTCACTGATGATTATAGTAAAATTATAGTTGGAAATGAGAGGGTATTGAAACCTAGATTATCAGATGCTCTTTTCTTTTATAAAAATGATTTAAAAAGGGGTCTTGTAACAGATGGCTTAGAGAATATTGTTTTTATGGACGGGCTTGGAACTTTAGCCGATAAAATTAATAGAGAAAAGGCTATCTCTTTAAGATTATTATCTCTATATATGGACAGAGTAGAGCAAGAGAGTGGCAAAAGTTCATCAGAATTAACTATGTTAATGGAGGAGGCAATATCTTTAGCAAAAGCTGATTTAACTTCTGAAATGGTATATGAATTTACAGAACTACAAGGAGTTATGGGATACTATTATGCAAAAGCTTTAGGAAAAGATAAACTACTATATAATGCAATTAAAGAGCAGTATTATCCATTAGGTGATGGTGGTCAACTGCCAAGTTCTATATTTTCATCAATTCTCTCAATTTCCATTAAGTTAGATACACTTATTGGACTATTTAGTGTAGGAAAAATTCCAACAGGTTCAAAAGACCCCTTTGCTCTTCGTCGAGCAGTAAATGGTATTATTAGAATAGTTATTAAATATAATTTAGAGTTTAATATAGATAAAATTTTAGAGCTAGTTAATGAGCTTTATAGAGAGTATAATCAAGAGAAGCTAATAGAGTTTATAGTTGAGAGAATTAATAAATCACTCAAGGCAAATCCATCTGTAATATCTGCTGTTTTAGCATCAGGTGAGAGAGATATAAATGAAATTGCTAAAAAGGTGGAAGCTTTAAATCTTATTGTAACTAATAGTAGGTTTAAAGAGCAGTTTTCAACCTTTAAAAGGGTAGCTAATATATCAAAAGAGGTAAATATTGAGAATGAACTTACTGTAAATATGGCTCTATTTACTAAATTTGAAGAGAATGAACTATTCAAAAGTTATATATCTGTTATATCTAAAGAGTACTCTAATTATAGAGAGAAACTAGAGGCACTTTTTTCATTAAAAGATATATTGGATAGATATTTTGATAATGTACTAGTTAATATTGATAATATACAAATAAGAGAAAATCGCAAAAATATGATAGCATCTATTTATAAATCTTTTAAGGAAATTGCTGATATAAATAAGATTTCTACTTTAATGTAAAAGAGTGATAAAAATTTTAAAAAAGGAGTAAAGGCTCTGTGAACAATGAAAAAAATAGCTATAAGTATTGGTGACTTAAATGGAATAGGTATTCAATTAGCACTAGAAAATCATGATATTATAAAAAATATGGTTGAACCTATTTATTGTATAGATAAAGAGATGTTGCATCGAGCCTCTAAACTGCTTAATATTAAGATACCAACAGATTTTAAAATAGTTAATAAAATATCAAAACCATTTAATATAAGGGGTGGAGAGATAACTAAAGAGAGTGGAGTATATAGCTTTGCATCTTTTTTAAAAGCTATAGAGTTAGCCAAAATGCAAGAGGTTGATGGAATAGTAACACTCCCAATTAATAAACTTGCATGGGAAGTGGCAGGAATTAAATATAAAGGACATACTGATGCATTAAGAGACTTTTTTAATACTAATGTTATTATGATGTTGGGTGTGCCTAATATGTTTGTAGCCTTATATACAGAGCATATTCCATTACAAAATGTATCTAATGAGATAAAAAATGTTTCTAAATTGTCTAACTTTTTAATTGATTTCTATAACTCTATAGATTTAAAAAAGGGTGAACAGATTGCACTTTTGGGGTTAAATCCACATGCCGGTGATGGTGGAGTTTTAGGAGATGAGGAGTTTTCTATTATAAGGGCTAGAGAAACTGCACATAGAAATATTGGAAAAAATATATATACTACTCCATTAGTACCAGATATTGCTTTTACTTCAAATATCCGTAGAAAATATAGATATTTTGTAGCAATGTACCATGACCAAGGTTTAGCTCCACTTAAAGCATTACATTTTAATGATGGAATAAATATCTCTTTAAATCTTCCTATTAAGAGAAGTTCTGTTGACCATGGAACAGCTTTTGATAAGGCTTATACAGGTGCAAAATTGAATTTTCTTAGTTTCAGAAATGCAGTAGAATATTTTAAATAAATTAATGGATAATAGAAAAATCTGTAATTTCATATCTATTATTGTATAGTATTCTTTTATATACTACCATATTATAGGTTTTTCCCACAATTAACTGTTTATCTATTCCAAAAATAGCAATTTTTCTATCTGTAGAGTTATCTTTAATATAGAGTCCATTTTTAAATTTGCTAACCACCTCTACATCTTTTAACATCATAGGGAGATGAATAGTTTTCTGAAAAAGCTCCCCTATAGAACCTAACTCAATGTTGCAATTTTCTTTTTTATAATCATTGGTAGAGAACTTTGCAGATATGGCTAAATGGTCAGAGTATCCTACCCCTCTATGTCTCCCTTTTTTATACTCCCAACGAAAGATATATCCTCTTTTATGAAAAAGATAGTCTCTTTTAAATATAGAAAACGAGTTGTTAATATAATCTATCCCTCTACCATTAAATAGTGTATATGGGATAATAATAGCATCTATCCCCTCTTTTTTACCATAAAAATTATAGCTCCATCTTTTATATATTGGTTCTTCTAACCATAAATTATATCTTGTGGATATATTTAAGTTACACTCTCTTACCATCTCTCCATTTTTTTTAACTGTTTTTAAAATATAAGCAATATCATAACTATTATAGTTACAGTTGAAATCACCTAAAATAATATATTCACTTCCATTAGGTAAAGAGTTAACTCTTCTACTTAAAGCTTCAGCAGAAGCTAACCTCTTACTTTGATTACTTAATGACCGTTTAGAACTCCAATGGTTTACAAAAATATATAGTGGGTTGTTATCTATTAAAAATTTTACCTCTAAAATATTTCTAATTTTTAATTTTTTTGAGACAACAATATCATTATGGGTTTGGATTGGAATTTTTGATAGGAGTGCTACTTCAATAGCTGTCCTTTTATTATGGGTGATTGCACCATATTTATAGTTACAACCAAAAGATTTTAGTGAGTTTTGTAGTAGTTTAAGAGCATTTCTATTTTCTATCTCTTGAAGAGCAATAATATCAGCATCTATCTCACATATAACCTCTGATATATTTGTCAATTTTTGATTTAATATAGATTGTGTCCAATTGTGCTTATTTGGAATATACTCTTTATACTCTGTGCCGTTATATTGCATATCAAAAAGATTTTCTACATTATAAGAGGCAACTTTAAACTCCATTGAATGGAGATAGGAAAGTGAGAGTATAAAAATAATATATTTTAAATTTTTAACTCTCAAATAGTAACTCTTTACTATTTAAACATCTTTCCTAACATATCCATAGCACCATTAACACCACCTACTCTATCTAACATATCATTGAAAAATGAGTTTTCTCCACTTGTTGCTTTATCAACTACCTCTGGAAGAGCATCGGCTATGGCACTTTTGGCACTATCTTCACTTAATCCCAAGCTTGATGCAAATTCAGAAATTTTATCACCCCCTAAAAGGTCTGTAATGGAGTCCATAGATATAGGTTTGTTCTCTCCATCTCCCAACCATGAACTAATAATATCTCCCAAATCCCCATCTGTAACTTTTGAGATAATTCCGCTTAAGTCAATTGAGCCATTTTCACCACCCAAAAGTTTACTCAATGCGTCTGATATCATATTAGTATCCAATCCCGTCGTACTATCATCACTATTGTTCTGTATTAGATTAGCACCCATTTTAAATAGTTCTGTTAAATCCATATATTTATCCTTATTATCAATTATGAAAATAAGTATATCTTAAAAATAGTTAAATTACACTGCCTTTTTATATACTTGTGAATAGTTATCGCTATTGCTATGTATAAAAGATTTTTTCATTAAACTAAATAGTCTCTCCATTAGACTTTTTGGTCTAATAATATCATCTATAAACTCATTATAATTTGTGTGTCTTTCATCTAAATAACCTTGAAGATAAACTAATGATGCTTTCATTCCATGTCTCTTCTCTACATCTAAAAGAGACTCATATAGCTCTTCTATCTCATCAACCACTCTTCTAGGTGCAGGTCTTCTAAAGGCTATATAACTCTCTATCTCTCCTCTACTATTTCTATAATGTTCAAAATCTGTTGTAACCCAATAATATTTCCCCGATTTTGCCAAATTTTTAACTACAGCCTTAATATTTCCCCCATTTTCTATAGTTCTCCACATCAGATAAAAGATAGCTTTTGGCATATCAGGGTGTCTTATTATATTATGCGGTACACCTATTACCTCATTTGCTTCATACCCTGTAACTTCACAAAAATAGTCATTGACATATAAAATTTTCCCGTATTTATCTGTTTTACTAACTATTATTTTTTTTGGATTAAGTTTTATCTCATCATCAATTGGCAACGGTCTATATATTTGCATATTTACCCTTTTTTTTTTCTTAAATCCAATTGTAACAGTAGAATTGGTAATAATTATGAAAAAGTATTATACAGCTTTGATTTCTAATATAACAAATTGAAAAAAGATTAAATTATTGTTTCTTGTTTGTTCTTACTACTCCTAAATCATCTTGAATAATCTTTTTTTTATTTAAAAGAGAGTTAAATGCCATTTTAAAACTCTTTTTACTCATAGAAAAAAGTTCTTTTATTGTAGAGGCATCACTTTTTGAACCTATTTTCATAGAGCCACCTCTTTTATGTAACACATCTAAAATCTTTTTTTCATAACTATTAATTAAACTCTTTTTACCAATAGGTTGTAGAGATAGGTCTAATTTACCATCACCTCTTATATTTTTAATATAAGCTATTTTTTTATCACCAACAGATAACTTTTGAAAAATCTCATTATTAAAAAGCATACCCTCATAGAGATTTTCAACAACAGCTTTATAACCTAAAGGTGTTTTTGATATTACCAAAATTGATACTTTTTGATTTCTTTTTAAATCTTTTGGTTTAAATGAGAGCCATTTCCCTATTTTATTTGTTCCATAAAGCCGTCCTGTTTCTTTATCTTGGCAAACTCTTAAAATATATTTTTTCCCCATTTCAAACTGACCTCTTTGTTGAGAAAGAGGTACAAAAAGGTCTTTAGGTAAACCCCAATCAACAAAAGAGCCATACTGTTTAATCTCTACTACTTTAAAATATCCAAACTCACCCAACATCGCATAGGGATATTGGGTTGAAGCCACCAATCTATCTTTAAAATCCGTATAGATAAACACATCTATTACTGCCCCAATGGGCATCTTTTTTTCTACAACATAAGCATTGGGGAGTAAGACCTCATTAAAATTTTCAGCTCTTAAATACAATCCATACTTACTCTCTCTCTCAACTATTAAAGAGTTGATTTTACCTATCTCTATCTGTTTATTCACTTGATAGACTTTAATATTTCAGCGAAAGCATCAGGTTTTATAAAACCTGTTATGGATTTTTTAGATAAAAACTTATTATTTTTATCAAAAAATATAATATTTGGTGTACCGAATAGATTATATTTTTTCATTAAAGCTTTATCTTCTTTGGTGTTATTTGTAACATCAATACTAATAAAAGTAAATCTCTTCATTTCTTTTTTTACCTTAGGGTTTGGAAAAGTTATCTCCTCTAACTCTCTACATGATGGACAAGATTTCTTATTAAAATCAACTATTACAGGCTTACTACTAGCTTTTATCTCTTTTAACAGTCTCTTAATGGAGTAGCCAAGATTTGGTTTTGTAATCTTCTGCTCTTTTACTAAAGAGGGTTTTGAACTATTAGATAGTATAACAGCAGGTTTAGTAGTAAATTTCTCAAATGGGTGTAACATAGACTTTGAACCACTTAATAGTCCAATAAATAGAGATGCTCCATAAAGAAGCAGTATAAATGCTAATAGTTGAAAAAGTTTTGATGCTCCATGAGTCTCTTTATTACTATTAAATACTCCCATATATAACGCTGTACCCATAAAAAGAAGAGACCAAAGAAAAATGGTCAATGTGGTAGGAAGAACCTTGCCAAACATAAATATGGCAAGTGCCAACATAATAACACCAAATACTTGTGAGACAACAGTCATCCAACCGCCCGGTTTTGGCATAAATTTACCGGCACCAATTCCTACTAAAATAAGAGGTAGTCCCATACCTATACTCATAACAAATAGTGCAATCCCACCAAGTAAAGCATCGCCGGTTTGAGATATAAATATTACAGCACCGGCTAAAGGTGGAGCCACACAAGGACCTATAATAAATGCAGATAAAAATCCCATTATAGCTGTGCCTAAAATACCCCCTTTACCCTGTGCATTATCACTTGCACTGTTTATTTTGGATTGCCATTTTGATGGTAGTTGAATTTCATAATAACCGAAAAGAGATAGAGCCAATGCAAAAAACATAATACCGAATAGGCTCAAAACCCAAGGATTTTGCATTGCTGATTGAATATCAGCACCTAATACTCCTGCTATTAAACCAACAGCTGTATATGTCACTGCCATTGATAATACATAAACTAAAGAGGTAAAAAAACCTTTCATTGCACTAGGTTCACTACTACCGGATTGAGATACAATAATTGAGGATAAGATTGGTATCATAGGAAAGATACAAGGAGTTAATGCCAATAGAAGTCCTAAAATCAAAAATAGGAAGATAATAAAAAAGGAACTTTCACTTTTTAATACATCAACGAGATTTCCAGCATTTGATTCATCTGTTAGACTCATAATTTTACTAAAAAAACTTGGCTCAGGGGTTTTAAATTTAAACTCTTTTTTAATGGTATTATAACAGATACCATCATCTGAACACCCCTGCAACTCTATTGCCAAAGTGTAATCACCTATAACTTTTGAAGAGATGTCTGAAATTGGAATATTTATTAAAATTGATTTTTCATAAACCATATCACCATTTACTTTATGGGCTTTCGGTCTTGTGACATTTAATTCAAATTTCTTAGGGCTCTCTATGGTATATTTTAAAGACTTATCAGTAACATGAATTTTGTTACCTAAAATAATTTTTGTCTCTATCATATCTCCATTTTCGATGGCAGAGACTTTAAATGCCTTATCAAGCGGTATAAATGTTGGTTGTCCTTTTAAGGCAGATTGGAAATCAGCATTCAAAAAAAGTGTTACTAACAGAAGTAATTTTAACATTCTCATTCGATTTAATCCCTTTTTACAAGTGAATAGTGTATATAGTTATATATAAAACATAACTAGTACTATAGCAAATGAAGTGTAAAAATTTCGTTAATATATTAATAAAAAGTGCTTATAATTATCATATTGACAAAATTGTATGAAAAAGTACTAATTATAATAGAAATTTATAGTAAAAAATATAAAAAGGATTTAATTTGTCATCTAATTTAATAGATGAGGTTTCATTATATTTACAAGAGTATAATGATACTTTAGTCAATTGGCACAGATGGAATAAAAAGGCTCTTACAATAGCAAGAAATGAAAAAAAGCCCATTTTTTTATCTATTGGATATAGTGGCTCTCTTCTCTGTAAAAGAATGAAAAATGACTCTTTTAATGATAAAGAGATTGCAAAAATATTAAATGAAAATTTCATATCTATAAAAGTAGATAAAGATGAGAGAGTAGATATTGATAAGTATTATAAACAAGTCTATAGATTAATGAATGGACAAAATGGCTCTTCTCCCTTGTCTATATTTATGAGTGAAAATTTAGAACCATTTTATAGTGTAGCTTACATTCCTAAAAATACAATGGGAAATCTTATTGGATTTAAAGAACTTTTAGAGATAATTATAGATAAATATAAGAATGACAAATTAACATTAATTAAAAAAGGAAAAGAGATTTTATCTCATCTAAATTATAAAAATAATAAGATAAAAGCGACTAAATTTAATAAAAATATAATAGATACATTAGATAAACATTTTCATGAGCTATTTGATAATCAATATGGAGGTTTTGGCAATATGCCAAAATTTCTTAACATATCACTTATTGATTTAATGTTTGAATATTATCGAGTAAGTGGAAATCGTGATATTTTAGAAAAAGCTCTATTTACCCTCCGAAAAATAGCAAAAGGAGAAATTTATGATTCAAATAGAGGTGGTTTCTATAGATATGCTAATGAGAAAAACTGGAATCGTCCTCGTTTAGAAAAGATTGGTTTAGATAATGGAAATATTGCCTATTTATATATTAAAGCTTATAAGATAACTAAAGATAGTTTTTTTCAACAAATAGCTTTGAAGACTATAGATTTTATGTTAAAAGAGATGTCAAAAGATAGTCTATTTTTTTCAAATTTAGTAGAAAATCAAGATGGTTCAATATTTAAAGATACTAAAGTTATTACCTCATCTAATGCTATGATAATAGATACTATTTTTTCCGCCTCAACTATAGACAATAGCTATCTCTCTACTGCTATCAAGCATATAGATAGAGTGTTAGATGAGTACTATATAAATGGAGAACTCTATCATACTAAAAATATAAAAGCCTTTTTAGAAGATTATGCTTATTTAGGAGTAGCTCTTTTAAAAGCCTATAAAATAACAGATAATCAAGAGTATCTTATTATATCTCAAACTCTTTTAAATAGAGCCATAGAGAGATTTTATGAGTATGGAAGGTGGAGATTTTCAATCGGTGATATAGAGGTGTATGATGATATATATGATTTAAGTTATCCATCTTCTATATCTACAATATTATATCTTATAGAGAAAATCTCACCTCTAATAGAGGGTGATTATAGAGATATTTTATTTAAAACTTTAGAGATGCACTCATATAATCTAATGCGTCAACCTTTAAGCTCTCCTAAAATGACAAAAGTTCTACTTCTCTATCTGGAACATGGTATAATATTGGAAAATTAATATAAATAAGTGGGGAAAAATATGAAAAAAATTCTATTTCTTTTAACACTACTTTTAATAGTAGGTTGTAAAGAGGAGATAAAAAAAGATAACAATACAACCAAAGTTGTAAAAGAGAATATTGAGAAAAATAGTACAAAGAAAATTCCAAAAGAGATATATACCACAAAGCAGTTACTGGTTAAAAAAGAGCTTGAATTATATTTAGAGCAGTTAAAAACTCTCAATACAGAAGGTATTTTAGATATGACATATCCCAAACTATTTATTCCAATCAATAGGACAATGTTTGCAAAATATATCAATACTCTTTTAACATCACCACATATTGCAATAGAGTCATTTGATACAAATATTACAGATATAGGGGAGATACATAAATTTAGTAACGGTGAGTTTACTATGGTCAAGTATAAAAGTAGTATAAAATTGGCATTTATTAATCCTGATTTATATAATGATGAGCTTAGCATTAGTGTTTTAAATGATGTATTAACGAGCAAATATGGAAAGGAGAATATTAAAATTAACCCTCAAAATAGAAATATAGTTATAAATAAAGAAGAGAGACTTTTGGCTATTAATGAAGAAAATAATGGTTGGAAATTTATTGGAGATAATAAGGAGTATAGACGACTATACCCTCAAATTATCCCTTTAGATATTCTATCACAAATATAACTTTAATAAAAGTTATTAGAAATCCTCATGCTCTTTCTTTATGGTTTAAGAAGAGAGACATAGAACTCTTTAGATAGTGTATCATCTGCTGGAAATCCATGTTCCTTCTTATACTCTATAATTGCTTGTTTTAGTTGGTCATTCATTAATCTAGTAATTTGAACATTTTTTCCATGTAGTGCCAATAGATAACTTACTAACTGTATCTTTCTATTAAGAGGCTCTCGAAGGAATTTATGAGATAGATAGTTTAAAACATCTCGATTTACCTTTCCACCTGGCAATAGAAGCCAATATGGGAATTTTCCAAGTTTTCCAAGAACTTCTGCAACACTAAGCTCTACAAGTACTGTTATAGAGGCATGAATTCCTTGAGATTTAGTAACGGCATTATTAAACCCAAATCCACTACCTAAAATTGAGAAAGCAAACTCATTAGCACTACTCTTTTTCTCAATTGTTACAGTGTTTCTAGTTGAGGTTTTTGCTATATAGTTTCCTTTGTGCATATCTGAAGGATTAAACATAATACCCAGTTTGATAGTCTGCTCTTCACTATCTAATGAACCATCAGCGTCCCATCTATTATGTCTTTTGCCCACTGTTCCTGTACCAGCCGCATTTACACCTTTATCTTTTGAACTAATAACATCATATTGAGTAATCGCTCCATTTATAGTATAGGCATTCTTTAATCCTTCACTATTATCATTATATATCAAAGTTACAAAGTCACCTATATTATTAAAACTATTTTTTACAATATCTGTAATATCAGCCGGAAGTTTTCCTCTTGCACCTGTTTTATTTTCAATGGTATCTACATAGATATTCATAGGTTCACCATTAAAAACCTGTATCATAGTATTTGTTCTCTCTAATACAGTTGTGTATTGAGTCTTTATCTCATCTATATGACTCCCCGGTCTATCAAGTTTTACTTCAGGCTCTGTTGTACAACCTCCAATGAGAACCATACTAAGTGCTACCAATGATAACTTTACTATTTTTTTCATACATTACTCCTTCTATGTTACTTCTATTTTACAAAAAACTCTAATACACCAATATTCACATTGCTATTATCAGTTTGAGTACCTGCATCTAAATCCATAGATATACCCTTAGTTTTTGCTCCATTAGATTGAACAGCTCCACCACTCACTATAGTAGCTAACTGAGATTGATTAATATTTTTAATATCAAGAATTGGCTCTTTACTTAGAAGTGCATAAATTACAGTTTTATCTTTTTCACACCCTTTACACTCTTTAGTTGCAGTAATAGCCATAGTTCCAAAATCTCTTGGGAAGATATATTTTCCATTTATTTCACTTAATGGTGATTTTGGGTTTGGATAGAGGACTCCAACTTCTCCTTTACTATCAGAATATACAATATACAAATACCCTTCTGCACCTTTAGTATCTACAATAAACTGAATTGGCTCACCTTGCTTATAGTTATGACTTCCTCTTAAAGATAATTTTGTTACTCCACCACTATTTAGTTGAGAAAGTGTTACACCTTTTGGTTGGACAGATGCTATTGTTTGTGGTTGATTAGGTGCTACTGTTGGTTTAACAGGTTTAGGTGCTTGATTATTTGAACACCCTATGGTAAAAATAGCAGTCGCTACTACAATAGGTAGTTTAAAATACTGTTTTTTTTTCATCATCATTCTCCTTTAAATGTTAGTTTTAATTATATCATCAATAAATGTCATAAAAATGTCATTTTACAATAAACTCATATTTACCTAGTTGAGGCTTAAATTCCGTTTTTGTTTGAGGGACAGCCTTAATTTTTACTGCTCTACTCATTATTTGAGATGCCTCTGAATTTTTAGGAAAACTTATTAAGTCGCCTCTTTTTATCTTGCCTATGTCTGTAATCTGCTCTGCAGATAACAATGTATAGATAACTGTCTTCTCTTCACTACAACCTTTACAACTCTTATACGCCTCTAACTCAAATTTCCCATTAGCTAAATCATCTGGAAATCTATATCTACCATTTATCTCTTTTGGTAATATAAATCCGTTTGGATAGAGAAGTGTTACATCATTTCCATCAATATAAAATATTGTTAAAAAACCTCTATCTCCTTTTGTATCAATTGTAAACTTAACAGCTTCACCTATATTATAGCTAGTTTTTTGATAATCAATAGACATCTTTTTAAACTTACCACTATTTATCATGTCATTTAGGGTATCCTCTAAAGAGTTTGTAGAAGATTGTGTTTTATTTTGGTAATTGTTATTAGAAACAGTAGGTGATGATAATTTATCATTTATAAAACTATTTAATGACTTACTCTCTAGCTCTAAATTAGATACACTAATATTGGGGTGGTGTGGAGTACTTGCTGTTTTTTTGGCATACTCTATAACATTTTCTGTAAGAATAGATTTAATATCTTTTAATGGCTTATCTAAATATTTTTTATCTGTAAAAGTTTGATATATTGCATTTGTAAATAGACTACCTGTTGGAGTTGCTAATGACTCTTCATTATCTTGTGCTGCAGAAAATACAATATAATCATTGCCACTTATAATCTCTTTAGAACTGCCTCCTATAGATATTCCCCTTGTATTGATAGGTGTGGGAAAAGTATCTGTAACATCATCAGGAGATATACTTTTAGCTTTTACTCTATTATTGTTTATAGCTCTAAAAGCTGTACCACTATGACAAGAGTCTAAAAATATTAATTTTTTTGCTTTTATCTTATTAAACTCTGCATAGAGGGTATCATCTAAAAGATGCTTGTTTGTAGTACCATCACTCAACACTAAGGTTTCATCTCTATTATCGGTTTCATCTCCATTTTCATCGGTTTTAAATGAGCCATGACCACTATAGTAGAAAGCAAAATAGTCGTTTTTATTCAACTTTTTGGCATAATCTTCAAGATAATCTACTATTTTCATAGCTTGTGAATCATATAAAGTGGTAACTTCAAACCCCCAACTCTCAAAGAGTCTCTTCATCTTACTTGTATCTCTCTCTATTCCATCTAAATCATTTTTTGTAGCAGGTGCATAATCACTAATTCCTATAATCAATGCCATCTTTTTAACTTTAGTACTACTATTATTTGATACATCTTTAGATGAACTGCCCCCGATAGATATTCCTTTTGTCATAGATGGTAAAATCTCTTTATTGCACCCTACTATTATAAAAATTGAAATTAACAATATAACTTTTATTAAATCTCTCATATTAATCCTTCATATTCGATTTAAAGTTTAATTATAAAATTTTTTATATAAAAAACATGTTAAAAACATTAAAACATAAAATAAAAAACAATATTTTATAACTTTATAATCAAAATATAATATATTATAATGTATAATCACTATTGTCATAAGAAACAATTAAGGAGTATGATATGAATTTTTTAAAAAAAACGGTAGCCACAATATTAATATTAGGAACTATAACTCAAATAAGTGCATTTGAACAAAATGGTGTAAAAGAGGGGAATAGTAGAGTCTCCATTGGTCTAACTTCAATTGTAGATAATGATGATGGTTCAGATGGAAGTGGTACTTTTTATGGGCAATATGGTAAATTTATAACAGATAATATTGAAATTGCATCATATATCTTTGCCAACTTATCTGATGGAGGTCAACAAAGTGGTGAAAACCTATATTATAATGTAGATAGAGGAATAGATTATCAAATTGCAATTGGTTTGAATTACTATTTTTTAAAAACAGTGACTTTGACACCATATATTGGTATTCAATATTATCATACTGACAGTACAAGAGATAGTTATAAATATCAAAAAAATGGTGATTATTATATGGGTGGTCACAAAGTTGATTATACTTCAGATGGTGATAGATGCTACTTAGGCTTACATAAGTTCTTTAGTGAAAATCTAGCTGTTACACCTGAAGCAGGTATGAGATTTGTTGATTTTACAGACTATATGAATACATATTTTAATATATATTTAACATACTTTTTTGACTAATTTATTGAGTTAAATTTATAATATAAACTACCCAATCGTTCTGTGCTTTAGCACTCCCTTTACTAAAAACGGTTGAGGTTTTAGCCATTTAGTTATTAAGGAGTAGTAATTGACACCTTAAAAACACCTTTCTGTGATATAATTAAAAACTAACATTTCAAAATAAGGAAAAACGATGAAAAATCCCATTAAATTTTTAACTACTATTTTACTAATTTTAGTACTATCGGCATGTCAAAATAGCTCACCATCTCCAAAAGGGGTATCTAAAATGGCTACAAAGGCGATAGATAGTAAAGAGCCATTAACTGTTATAGGTGGAGAGTTAAGTTATGATTTTATCAACTCAATAGATAGCAATTATAAACTGTATGGAGTTAAATTTAATCCTAAAAATAGCAATATTATAGCTTATGGAGATAGCAGTACTATTACTATTTATAGTATGAATTTAGAACCCATAGGCTCCATAGAGAGTAAAAATGATGAAATCAACTCTATAGATATTAGTTTAGATGGCAAATATCTAGTCTCTGGAGGAGATGATGGATATGTTGAGGTATGGAACTTAGATAATTATCAACTTCTTCACCGTATGCAAAGCAGTTCAGATGATATTTTAGCAGTTGCTATCAGCGGAGATAATAAAAAAGTGGCTAGTGGTGGAGATGAGAAGGTTATAGACATTTGGAGTCTCAATTCTGGTGAACAGATAGCAAGATTAGAGGGTCATCAAGATAGTATTACAAATATAGGTTTTATAGACTACAATAGAAAAATAGTCTCGACATCAAAAGATAAACAGGTTAAGATTTGGGATATTTTAAGAAAAAAGGTTTTATATTCATATCTAGCACCATCAAATGAGTATGGTAAAATTGGAAAAACAAAATCATTTGATGATTACAGTATATTGGCTTTAACAGAGGTTGAGGTTGCAGAGGGAAATGCTAGAAGAAGGAATGGACCTCCTATCTGGAGATATACTATTAAATTTAAAGATAATCAAGGTAACACTTTAAAAGAGTTTAACCAACATAGAGAACCAATTACAGATATAGCAGTGGCAGATAATAGAGCCTATATGGCAACCTCATCAAAAGATAAAACTGTTAGATTATGGGATTTGGAAAAGAAGAAGCATATTACTAATATAGTATTAAAAGATAGAGGCAATAGTGTATCTATTAATAAATCAGGTCACATTTTAGTTACCCTAGAGGGAGAAGAGAGATTAAAACTATTTCAGATAAAAAATAGTTTTGACCCAACTCTAAGCTCATCAAGTAGTTCAAATAGACCAATAGCTACAACAAACAGTGGTATATCTTCATGGTATCGACAACAGTATGCAATTGTTATTGGTATTGACCACTATAAACGATTATCCCTTCCTAGATTAAAAAATGCTGTAAATGATGCAAGAAGTATCGCATCTATTTTAAGAGAGAAAGGGTTTTCTGTTATTGAGTTATATAATGAGAATGCTACTAAAGAGAGAATATTAGATGCTCTTAAAAAGATTAAACAGACATCAACAAATCAAGATGCTACACTCTTCTATTTTGCAGGACATGGTGATGGTGTCTCTGGACATAAAGGGGTGCGAGAAGGTTATATATTACCTTATGATTTCAATTCAGACCTAAATAATCCAAATGCAGATGTTATGTATTATGACCAATCAGCAATTAGTATTAGCTCTCTTGTTATGTACACAAGAGATACAAAAGCAAAACATATTGGTATAATCTTAGATTCTTGTTTTTCAGGACTTGCAATGGATAGTAAATATGCTACTAAATCTATTTCATCATCTTCAGCTAAAAAGTTGGATAAAGTTGAATATGATACTCAAACCCGTTCAGTTAGAATAAAACCTATAGCTCAATCTGTTATAGAGAGTGATAATGGTAGTAAAAATAACAATAATACAAAAAATATATTCCAAGAACTTTTGTCTAAAAAGTCAATTAATATCCTAACAGCTGGAGATGACCAACCTGTATCAGATGGCTCTAACCACTCACCATTTACACAAGCTCTTCTAAAAGCATTGAAAACTGATAATAGTGGAGGTGGATATATTAGATTTAGTACACTTGCTAATTATATTAAGAGATATGTTGAGGAAAAGACACATAACAGACAAAAACCTCAATATAAAAATGAGAGTGAAGAGAATGGAGACTTTATCTTTAAAATTTAAAATAATCTTTTATAAATAGAAAACTATAGAAAAGATAAAATGGTCATATCAAAACTTGAAATAAAGTTCAAAAAGAGTATAATCATTCTATGAAAAATCGACCTATTTATAAAATGTCCATTGAAAAAACTATAAACTGTCCTCAGTGTGGTCACCCCCTACCAATTCATTTTAAATGGACAAAACTTGTGGAGTGTCCAGCCTGTAAATCATCTATATTTTTAGAAGATGAAAGTGTAAAAGTTATTGGTAAAGCATCAACTCTATCTCCTGAACCATCTCTTTTAAATATAGGAGAACCGATTATT
>CAZROY010000028.1:0-28829 GCA_964601885.1 uncultured Sulfurovum sp. | reverse complement strand
TGGAACTCTAAACGCATTCTTTATTGTTGGTCGCTCCATTGGATTTATTGGTCATATTCTTGATGAAAAAAGACTTGCTATGCCTATGTATCGACACCCAATGGACGACATTCTTTATGATGTTCAAAAGGCTGATGAGATTTAGTTTCTCTAGTCCGTCTATAAAAACTTATCAAAACCTACCAAAAGGTAGGTTTTAATAACTAAATAGCTAAAATATCAATTGTCTGTAGTGTTTGAGCTGAAAGCTATAAGTTAAGTACTGCTTTGGTATTGATTTTCAGTAATTCTTATTTTTTCTCATCTAAATTAAAAAAAACAAGATTTTTTAAATATTGTGGTAATTTAAATTTTATAAACCATTGAATTTTTTAAATGAAAATAAAATTTTTTTAATTTTATACCAATATTAAGCATTTTTCACTACACTTACTTATATATATATTAGGAGTTGATAATAAATGGAATTTTGGCAACATATATATAGTAAATTTGACCCTGTAGCAATAAACTTATTGGGATTTAAAATACATTGGTATGGAATTATGTATATATCAGCACTTTTAAGTGCATTATATATAGCTCAATGGATAATTAAAAAAGATAATTTAGATATTTCAGATAATCTGCTAAATAATTATTTTATCTATGCGGAAATAGGAGTAATTTTAGGTGCAAGATTAGGATATTTTATTTTTTATGACCCCAATTATAGTTACTATCTGCTTCATCCTTGGGAAATGTTCAACCCTTTTAATAGTTCTGGAGAGTTTATAGGAATTAGAGGTATGAGTTATCATGGTGCAATTATTGGTTTTGTATTGGGGTCATGGCTTTTTGTTAAAAAATATAAAGTATCATTCTTATTTTTAATGGATTTAGTAGCCATTAGTATTCCTCTTGCATATACATTGGGTAGAATAGGAAACTTTTTAAATAAAGAATTAATTGGCAGAGAAACAGAATTGTCTATAGGAATATATGTAAATGGTGTACTTAGACATCCATCACAACTTTATGAAGCTTTTTTAGAAGGAGTTGTACTTTTTATAATTATATATACATATAGAAAATATAAAAGGTTTAATGGTGAATTAATGGCACTTTATTTATTTGGATATGCTATATTTCGGTATATTATAGAATATGTAAGAGAACCTGATATACAACTTGGATTTATATGTTGTGGCTGGATGACTATGGGACAGTTATTATGTCTTATTATGATTTTTATTTCAATTATTTTCTATTTTATTGCTTATAAAAAATCGACTTTAAACTGATTTTTAATATAGATTACATTACTATAGATGTTCAATGCTGAAGTTTTATTACTTGTTTATAAGTAAGAAATAAATATAAATGAAACAACTGGTGGAGGCGTGGGGAATTGAACCCCAGTCCTAAAATAGATAGAACTATGACTCTACATGTTTAGATGCTATTGTTTGATTTAATCTGGCTTAGCACAACAGCCCAAGCTTGGCAAGACTAGCTAAAATTCTCACTCTATAGCATAGCTTCTATAAAGCATAGTCATCAAAATGTTATACTTCATAATCTAGTTACGATGACACTCACTAGCGAAGCAGTCCAAAGTTCTATTAAACTTACGCTACAGCGTAAGCTGGACGATAATCTGTATTGTTTGCGTTTATTTGCGTTTAGACCGTATAACGGAGTTGTCTAGTCCGACATGCACATAGCCCCGACTATTCTAGTCGAAACCAAGTCGCCCCCATAATTACATGGACAACTTATATTCTAGCATGATTTAAGATTTATGTCAAGATTTAAGCTAACATCTTTGTAATTCTTTGAGTAATATCCTCAATTTCCATGATTTTTAGCTCATCTTCCTCTTGTAATCTTACAATTTCAAGACTTTGCTCTTCTATTTTCTTTTTTGCATCTTCTAACTCTTTAGAGAGTTGAAGATTTTCGTCTTTCATTTTGTTATATTTTTCTAGTAAAAGTAAAATTTTTGCACTTAACTCTTCTAAAGCTGTTTGATTTCTCATAATTTACTCCTAATTTATAAAAATAATATAAATTTTATATTATATTAATATAATATCATAAAATAGTTGATTATTCGTTGATTTTTGCTTTAATCTCTTTTGCTATGAGTGATACTTTAGATATTTTTTGAATATAAGTTAAATTTCTATCTAAAAGTATTTTTATAAAAGCAGAACCAACTATAACTCCATCTACACCTTTAGCTTTGGCTTTTGCAGTTTTTTCATTAACACCAAATCCAACATATATAGGGGTGTTACTATACTTTCGTATATTTGATACTATATTTTTTAAATTTTCACTCTGCTTAGAACCTGTAATTCCGGTATAAGCTACAAGATATATAAACTTTCGTGAATTGACTACTATCTTTTTAATTCTATCTCTACTATCAGTGGGAGCAATAAAATCTATAAGATTTAAACCAGCCCCTTCTATAAGAGATTTATAAGGTTGTGCCTCTTCAAATGGTAAATCGGGGATAATAAATCCATTTACTCCACTATCTTTTGCCTCTTTTATAAACCTATCTAATCCCTTACGATAAAATGGATTAAAATAGCCCATCCATAGCGTATCTATGTGAGGTGCTATCTCTTTAGATATATCAAATAGATTTTGTATTTTAAATCCACTTTGAAGTGCTTTAAGGTTTGCTTTTTCGATAATTTCCCCATCTGCTACAGGGTCAGAAAAGGGAATACCTAACTCTAAAATATCAACTCCAGACTCTTTTAGGGCCAATGCCATATCTATAGTAAAATTTAATGATGGGTAACCTGTGGTAATATATGCAACTAAATTTTTCAATATAAACTCTTTTATAAAATATTGTTGGTATTATACATTTTTTTAATTAGATTAGAATATAAGGTATAGAAATTATGAGTATTCACAGAGATAGAGTTACTAAAAAGGTGACTATTAGCACTCTTTCAAAAATGAAAGGTGTAGAGCCTATTACTATGATAACAGCTTATGATGCACTTTTTGCAAAGCTTTTTAATGGTAGTGTTGAGATGATTTTAGTAGGTGATAGCCTAAATATGAGTTTTTTAGGTAAAGAGGATACACTCTCTGCTACAATGGAACAGATGATTTATCATACACAAGCTGTATGCAATGGAGCATCTCTTCCACTCATAGTTTTGGATATGCCTTTTGGAACATACACAAATGAGATAGATGCTGTAAAAAATGCAACTAGAGCCTATCAAGAGACCAATGCACAAGCTGTAAAAATAGAGGGTGGGAAAGATAGAGCAAATATTGTAAAAGCACTTACAGATAACTCTATTGCAGTTTTAGGACATATTGGACTTATGCCACAATTTTTAAGAAGTGAAGGAGGTTATAAGATTAGAGGAAAAAGTAAAGAGGATATAGATATATTAATAGAAGATGCAAAATCATTAGAGAAGGCGGGTGCATTTGCTATTGTAGTGGAGGGTGTAAAAGAGGAGGCTGGAGAAGCAATTACGAAAGCTGTAAATATTCCAACAATTGGGATTGGTGCAGGGGTTCATACAGATGGTCAAGTTTTAGTATGGAGTGATGCTTTTGGATTTTTTGAAGATTTTAAGCCAAAATTTGTAAAACAGTATTTAAATGGAGCTGAAATGATAAGAGATAGATTACAAGAGTATGTATCTGAAGTAAAAAGTAGAAAGTTTCCAAGTAAGGAGTTTAGCTATTAAATTATGGAGAGAATTGTTGATATAGAGAGATGTGATAGTGAATATATAGAGGAGATGAGTTTAAGACCATCTTCTTGGAATGAGTATATAGGTCAAGAACAGATAAAAAAGAATTTAAAAGTATTTATTGAGGCTAGTAAAAAAAGAGATGAAGCTTTAGACCATATACTTCTATTTGGACCACCGGGTTTGGGAAAGACCACAATAGCTAATATTATAGCCAATGAGATGAATAGTCAAATTAAAACAACATCAGCACCAATGATAGAAAAATCGGGAGATTTAGCAGCAATTTTAACAAATATTGAAGAGGGTGATATTCTGTTCATTGATGAGATACATAGAATGTCCCCAGCAATTGAAGAGATACTATACTCTGCTATGGAAGATTTTAGATTAGATATTATAATAGGTTCAGGTCCATCAGCCCAAACTATAAAGATTAGTTTACCAAGGTTTACATTAATAGGTGCTACAACTCGTGCTGGAATGTTATCAAATCCTCTTCGTGAACGGTTTGGAATGCATTTTAGAATGCAGTTTTACAGTTCAGAAGAGTTAGCCAAAATAGTAAAATTGGCATCAATTAAATTATCTAAAGAAGCGTCAAATGATGCCTCACTTGAGATAGCAAAAAGGAGTAGAGGCACACCTAGATTAGCACTTAGGTTACTTAGAAGAGTGCGAGATTTTGCAGAGGTTGCCAATGAAGATATTATATCTATAGATACTACAAAATATGGACTTGACCAATTGGGAGTTAACCATTTGGGTTTTGATGAAGAGGATATAAGATTATTGGAGCTTCTTATTTCTGCAAAAGGTCGTCCGATGGGGCTTAGTACAATAGCTGCTGCTCTGAGTGAAGATGAGGGAACAATAGAAGATGTTTTAGAACCATACCTAATAGCCAATGGGTATATAGAACGGACAGCAAGAGGAAGAGTGGCTACTGAAAAAACATATACACATTTTAGATTAACACCAAAAATAAAAAAAGAATAAAGTATGATGAGAAAAACAGACTATATTATTGCAGTACTATTTGTACTTGCACTAATTGGAGCATATTCAATATATCAACCATTTCTATTATCTATAGTTGTAGCTCTCCTACTAACCATGGCTACAGCTAATATGCATAATAGCATAACAATTAGAATGTCATCGGAGTATTTTTCTGCTACATTTTTAACTCTTATGCTTTTTATTATACTTTTTGTTCCAATTATATATATTGCAACTGTTGGAGTTCAGTATATATCTACAATTGATACTAATATCATTACTAAAATAACACATAAGATTACAACATTAGCTGAAAATATACCAATATTAGATGAGTGGTTACATGAACACTTATCAGATGAAAAAATTTTAGATACAATTAAAACCTCAACCTCAACAATTACAAAAGCAGGAACTCAAGGTTTTGGATTTGTTAAAAACATCTTCTTTGTTATAGTATTCTATTTTATATTAAATTTAAATGGTGAAAAACTCTTTAATCTTATGAGAAACTTTTTACCTATGCGAGATGAAGAGGGAAATAAGATTTTAACAGAGATTTCATCAACTATGGAGATAGTATTTTACTCTATTATTGTAACTGCGATATTTGAGGGAATACTATTTGGAGTAATGTCTAGCTTTTTTGGCTTTAATGGATTACTACTTGGTATAATATACGGTTTTGCATCTCTTATCCCTATTGTTGGTGGTGCTGTAGTTTGGATACCAATATCTCTTTTTGCATGGAGTATTCTTAATGCAAATGCAGGAATATTTATAGCAGTTTACTCTGTAGTCATTATATCTATAATTGCAGATACTTTTATTAAACCAATGATTATTAAATATATTAAAGATAATATATTAAAAAGCTCAGTTAGAATTAATGAGATGATTATATTTTTCTCTATTTTAGCAGGAATGAGTAGTTATGGATTTTGGGGAATGATATTAGGTCCAGCCATTACCTCTTTTTTAATTGCAATTTCAAGAGTATATATTGACCTATATGGACATAATGCCCATAGATAACTCCCCTCCAATGCTAAATAGCATTAGGCCTTTAATTTAAAACTCTATTAGCAATGGCTTTGGCAGCCTCCCGCCCATCAAGTGTAGCGGTTACAACTAAATGTGCCCCTCTATGACAATCTCCACCCGCATATACATTAGGTTTTGAAGTCTCATAGTTACTATCTACTTTAATACCATTCCATTTATCAAGTTCAATTCCATTGGCCTCTAAGAAGTCATACTTAATAGGGTCAAAACCTAATGCAAATATGACAATATCTGCATCAATAATAAACTCACTCCCCTCTATCTCTTTGACTTTAGCTCTACCACTACTATCCGATTTATCAAGTTGAGTTTTTATCATCTTAATACTAGTAATTGAGCCATTCTCATCTACTATTATCTCTTTTGGAGAGCTATAAAACTCAAAATCAACCCCCTCCTCTTTAGCATTAATGAACTCCTTTCTACTACCCGGCATATTATCAGCATCTCGTCGATATAGACATGTTACACTTCTAGCTTTCTCTCTAAGAGATGTTCTAACACAATCCATGGCGGTATCACCACCACCAATAACAGCTACTCTTTTATCTTTTACATCTATATCTCTATTATAATCTTCTCCAAAATTTTTCTTCTGAATTGCTGTTAAAAACTCCATAGCTAAATATGCCCCCTTGGCATCTGCTCCATCTATTGTAGCTCTTCTACCTTGAGTAGCACCCACTCCAATAAATACAGCATCAAAGTTTTGAGTTAACTCCTCAAATGCTACATCTTTTCCAACTTCACAATTTTGATGAAAAACCGCTCCTGCCTCTTTTAAAAAACCTACTCTTCTCTCTATATCCCGTTTATCTAGTTTAAATCCCGGTATTCCATAGGTTAAGAGTCCACCAGCTCTAGCCTGTTTATCAAACAGTTCAACTTTAATACCTTTTCTAAGTAAAAATGTAGCACATGATATTCCAGCAGGACCTGCACCAATAATTGCCACTTTTTTATCACTCATTTTAGTACTTATCATAGGTTTTAAGCCCATTTGAAATGCTTTCTCATTAATAAATGTTTCAACCGAACCAATAGTAATTGCTCCATGACCATCATTTAAGGTACAGTCCCCTTCACAGAGTCTATCGTGTGGACATATCTTACCAAGAATTTCTGGAAAGGGTGAAGGTTCATTAGATAGTGCAAAAGCCAACTCTAGGTCTCTATTTGCTGTAGCTTTTAACCAATGTGGAATAAGGTTATGTAGAGGACACTTATTATGACAATATGGGTCTCCACACTGAATACATCTTGCAGATTGGCTAGACGCTTTTCTTTCTGAAAATAGTTCATAAATTTCATCAAAATCTTTAATTCGCTCTCCTCCTGACCTCTTTGTTGCATCAATTCTCTCTAAATCAAAAAACTTTTGCATCATATTATTCTCCTTCTTCTATCTTTAATGGGGTACTTATCATATCTTTTGGCCGTACCATCCAGAAGTTTCTAATTTCAACTCTAAAATTATCTAAAATATCTTTTGCTTTTGCACTTTTAGTCTCTTTATAATAGTCTTTGAGTAGTTTTTTTAGATAATATCTCTCATTATCTGTATCGTCTGTATCAATTCTTTTAGCTTGAACCAACTCACTATTAATTGTTTCAACAAATTGATGCTCCACATCATAAACAAATGCAACACCACCAGTCATACCTGCACCAAAGTTGACACCTGTTTTTCCAAGTACAATAACCACTCCACCTGTCATATATTCACAAGGGTGGTCACCTGTACCCTCAACAATAGCAATACACCCTGAGTTTCTAACAGCAAATCTTTCACCAACTTGACCTGTTACATAGAGTTTTCCACCTGTAGCTCCATATAAACATGTATTTCCAGCTAAAGAGTAGGTTGAACCTGATAATTTAGAGGTTATAACAATTTTTCCTCCGCTCATACCTTTGCCAACATAGTCATTTCCTGCTCCATTAACATAGATACTGACACCTTTACTCAGAAAAGCACCAAGAGATTGACCAGTTGTACCTTTTAGATTAATTACAATTGAATCTTCTGGAAGTCCATCATCTCCATAATATTCGGCTATTACACCAGAAATTCTAGTACCAAAACTTCTATTTAAATTACTAATTGTCTTAGTAATATTTGTAACTTCACTTGGCTGTTTAATAGTTGGCATAACCTCTTTCAATATCTCTAACTCATACTCATTCTTATCATAAGGCTCATTAAATTCAACTTGCTTAGTATTTATGCCATCTAACTTTACTAGAAGAGAATTGAAATCAAACTTCTTAGCAAATTCATCATCTATCACCTTTAAGAGATTTGTTTGACCCACTATCTCCTCTATAGATTTGTATCCCAATTTTGCCAAAATCTCTCTTACATCATTTGCCAAAAGTGTAAAATAGTTAATCAATCTCTCTACAGTTCCCTGATAATACTCTCTCAACTTCTCCTCTTGTGTTGCAATCCCAACTGAACATCTATTGAGGTGGCAAATTCTCAGTATTTTACAACCTAAAATTGTTAATGCTCCTGTTCCAAATGCGTAACTCTCTGCTCCCAAAATGGCAGCCTTGATTATATCTGTTCCTGTTTTAAGTCCACCATCTGTTTCAAGTTTTACCTGACCTCTTAGACCATTGGCTTTTAGTGCATTGTGCGCCTCTATCAATCCTAATTCCCAAGGGTTTCCTGCAAACTTAATTGAGCCAAGTTGTGCCGCACCTGTTCCACCATCTGCACCTGATATAATAATCTTATCTGCATAACATTTAGCAACTCCAGCAGCAATTGTCCCAACTCCAGCAGTAGAGACTAGTTTTACAGCCACTTGTGCCTTTGGGTTAATCTGTTTCATGTCAAAGATGAGTTGAGCTAAGTCCTCAATAGAGTATATATCATGATGAGGTGGAGGAGAGATTAGTGTTACACCGGGAATTGTATGTCTTAATCGTCCAATTAGAGGAGTTACCTTATGACCCGGTAGCTGTCCACCCTCACCCGGTTTTGCACCTTGGGCAACCTTAATCTGTAACTCTTGAGCAGAGCGAAGATATGCAGGGGTTACACCAAATCGTCCTGATGCAATCTGTTTGATTTTCGAGTTTTTTATGGTATTAAATCTAATAGCGTCCTCTCCACCTTCACCTGAGTTACTCATACCCCCTATTCTATTCATAGCCTCAGCCATACACTCATGGGCTTCGGGTGATATTGAACCCAAACTCATAGCAGCAGTGGAGAACCTCTTAAAGATACTCTCTTTTGGCTCTACCTCATCAATAGATATACTCTCTCTATCTGAGGTAAACTCAAAATAGTCTCTAATAAACTTTTTATCTCTCTTATCGATAAGATTTTTTAACTTTTCAAAATCCTCTTTTTTACCTGTAAGAGATGCTTGATGTATGGCATGAACAGCTTGTGGAGAGTAGTCATGATACTCTCCTCCATCTAAATATTTATAGAATGAGCCTAAATTTAATGGATAAAGCGATTTTGCTTTATTGTATGCCTCAAAATGGTACTTCTCAATACGAGCCTCTATATCTTGGTATGTTAAACCTTTAAGTAGCCCTTTTGCACCATAGAAACACTCCTCAATAATTTTATCATCAAGACCAATAATATCAAATAGGGCAGAGTTTCTATAACTTGCAATAGTAGCAATTCCCATTTTAGACATAATTTTCATAAGACCAGCATTTAAGGCACCTCTAATCTTCTTAACAGTATCAGTTAAGTCTATATTTTTATTACCGGCTCTCTTTTTTGCTAACTCTCCAGCAGTAGCAAGAAGTAGATAAGGATATATAGCAGTTGCTCCAAATCCTATCATAACAGCTGATGTGTGTGAGTCAAAAACTTCACCTGAAATTGCCACAATACTAACTAGATTTCTCTGTTTAGCCTGAAGAAGTCTCTGATTTAATCGTCCCACAACCATAAGCATAGGGATAGTTTTATTTTTGCTATTAACCTCTCTATCATCTAAAACAATTGTACGAATACCATCTTTTTGAACATCATCAAGAATAGTATCTATTAACTTTTCCAAAGATAGTTTCATATTTTCAGAAAATATTGTACTATAACTTCTTGCCTTATAACATGGTTCATATTTTGGATTTTTGCTATCACCAAACTCTAAAAGGATATTTAGTGTCTCTTTGATAAGAATTGGAGAACCACTCTTTAATCTTTTAGCATGAAAACTATCCTCTTTTAAAATATTCCCAATCTCTCCAAAACCTGTATTAAGACTCATGACAACTTTTTCTCTAATTGGGTCAATTGGAGGATTTGTGACCTGTGCAAACTTTTGTTTAAAAAAGTCTGAAAAGTTTCTCTGTACCTTAGAAAATGCGGCTAGAGGTGTATCATCTCCCATAGAACCGGTTGCTTCTTTACCATCTTTTAACATAGGCTCAATAATTTGGTCTATAGTCTCATGGGTAATATTAAAATATCTCTGTTTACTCTCTAAATCTCTCTTATTGAGTTCATCAATTGTAAATATTGGAGTATCTATATACTCTTGGAGATAACTCATATTTTCATTAAGCCAATCATTATAGTTTGCTCTGCTCTTTAGATACTCATTAATCTCATCATTTTTAATTACTCTGGCATCTTTTAAATCAAGTCCCATCATCTCACCAGATTGCAATCTTCCTCTCTCTTTAATATTCTCTGTAGGAATATTTAATACTCCATACTCTGAAGTGATAAGCAACCTATTATCTTTAGTAATAATATATTTAGATGGTCTTAATCCATTTCTATCTATAATACAACCTATATATCTACCATTTGTCATGCTGACAGCAGCGGGTCCGTCCCACGCTTCAAAATGTGTAGAGGTGTATTCATAAAATGCTCGAAGTTCAGGGTCCATGTGTGGTGCATTCTGCCAAGGTGCAGGAATTAATGCTCTTGCACTTTTAAAAAAGTCAACTCCATTAGCTTGAAGAAATTCAAAAAAATTATCTAAAGAGGCAGAATCGCTCATATCATCTTGAAGTATAATATTTAAAATTTTATTTAACTCTTCATCTGTAAAAACTTCACTTTTAATAGAGCCTCTTTTGGCTAAAACATTAAATCTATTTGCCTTAACAGAGTTAATTTCACCATTATGAGCGATATTTCTAAAAGGTTGAGCTAGTTTCCATTGTGGTAAGGTATTTGTTGAAAATCTTTGATGAAATAGACAGAAAGATATTTTAAAATCTCTATCTTGTAAATCTTTATAAAATTTTTTAATAAGAGTTGGCATAAGCAGACCCTTATATGATATAACAGATGTCGAAAATGATGGAATATAGAAATCTTTATCATCTTTTAATTTATACTCTATCTCTTTTCTTGTTAAATAAATCATAGCTTCAAATCTTGAAAAGGACATAATAGAATTTGGTGCTACAAATATCTGTTTAATAATAGGTAGAGAGTTTAATGCATATTCACCTAAGGCATCAGTATCTATAGGTACCTCACGCTCCATAATTACTTTTAAATCATTATCTCTACATTTCTCTTGAAATATTGCAAAATTGCTATTATCTCTACTAAAAACCATAGCAACAGCATACTGTTTAGGAAGTACAACCCCCTTTTGTTGAGCTATTTTTTTCATAAATGTATGAGGCATAGATAATAAAAGCCCTGAACCATCTCCACTTTTACCATCTGCCGCAACTGCTCCACGATGCATCATTCGTGAAAGTGAAATAATTGCATCTTCTAAGTTTTCATGTGTTGATTTGTTGTCAATCGATGCCAACAGACCAAAACCACAGTTATCTTTAAACGAAGTAAAAAGACTTTTCATAAACCAACCTTTATTTAAAATAAAATGTGATGGGGCAACAATTAACAAAATTTACCCCCAAAGTGGGTCGATGTTATCTAAAGAATGGTTAAGAAATAGAAGAATTTATTTCTAAGATTAGAAAAGCAAAAAATGAAGATATTATTGTTACACTTTTTATCATCAGTTCCATAAAGCCTCGCCGTTAAGGGGGGAGAAACTGTTTTACTCTTTGATATTTTCCTCTAATATATTTGATGATTACTGAATATTTTTATAAAAGTGCTGATAGTCCTTTGTATATTTCCACTCCCCACCCCAACTAAAACCGTACCGTTTAAATATTTTAGTTGCCTTACTACTTTTTAAAAGAACAGCTCTATGAGATGGTACTCTTTTTCTATATTTTAGTGATGCTTTATGTGAAATATGACCACTTCTTGAGATATATGGGTTCTCTATTGGATTTATATCTATAGCTTTACCAAAAGCATGTTTTGACCACTTTTTGGAACCTGTAGCCTTTCTACAATTAAAAGCAGAACTGTTATCTGCCTCTATTGAACTCCAATCATCTCCATTAAAATCACTAACCAACCTCATCTGTCTAATTGGATAACCAATATTATAAAGCTCCTCCATAATCCAAACTATATCTGTAGCTATACTTTTATGAACTATCAACTCCCCTAATCTATCCTCGCCATTAAAATTGTGATAAACAACTCTTACATAACGAAGATTTTTTAAAGGAACAGGACAATTTTCTCTCCAAGAGTTACCCTCTATCATTCTCTTTTTTATAGCAGGAGTAATTTGCATTATATCGGCATTAAATATTGGAAATAGTGTTGTTGTAAAAACTGCAATAACTATTAAAATTTTAATCATGAGAAGATATTACCAAAAGTAAGATTAGATTAGAATTAAAAAAGATGGTGGGTCCTCGGGGACTCGAACCCCGGACCACTCGGTTATGAGCCGAGTGCTCTAACCGGCTGAGCTAAAGACCCGTTAAATAGAGATATTAGAGAGGTGAAACTCTCGTCATAGTTATTTTTGAGTCGGTATTATACATAAAATAGAAACGAAAAGCAAGTAAATTTTCCAAAATTCCAAAAAGAATTGCAAAAATCACAAAAGAGGTACCTCCATGGCTAAACATTGGCAATGGCAGACCAACAACAGGAGCCAATCCCATAGTCATTGAGATATTTACTGCCATATATATAAAAAATAGAAAAGCCATACCTGAGGCAAAAACTTTTACAAAATAGTCTTTTGCGTTAGACATTGCAATGTGTAGAAGGTGTAAAATTAACATAGCATATAATACAATGGTAGAGACCATTCCTACAAAACCAAATCTTTCACCCAAATATGCAAATATAAAATCGGTTGAAGAGACCGGTAAAAACTTTAATTGAGTCTGTGTAGCATTCTCTTTATCTTGTCCATTCATTCCCCCTGAACCTATAGCAATAATAGACTGCTGAACATGATAGCTCGGTTTTCCTAAAAAGTCTGCAATTCTCTGCTTCTGATACGGTTTTAAGCCATGTGTATATAATAGGGGAGCGGTTAAACTAATAACCACTAATAGTGTAATCCATATACGCATTCTAACCCCTATTACAAATAACACCCCAAAACCTGTTAAAAGTAAAACAAGCCCTGTTCCTAAATCCGGCTCTTTTGCAATAAGCACAAATGGTATAAGAATATATAGTGAAAGTTTAATAAACATTTTTAAACTATATCCCCATTTAGGAGGAGGATTTCTTACTATTAGATAGCCCAACATCAACAACACCGTAATTTTAATAAACTCTGACGGTTGAAGTGTCATGTGGATAAATGGTATCTCTATCCATCTTCTAGCACCCAATATTTTTTTACCAAAAAAGTCCACACTTAAAAGTAGAAGAAGATTAATCCAATAGGAGATAGGAATTAACCATTGATATTTACGCCAAGGTATTAAAAATGCAACAAAAAATACAACTGCCGATAATCCATAATAGAGTAATTGCTTATTAAATAGTGTCGGCTTTATCTCATAAACTAAATAAGACGAAAGAATAAAAAGTGGTAAAAGTTGTAATATTAAAATAAAGTTGAACTGTTGGAGTATTCTTCTATCAAATTGGAACCAGTGCATTTAACTATCTCTTTTTAGAGTATTATATCTAAGGAGTTATTAATCTTAAGTATTGATAAGAACTACAGTTATATAAAAAAATAGGTAAAAATCAACTATTTTTCAAAAGTCAAATGATTGAAATCCAAATCATCATTAATAGTTTGGATAAAACCTACAAGGATTTGATAATTAATTTACAATTATAACAAATTTCTAAATATTTTGATATAATCCGCCAAAAAAGAATAAGGTATCAAGAATGCAATTTAGAGAGTTTAAAATAGAAAATTTAGAGGAGTTCCCAAAAGATTTAGAAAAACTATTGAAACGACAGTTACAAGAGATAGAAGATATTAGCACAAGTAGCAAAAAAAATAACTACCAAGATGTATTAAAAAGTATGCAGGATTTGGAGAATGAACTAGATATATTTTTTACACCACTATCACATCTAAATAGTGTCAATAACTCCAATGAGACCAAAAAGGCATATGAGAAGTCTTTACCACAATTATCAAAATTTTATAGTCAAATAGTACAAAATAAGAGGTTATTTAATAAAATAAGTACACTAAAATCTGATGATTTAGAAGAGCAAAGAGTTATAGATAATAATATTAGAAATTTTATACTATCTGGAGCAAAACTCTCAATAGAGCAGAAAAAAGAGTTAGAAGAGATAAATAAAGAGTTAAGCCAACTCTCAAATAACTTTTTTCAAAATATAATTGATGCAAATAATGAATATGAGTTAATTATAAGGGATAAAAGAGATGTAATAGGTATTCCAAGTAGTGATTTAGCCTCTGCTAAAGATGAGATTAATGGAGATGAGGTCTATAAATTTACACTGCAATTACCTAGCTACTTAGCATATATGACTTATGGTGTAAATCGTGCCTATAGAGAGGAGTTATATAGAGCCTACTCCACAAGGGCATCTAAGAATGGTAAAGTAATAGATAAGATACTTCTATTAAGAGATAGAAAAGCTAAACTTTTAGGATTTAAAAACTATACAGAGTTATCATTGGCATCAAAAGATGCACCATCTACTGTAGTAGTAATTGAGTTTTTAGAAAAACTATTAAAATTAGCAAAACCACAAGCTATAAAAGAGTTGGAAGAGTTAAAAGAGTTTGCACTGAGGTATGATAATATCAAATCTCTACAACCATTTGATATAGCATACTATAGTGAAAAACTAAAAAAAGAGAAGTTTGCATTTGATGAGAATGTGACACGAGTCTATTTTGAATTAAATAAAGTCCTAAATGGTCTATTAGATGTTGTATCTGAACTATTTAATGTTGAGTTTAAACCATCAGATACAGCAATATGGCATCAGAGTGTTAAAGTTTTTGATATATATAGAAATAATAGAGTTTCAGGTAGAGTATATTTTGATTTAGAGGCTAGAAAGGGGAAAAAAGATGGTGCATGGATGAATAGTTGGCAGACACATTTTATAGATAAAAACCAAAATCGACATCTACCAACTGTCTTTATTGTTACCAATTTCCCAACTGCGACCAAAAATAATCCAAGCCTATTAAGACATAATGATGTTGTAACACTCTTTCATGAGATGGGTCATGGTATTCATCATCTCTTTTCAGAGTGCAAAGAGTACTCTATATCTGGAGTAAATGGGATAGCATGGGATGTGGTGGAGTTTCCATCACAATTTTTAGAGAATTTCGCCTATGAGAGAGATATATTAAAAAAGTTTGCATTTCATTATAAAACTAATAAACCTATTAGCTATAAACTCTTAGATAAAATAAAAGATAGCAAAAATTTTCAATCAGCATTAGGTATCTTAAGACAAGTGGAGTTTTCTCTATTTGATATAAAATTACATCAAAAACTTTATCAAGGAGATGAAGTTCAATCTTTATTAGATGATATAAGAGAAGAGACAGCACTAATTAAAGTACCAAGTTATAATAGATTTCAAAATGGATTTGGACATATCTTCTCCGGTGGATATAGTGCAGGATATTATAGTTATAAGTGGGCAGAAGTTTTAAGTACAGATGCCTTTTTTGAATGTTTAGATACCGATGGCAGTTTTAATCAAGATAAAGCTGATGGATATTACAAATATATATTGAGTAGAGGAGCTTCCGAAGATATGAATATACTATATAAAAAGTGGTTAGGAAGAGAGGCAGACATTAATTCTCTTTTAAGAACTATTAATAGTAATTCCAATTCTCTTTCTTAAAGAGGAGGCTAATGCACAAGAGCAGTCGGGTAGTTCAAACTAGTCAATATTATATCAACAACTTTAGAAGCATATCCCCACTCATTATCATACCAAATTATAAGTTTAATCATCTTTTTGCCCTTGACATCTGTAAAACGGTGGTCAATAATTGTTGTGTATCTCTGCTTTTGGAAATCGCTAGATACCAACGCTTCATAACTATTCAACACAATATTAAATTTTTGGTTTTTCTCATATTCATGACAGAGCGATATAATCTCCTCTTTAGAACTCTCCTCCTTGACAAATAGTGTAACAGCAATTGCACCAACCGTACTTGTTGGAACTCTTAATGAGCTAGAAGCAATAGATTTTGAATTGATAGTTGGCATAACAAAAGAACACGCCTCTATAGTGGTTGTTTTACTGGGAATTATATTTTGTGTAGCAGAACGACCAAACTCTAAATTACACTCAACACCCCTATCAACACTACCAATACAACCACTATCTAAAACCTTTTGATGGTTTAGAAGAGGATGTATCGTAACTATATCACCATATTCAATTTTTTTGTGTTCATCAATTAATTTCAAAATAGGAAGTAAAGCCGTTGCATTACATGAACTTGTCGAGATAATTTTCTGATTGAAAAGATTTAACTTCTCTTCATTTACCCCCAAAATAATATTTATATCTGCATCTCTATTTGGGTGTGTTAAAAAGATAGCTTTTACATCAAGTCTTCTTAGTAGTGCTACATCTATTTTACTACCACTAGCATCTATAATAATATCTATATTTTGTAAATTTATATTATCTAATGAGTAATGGTTTAGTATCTCTATTTTGTTTATAGAGTTTACTATATAGTTATCTATCACTCGAAATTTATCTTTAATTGCTCCATAAGTAGAATCATAATTAATAGTATAAGCTATACTTTTGATATTTAAATTTATATCATTTATTGCGACTATATTGAGTGATTTGCTCTCTAATGCTATTTTTAAAACTGCTTTACCTATTCGTCCTATGCCATTTAATAATATTTTCATTTGTTAATTTTAACATAAGAAAAATAAGTAAAAACTTTTTTGATATAAATCAATTCCCTCTTATTGTTTTTTTAATGAAACAAAACTAAACATTAGTAGAATTTTTGTTAAGAGTTATTAAATCCTTTATCTCTAAGAACATCTTTTCTAACTGTTTATCATGGATTTCAATATTAAATCTACCAAATGACCTCTCTTTATAATGTGGTATAGTATCTTCAACTTCAGTATCTTTTACAACACTATAATATTTAGAATTAAATAGTACTATTTTATTTGCTTTTAACTTTTTACACTTTTCATCCATATTAATTAACATGGTTAAAATAGATTTTAATAAATCATGATTGGAATTTAATTCCCATTTAACACCCGGGTGAGATAAAGCTAAGAATAGAGTACCCTTTTTAATATAGACAAATGCTATAGCTTTTCGAAATCTAGGATTTAGTAGGGAGATATATTTATTATAGCAATAATAGTTATCAAACAATTTAAATTGAGGTAAATGTCTAATATGTGTAATTATAGAACTTGCTGTTTGCATTTTGTCATTATATCTCTACAATCCCTACTATAAATTGAGTTTACTATTTCAACTCTTAATTTCTCTTCTCAATAATCTCTTTTGCAATATTTGCAGGAACCTCTTCATAGTGGTTAAACTCCATAGTATATGTTGCTCTTCCTTGTGTCATAGAACGCAAATCTGTTGAGTAACCAAACATCTCTGATAATGGTACAAAAGCACCAACAATCTTATTCCCTGCTCTATCACCCATGCCTGTAACCTGCCCTCTTCTCTTAGAGACATCTCCAATAACATCTCCCATAAACTCTTCTGGAACTTCAACTTCAACTTTCATCATAGGTTCTAATATTACAGGATTAGCCTTTTTACAACCTTCTCTAAATCCCATTGAAGCAGCAAGTTTAAATGCCATTTCAGATGAGTCAACATCATGATAACTTCCATCATAGAGAGTTACTTTTACATCTTCTACTGGATAACCTGCTTGGATACCTCTCTCCATTGCCTCTTGAATACCTTTATTTACAGGCTGAATAAACTCTTTTGGAACAACTCCTCCTTTAATTTCATCAACAAACTCATATCCTGAACCCGCCTCTTGTGGCTCAATTTTAAGGAATACATGACCATACTGTCCTCTACCACCTGACTGTTTAGCATACTTATACTCTTGTTCAACAGAACTTCTAATTGTCTCTCTATATGCAACTTGTGGAGCCCCAACCTCTGCATCAACTCTAAACTCTCTTTTCATTCTGTCAACAATAATTTCTAAATGAAGTTCACCCATTCCAGAGATAATAGTCTGTCCTGACTCTTCATCTGTACTCACTCTAAATGATGGGTCTTCTGCAGCCAATTTACTAAGAGCAATTCCCATTTTTTCTTGGTCGGCTTTTGTTTTCGGCTCTACTGCTACAGAAATAACTGGGTCAGGAAAATCCATTCTTTCTAGTACGACTTTATCAGAAGGGTCACAAAGAGTATCACCAGTAGTGGTATTTTTTAGACCAACCACTGCACCAATCTCTCCAGCATAAATCTCTTTTATCTCTTCTCGTTTAATTGCGTGCATCTTCATAATTCTACCAATTCGCTCTTTTTTATCTTTAGTAGAGTTTAATACATAAGAGCCAGATTCTAAAGAACCACGATAAACACGAATAAATGTGAGTTGTCCAACAAATGGGTCTGTCATAATTTTAAAGGCTAAAGATGCAAAAGCTCCATCATCTGTTGATTCTACAGTAACCTCTACATTCTCATCTTCCATTAAAGTACCTTTAATTGGAGGAGCTTCAACAGGAGATGGGAGATATGCCACAATAGCATCAAGTAGGGTTTGAACCCCCTTATTTTTAAAGGCACTACCCGGAAGCATAGGTACTACAGCCATTCCAATTGTAGCATTTTTAATAGCTTCAATAATCTCTTCATTACTAATTTCCTCTCCCTCTAGGAACTTCTCCATCATCTCTTCATTACCATCAATTTCAGATAGAGTCTCTAACATCTTCTCTCTATACTCTTCAGCTTGGTCTTGAAGTTCCTCTCTAATCTCCTGCTCATGATATTTCGACCCCATGGTAGCATCAGCGTCCCACACAATCTCTTTCATTTTAATAAGGTCAACGACACCTTCAAAACTCTCTTCAGCACCTATAGGAAGTTGAATAATAAGTGGGTTACCATTTAATCTATCTCTAATCTGTCTTGCAACTTCAAAAAAATCAGCACCTGTTCTATCCATTTTATTAACAAAAACTAAAGATGGTACACCATATCTATTTCTCTGTCTCCAAACAGTTTCAGATTGAGGTTGAACACCACCAACGGCACAGAATACAGATACTGCTCCATCAAGTACTCTCATACTTCTTTCAACTTCAATAGTAAAGTCAACATGACCCGGAGTATCTATAATATTAATCTGTTTTCCCAACCACTCACAGGTTGTAGCTGCTGAGGTAATTGTGATACCCCTCTCCTTCTCCTGCTCCATCCAATCCATGGTTGCTCCACCATCATGAACTTCACCAATCTTATGCTCAACTCCTGTATAGAAAAGAATTCTTTCAGTTGTTGTGGTCTTTCCTGCATCAATATGTGCTGCAATTCCTATATTTCTTACATCTTCGAGTTTATGTGTTCTTGCCATAATTTTTATTCCCTTACCATCGATAGTGGGCAAATGCCTTATTAGCCTCTGCCATTCTATATGTATCTTCTTTTCTTTTAAATGCTGCACCTTTATCTGTTGATGCGTCCATTAGTTCATTTGATAATCTCTCTATCATAGTTCGCTCATTTCTCTTTCTAGCAGCGTCAATTAACCATCTAATAGCAAGAGTCTGTTGTCGTGCAGGTCTAACCTCAATAGGTACTTGATATGTAGCACCACCTACTCTTCTACTTTTTACTTCCATTGCAGGTTTGACATTATCCATTGCCTTATTGAATACATCAATACCTCTTTGACCAGATTTCTCTTCAATTCTCTCCAATGCTCCATACATAATTTTTTGTGCAATGGACTTTTTACCATCTAACATTATAGCATTTATAAATTTCGTTAAAACTTTTGAACCATATACTGGGTCTGGCAGTACAGGTCTAATCGGTGCTTTTCTTCTTCTCATATTTTATCTTTTCCTTCAATCTAATATTTTGATTTACTCAATCTGTTTCCCCTAAGGATAATTGAAACAAACTGGGTCTAAATTTATCTATTTTGGTCTTTTTGTACCATATTTAGAACGAGCTACAGTTCTACCATTAACACCTGAAGCATCTAAGGCACCACGAACAATGTGATATTTTACTCCCGGTAAATCTTTAATTCTACCACCACGAACAAGTACTATTGAGTGTTCTTGTAAGTTATGTCCCTCTCCACCAATATATGAGATAACTTCAAATCCGCTTGTAAGTCTTACTTTTGCGACTTTTCTAAGGGCAGAGTTTGGTTTTTTAGGAGTTGTGGTATAAACTCTAGTACAAACACCTCTTCTTTGAGGACAGCTAACTAATGCTGGTGATTTCGATTTTTTAATCACTTTTTTTCGCTCTTTACGAACCAATTGATTAATTGTAGGCAATACAATTCCTTTCTTATTATTTTTTTGAATTAAAATCTGAACTTGAAAGTCCCAAAAAAACGCTATTAAGACGCCCTTTTGGGATTTTCAAGATATAAAAACGGTGCATATTATACCCAAATATCATTTATCTTATATTATTTTTTTTTATATAAGATAAATTTAAGTTTTCTTCCAAATTTATTTAGAGATTTGATGGTTTACACAATATCTACCCCTTTTTTGCCTCTTATTATCTCTCCAATCACATAACCTCCTGTATTAGCACATACTCGATTAACATCTTTATTATCTACAATAAATATCATACCAACACCCATATTAAATGTTCTAAACATCTCATCTTCATCTACATATTGAGCTATAAACTTAAATATAGGTAAAATTTCAATATTGTTTTTATTAATATTAGCTCTTAAGCCATCTGGTAACACTCGTGGTAGATTTTCAATAATACCACCTCCAGTGATATGGGCTAGTGCTTGAATTTTATCTCTATTTGCCTTAAACTCTTTTACATATATTTTTGTAGGAGTAAGTAGTGTCTCAATAAGAGGTTCTCCATTGAAATTATCTTCTAAACTCATATTGAGCTTTTCAAAAAATAGCTTTCTAACTAAAGAAAATCCATTTGAGTGGATACCTGAACTTGGAAGTGCAATAATTGATTGTCCCTCTTTAACATGAGATACTCTATCCAACTCCTCTTTTTCCGCTATTCCAACTGCAAATCCTGCTAAATCAAAATCATCATTAGAGTACATTCCCGGCATCTCAGCAGTCTCACCACCGATTAAAGCACACTCCGCCTCTCGACAACCTCTAGCAATACCAGATACTACCTCTTTTGCATTTTCCAATTTAAGATGACCTGTTGCATAGTAGTCTAAAAAGAATAGAGGGATACCAAAATTACAGATTAAATCATTAACACACATTGCTACTAAATCTATACCAACTCCATTTAATCTACCACTATCAATAGCAAGTTTAAGTTTGGTTCCAACCCCATCAGTAGCCGATAGTAAAATTGGCTCTTTATAACCCAATGGCAAAGAATATGCCCCTGCAAATGAGCCTATCCCACCAATAACATTGCTATTGAAAGTTGATTTAACATCAGACTTAATAGCCTCTACAAAACTGTTACCTGCATCTATATCAACACCGGCATCTTTATATGAAATATAACCCATTAATTTTTATCCTTATTACATAATGGAAAAGCACTCTTTAACACCTGTGTAATATAACAAAATCCCGTAAATGCACTAATAAGAAGTATAACCATAGTACCAAACTGTAATAGAAATCCTACTTTAATAGAGCCTGTTGCAGTTAACATCATTGCAATACCCATCACCATAGCTAAAAGGATTTTTTGTAATTTCTCAACACACATAAATATTCTCCAAATTTTTTTGATATTATAGCTACTATTTATTGGTTTTACTTTTATAAATAGATAATAGTAGGATTGTTGCAACTCCTATATCTATCATAACATCAGCATAGTTAAAGACTGCAAAATTAAATCCACAATGCCATGCTACATAGTCCACAACACCATGATGTATAAATCTATCATATAGATTACCGATTGCACCTCCTACTATTAAACCTATTGGAAAAGCATACTTTTTAATATATCCATCATATATAACGAATATAATTATTCCAATAATTAAAGCCAACTGTATCCACTTTAAATAGTCTCCCAAAAAGGCAAACATCGAAAATGCTACCCCTCTATTGTAGTGAAGTTCTAAATTGATACATGCTCCCTCAAAATAGTATCCACCTTCAACAAAAATTGTTTTTATATTTTGGTCAATAATTATAGTTCCAATAGTTGCTAATAAAAAAACAGTTATATATCTCACCATTATCCTAAAGCCTTAGTAAAAAATTTCACTGTTTTATCCATTATCTCTTTTAACACCTCTCTATTTTTCCCCTCTATAAGAACTCTCATTAGGTTCTCTGTTCCGGAGTAACGAATAACATGACGCATACCTAAAGAGTCTATTTCTTTAAATAGCTCCTTAGCTCCTACTATCTCATCTATTGGCTTTTTTTCTGATATTTTAATATTTGTTTGAAGTTGAGGTGATAATTCAAATATATCAAAAGCTTCACTTGTTGTTTTTCTACTATATAAAATATATGCTAAGACCTGAAGAGAGGTTAAGAGTCCATCTCCTGTTTTTGCAAAATCTGAAAATATAATATGTCCACTCTGTTCACCACCAAAATTGGAGCTAATATCTTTCATAACCTCTAATACATGTTTATCTCCTACATCACTTCTAACTAAAGATATGCCATTCTCTTTTAAATACTCCTCTAAAGCTAGATTACTCATAATAGTGGCCACAACTCTATCCTCTACTAATTTTCCCTCCCTTTTTAAATATACAGCCAAAGCTCCTATGAGTTTATCACCATCAATAATCTTTCCGTTTTCATCAACAACTACAATTCTATCTGCATCACCATCAAGTGCAATACCAATATCTGCCTTGTTCTCTATAACTTTTTGAGCTAAATAGTTCGGATGCATAGCTCCACAGTTTGTATTAATATTAAATCCATTTGGATTTACACCTATCGGTATAACATCTGCCCCTAATTCCTCGAAAATGGTAGGTGCTACACTGTATGATGCTCCGTTTGCACAATCTACAACTATTTTTATACCTACTAATGATAACTCTTTTGGAAATGAGTTTTTAATTAGAATAATATATCTTCCAATTACATCATCTATTCTTTTTGAACGACCTATCTCTTTTTTTATGGCAAAATTGTTCTCAATCTTTTTTATATCACTAAATATTCTCTCAATAGAGACCTCATCAACTCTACTAAGTTTATTCCCTTCACAATCAAAAAATTTAATTCCATTGTCATAGAAAGGGTTATGGGAGGCTGTTATCATAATACCTGCATCACATCTCATATTTTCTGTTAAAAATGCAATAGCCGGTGTTGGCATTGGACCTATTTGGACTACATTATATCCAACAGCTGTAAGTCCCGAGACAAGAGCATTCTCTATCATATATCCACTTCGTCTTGTATCTTTACCCACCAAAATTTTATTAGTTTTTGCTTTTTTTCTAAAATATATTCCAGCAGCCATAGCAAGTCTCATTACAGTAAAAGCATTAAGTTTATCTCCTGCTAAACCACGCACCCCATCAGTTCCAAATAGTTCCATATATATTCCTTAAAATAAATTTAATAGAATTTTATCATAATCTTATGAAATAAACCTCTTAAGAGAAATCAAGATATAATACGACCATTTAATTTATAGCGACTTATCGCATTTAAAGGTTAGTTTTGAACGAGAATTTAATAGGTTATATAGATGACCAAGGAGAGATTATAGATACACAGAGTTTTAAGAGTAACTCTAAATATAGAGAGATTGAGTATAGTAACTCTAATGAGGCATTGGAGATAATTAGACACTCCACAGCCCATTTAATGGCACAAGCAATTAAAGAGTTATATACTAATGCTAAATTTTTTGTAGGACCTGTTGTTGATGATGGGTTCTATTACGATTTTAAAGTTGATGAGAAGATTGGTGAAGAGGATTTGAAAAAAATCGAGAAAACCATGAAAAATCTTATTAAAAAAAAGTATAAAATAGAGAAATATGAAATCTCAAAAGCTGAAGCTCTTAATAAGTTTAAAGGAGATGAGTTAAAACAAGCAGTATTATTTAACATTGATGATGAGGTCGTATCTATTTATAGGCAGGGAGAGTTTGAAGATTTATGTAGAGGTCCACATGTTCCATCTCTTAGATTTTTAAATAATTTTAAACTTACAAGAGTAGCCGGTGCTTATCTTGGTGGAGATGAAAATGCAGAGATGTTAACTCGAATTTATGGTATAGCTTTTGCAGATAAAGAGGCGTTAAAGTCACATTTAAAAATGTTAGAAGAGGCAAAAAGGAGAGACCATAGAAAAATTGGTTCAGAGATGGAACTCTTTATGTTCGATGAAGAATCGGGTGCGGGATTACCATTTTGGATGCCAAAGGGTGCAAAACTTAGATATAAACTGGAGAATATTCTACATAAAGCTCATATTAAAAGAGGTTATCAACCTGTAAGAGGACCAGAGATTTTAAAAGCTAATATGTGGCGAACAAGTGGACACTATGCTTGTTATGGTGAAAATATGTATTTGACAGAGATAGATGGTCAAGAGTATGGTATTAAACCTATGAACTGTATTGGACATATTCAGGTATTTAAACAGACCACAAAAAGTTATAGAGATTTACCTTTAAAATATTATGAGTATGGAGTAGTTCATAGACATGAGAAATCCGGTGTTTTACATGGACTATTAAGAGTTAGAGAGTTTACACAAGATGATGCCCATATCTTTTGTACTCCCGAACAGATTGCTGATGAGGTTATTGGAGTAGTTGAATTTGTTGATAGTGTAATGGGACTATTTAATTTCAAATATACTATGGAGATTTCAACTAAACCGGATAAAGCCATAGGAGATGATGAGGTTTGGGAGATTGCAACAGAAGGACTTAAAAAGGCACTAGAGGATAACAACCTACCTTATACCATAGATGAGGGTGGTGGAGCATTCTATGGACCAAAAATTGATATAAAAATTACAGATGCTATTGGTAGAAAGTGGCAGTGTGGAACTATACAGGTTGATTTTAATCTACCTCAAAGATTTGAAGTTGAATATGTAGCAGAAGATAATAAAAGAAAACGGCCTGTTATGATACACCGTGCAATTTTAGGCTCATTTGAGAGGTTTATTGGAATTTTAACAGAGCATTATGCAGGGGAGTTTCCACTATTTTTAGCTCCGATACAGGTTATTATCATTCCAATTTCAGAAATACACAACTCTTATGCAAAAGAGCTTCAAAACTCTCTATTAGATATAGGTATTGATTGTGAAATTTATGATAAAAATGAGAGTTTAAATAAACGAATTAGAACGGCAGAGAAACAAAGAGTGCCATTTGTGGCTATTGTTGGAGATAAAGAGGTTGAGAAAAAAAGTGTGGCATTAAGAGATAGAAGAAAAAAAGAGAGATATAATCTCAAATTTGAGGATTTTATGGTAGAATTAAGCAAACAACTTAATGAAGGTAAAATTTGAGTAAACAGAACAACAGAAACAACAGAGGCAGGAAGAGACCAGATGAGACTATCATGAATGAGAATATCAGAGCTAGAGAACTTAGGGTTCTTAGTGAAGATGGTAAACAGTTTGGTATTATTTCGAGAAATGAGGCACTAAATATAGCTGAAGAGAGAGGATTAGATTTAGTACTTGTATCACCAAATGCAAAACCACCTGTTGCAAAAATTATGGATTATGGCAAACATAAATACCAGCAAGAAAAGAAAAAGAAAAAGGCTAGAAAAAACCAAAAAATTATTGATGTCAAAGAGGTTAAATTCTCATGTAAAATTGCCGAAAATGATATAGCCTATAAAGTAAAACATGCTAGAGAGTTTCTAAAAGCTGGAAAACATGTTAAACTTAGAGTCTTTTTAAGAGGTAGAGAGATGGCAAATCCAGAGTGGGGAATTGATGTTTTAAATCGTGTTTGGCCAAGATTAAAAGATGTTGGTAATCTTGAACAACCCGCAAAAAAAGATGGGAGATATGTCAATATGTATATAACTCCTAGTGAAGTACCCAACCGTTCATAACGATTAGTTAACCCCACTAGTTGGGGTGAGGATATAAGGAACATTGTGGTATGATTTGTTTGACAAAAATCAAGTCGAATTTTTCTGTAAAAAGAATTGATTGCGGTAAGAACTACCGTTAAAGCCTTTTAATATCTAAACAACAGTTTGGAGTTTCTAGGAAACTTTGTCATTTATGGTGGAGTAGTTCACATAGAATACAGCCCAAATTTAATAGAAGGTTCAAATAATAATGAAAGTAGTAGTAATTCAAGGTCCTAACTTAAATATGCTAGGTCACAGAGAGCAAAATATCTATGGTCCAATGAAATTAGAGGATATTCACAAACAGATGCAAAATTTTGCAGAGCAGAATGGAATTGAAATTGAGTTTTTCCAGAGTAATTTAGAGGGTGAAATAGTTGATAAAATTCAAGAGTGTCTGGGTGAAGCAAATGGAATTATTATAAATCCAGCTGCATATACTCACACATCTATAGCAATTCGAGATGCAATATCTGCTGTATCAATTCCTACCATTGAGGTGCATTTATCCAATATCTATGCAAGGGAGGAATTTAGAAAAACATCTTTGACCGCTCCTGTTTGTGCAGGTCAAATTTCAGGCTTTGGACCTTTTGTCTATCACATGGCAATGATTGCCATAACTCAAATTATGAATGAGGTAAAGGCTATGCAGGAGGCTCAAAAAGCTAAAATGGCACAACAATCTTTACAAAATAGATAATCTTGCTAGTGGGTTAAAATTTCCCACGCCCCAAATAAAAGAGAAAATAGTGAACTATATATTAACAGATGAAAATGCAATTTATTATGAGTGTGGCTACAGTTGTGACAATGCACTCTTTTTAAAATTGGGAGATGAAAATTTCTTTTTAACAGATAGTAGATATGAAATAGAGGCAAAAGAGATGGTTCAAAATGCTTCTGTCATAATTGATAAAGAGTTATATAAACTGGCAAATAAAATTATTAAAAAATCGAAAATTAAAAAGATAATATTTGACCCTAAAGAGTGGTCAGTCTTAAATTTTAAAAAGTTAAAAGATAATCTAAAAGTACATTTTAAACAGAAGATAGACCTTTCGCATCACAAAAGGGTTATTAAAACTCAACAAGAATTGGAGATACTAAAAGTATCAGCAAAATTAGGTGCAAAGGCTTTTAATAGACTCTCAAAAGATATTGAGAAAAAGGGTTTAGGTAGAGATGAATTCAAGTTAACCTATATGGCAAAAAAGGCTTTATCTAAAAATGGAAAATATGAATTATCATTTAATCCTATAGTTGCTATTAATGAAAATAGCTCTAAGCCACACGCTTTGCCTACAGATAAGATATTAAAAAAAGGTGATTTACTACTTGTTGATGCAGGATTAAAATATAAAAGATACTGCTCTGATAGGACAAGAACCCTCTATTTAGAAAATGATTTGTCATTTACTATTAATCAAAAATTTAAAAGTAAAAAAATACAAAAGGTCTATGATACAGTTTTAAAAGCCCACGATGAAGCGATTAAAAGGGCAAGAAGTGGCATGAAAGCAAAAGAGATAGACAATATTGCTAGGGAAATTATAATCAAAGCTGGATTTGGAAACTATTTCGTCCACTCAACAGGTCATGGCATAGGATTAGATATTCATGAGATGCCATATATTTCCCCTAAATCCAATACCATTATAGAAGACGGTATGGTATATACCATAGAACCGGGTATCTATATTCCAGATGAATTTGGAATTAGAATAGAAGATATGGTTGCTATGGTTAATGGTGAAGCCATTGTTTTATAATTAGCTTGTACTAATTTGATAATTTATTGTCGTCGTTTCTATACTATTTTTGCCCTTATCAAATAGTAAAAAGTAAAGGACAGCAATTATTCCAACTGTTAATAGTATCTCTTGCATAATTAATTCCTTTTTTTGAGTACATTATATATAAATTTTTGTTTTTTTCAAATAAAAATTATTCTTTAGTATGATGGAATTATCTATTTTTTAACTATTTTTCTGGTAAAAATCCTAATAATTTCATTCAAAGCTCTATTTTAGTGATTTAATCTCTTCAATAGTTAAACCTGTACTTATAACAATTATATCTATATTGACTTTTGCTTGGAGTAAACTTTTGGCTATCTCCATTTTAGCTTTTTTTTCCCCTTCTTTTATCCCTTTTTTTAATCCCTTTTCTAATCCCTTTTTCTCTGCCGTATATAAAAGCGACTCTTTATATAATCTATTCTCCTCTCGTCTTTTATAAATTGCTCTATCCTTATCTCCAAGCTTCATTACATCTAATGCCTCTTTAGCTTTCTCCAATCCTTTGGCTTTGAACTTATCTTGTATCTCCTCATTTTTTAGAAAATATATCCACTCATCAAGACTATTTTTTGCTACATCATTAAATTGATTGACCCTAAGAACATAATATTCAGGATATATATCCGAAATATTTTCTATATTGAAATCCT